>LFTN01000231.1 GCA_001513495.1 Clostridiales bacterium DTU087
GTGGCCAATACTACTGGCAGGAGGGAAAAGATGGCTTGATTGTTGAGTTAGCGGATAATGCAGGGTTCTGTTTTGGGGTAAAGCGGGCCATCGAGACGGCTATCAAAACAGCGGAGGAGAACAAAGGTGTTCCCATCAGCACGTTAGGCCCTTTGATCCACAGCCCCCAGACTGTAGCCCGCTTATCTGGACTGGGCATCCAGGTAGCTGATAAGATAGAAGACATTGACAGCGGCGTGGTCATTATCCGAAGTCATGGTGTGCCCCCCCAGACCATAGAACGTGCCCGAGGAAAAGGCTTACAAGTAGTGAACGCTACTTGCCCCTTTGTAGTACGAGCTATGACCTGGGCAGCCCAGCTTAGGGAAGATGGCTATCAGGTAGTGATCGTTGGTGACCGGGAACACCCTGAGGTAATTGCCATCCTAGGGGCAACTGACAACACCGGGATTGTCGTTGCGACCCCGGAAGAGGCTGCTGCACTTCCCACCTGTGAAACCTATGGGGTAGTGGCCCAGACAACGCAATCCTTGTCTAATTTCCGGGTTTGTATAGCTGAGTTGGTGGGGAAAGCCCGGGAAGTGAAGTTTTATGACACAATTTGTACTGCAACCGCCCGTAGACAGCAGGCAGCAAGGGAGTTAGCATCTCGAGTTGATGTCATGCTGGTAGTGGGGGGACGCAATAGCGCCAATACCACTAGATTGGCGCAGATTTGCCAGGAAAGCGGAGCACGCACTTACCATATCGAAACGGCTGATGAAATTGAACCAAGCTGGTTCCGCCCGGGAGATAAGGTAGGTGTCACCGCAGGCGCTTCAACGCCTAACTGGCTCATTGAGGAGGTAGTGCAACGGATGACAGAGTTTGACGGAATGCAGGAACAGGAAGTAAAAAATGCCCAGGCGGCAACGGTGACCGAGGAGGCTGTGGAGGCTAATCCCGAGGTTGAGGCCGATGCAGCTCAGGATGCTGTTCAGGATGCTGCTCAGGAGCAGCCGGTGGAAACAGCAGCTGAGGACAATCCGGTTGAACCTGAGGGAGAAGCCGATGCTGATGCC
>LFTN01000136.1:0-4469 GCA_001513495.1 Clostridiales bacterium DTU087
TCAAACGCCCACAGATCTATATCTTCGATGACAGCTTCTCTGCTCTGGACTTCCGCACTGATGCGGCCTTGCGGCAGGCGCTCATGAATGAAGTCAAAGATGCCGTGGTGCTAATCGTTGCACAGCGGGTCAGTACTATCATGAATGCTGATCAAATCATTGTACTGGATCAAGGGACAGTTGTCGGTATAGGCACCCATGCTCAACTTGTGGAGCGATGTGAGGTCTACCGGGAAATCGTCCGTTCACAGCTGGGGGAGGATGAAGTCGCATGACAGACAAGGCAGCACCAAATAAAGCATCGTCTCGATCCTCGGTAAGGTCAGGGGGCCCCGGAGGCCCGCGGCTGGGCGGCCCTAGAGGCGCCGGTGCACCTGTGGAGCGGGCCAAGGACTTTCGCGGCTCCTTAAGAAGACTAGTGGGCTACTTGCGGCCTCACCGCCTGTTGTTAGCCGTTGTCACTATCCTTATTCTCCTAAGCATTATTCTCAACGTGGTGGGGCCTAAGCTCCTTGGGGAAGCCACCAACCTGCTGTTTGAAGGTGTGATTGGCAGGCAGCTGCCCAGCGGCATCAGTAAGGCAGAGGCGGTGGACTTGCTCCGGAGCAGGGGGCAGGACCAGCTGGCGCAGATGGTGCAGGGTATGGAAATTGAACCGGGAGTTGGAGTAGATTTCTCTGCCATCGGCAGGCTCCTGATGCTTCTGGCGGGAGTGTATGCAGCGGGGTTTTTGTGTAATTGGATGCAGCAGTCTCTGGTGGCAGATGTCTCACAGCGGGTCACCTACAGCCTGCGGCAGGAGATCGATCAGAAGCTCTCCCGGCTGCCGCTGAGGTATTACGATCAGTACGCCAGGGGGGAGATCCTCAGCCGGGTCACCAACGATGTTGACAATATTGCCGGGACGCTGCAGCAGAGCCTCATCCAGCTGGTTCAAGCGGCGTTAACCCTCATCGGTGTCCTGATCATGATGGTGATCATTAGTCCGCTGCTGACTGTGCTGTCCTTGACTATCCTCCCCATTAGCGGAGCATTGACTGCACTGGTCGGCCGGAAATCCCAAGCTTATTTCAGAGCCCAGTGGGAGAGTACCGGTGCGCTGAACGGTCAGGTTGAAGAAGTGTATACCGGCCACAGCATTGTGCAGGCATTTAACCAGGAGTCAGCAGCGATCCAAGCCTTTGACCAGGAGAATCAACGCCTATTTGATGCCAGTTTCAAGGCGCAGGTTGTCTCTGGTGCAGTGCGCCCTATGATGCAGCTGCTCAACAACTTGAATTACGTGGCTATCTGCGTGATTGGGGGCATGCGGGTCGCTTCAGGGACAATGCGGCTCGGTGATGTACAAGCTTTTATCCAGTACGCGCGGCAGTTCACCCAGCCCGTAGTTCAGACCGCCAGCATATTCAACGTCCTGCAGTCCACGGTGGCTTCTGCTGAGCGGGTGTTTGAGCTGTTGGATGAAGCGGAAGAGGCACCTGACACCAAGCATCCGGCAGCCCTTGAGCGGGTGAGGGGACATGTGGAGTTTCGAGACGTATCCTTCCGCTATCAGCCTGATGTCCCCCTGATCGAGCATCTGAACCTGGAGATACAACCCGGGCAGACCGTGGCCATCGTCGGGCCTACCGGTGCAGGTAAGACAACTTTGGTCAATCTCTTGATGAGATTTTATGAGATCGACGATGGGGCCATTTTGATCGACGGTATAGATATCCGCAATCTGACCAGGGACAGCCTGCGGAGGCTTTTCGGGATGGTACTCCAGGATACCTGGCTGTTTACCGGTACCATTCGGGAGAACTTGGCATATGGGCGAGAGTCTGCCACCCAGGAGGAGATCGAGGCAGCAGCTAAGGCAGCTTACGTTGATCAGTTTGTGCGGACGCTGCCTGATGGGTATGATACAGTGCTGGATGAGGAAGGCTCTCACATCTCCCAAGGCCAGAAGCAGCTTTTGACCATTGCCAGGGCTTTTCTAGCGGATCCCCAGATTCTGATTCTAGATGAAGCTACCAGCTCTGTGGATACCCGCACCGAGGTGCTGATCCAAGCTGCCATGGCTGAGTTGATGCGAGATCGCACTAGTTTTATCATCGCTCATCGTTTGTCGACTATACGGAATGCTGACGTGATCCTCGTCATGGATCAAGGGAGGATAATTGAGCAGGGAACCCATGCAGAGCTGCTGGCTGCTAGGGGATTCTACTATGAGCTGTACAGAAGCCAGTTCGCGGAGAGCGCTTAAGGGGCTCAGAACGAAAGAGAGAGGGTTCGAATGACCACACATCCGGCTCCTTTGCGATAGTGGAATGCTAATCCATCATTGCAGAGGAGCCGGTTTGCCTATGCATCTATGGATTGACTCGGAGACTATACCGGCAGGTGTTAGCAGGATTGTCTTGGGGAAAGGGCTAAGCAAGGGGTTAGATTGATGCGACCTGCTTGGACTTCCATATGCTTAGATGGTCCAATAGGCAGCTGCATGAGGAGTTGACTCAGATGACGGCCAAATCCACCTTCATGGACGAAGTAAGGGAGCAGCCTGCAGTGCTCAGAAGGCTTGTTGATGCCTATGAGACGGGGCTTGCGCCTAGATTACAGGAAGCAGCAGAACTAGTTCGGAGCAACCAGATCCTCGTGGTAGTTGGGATGGGGAGCTCACATTTTGCAGGCGAGATATTAGTTCAGCGCTTAAACCAAACTCAGCTTAAGGTTATTAACCGTGATGCCAGTGAGCTCTATCACTATCAGCGGGGGATGCTGTCGGATAATATGGTGATGCTGGCAATATCGCAATCTGGTGAGAGTGCTGAGACCTGCTTGGCAGCAGAAGCTCGGCCTGAGTCGATGCCTTTGATTTGCATCACCAATGATGAGCAAAGCCGCCTTGCGGGTATGGGTGACATAGTCTTGCCGCTGCTTGCTGGTCAGGAGGAAGGTACCTCCTCCAAGACCTTTGTCGCTACCATGGCGCTTCTGCACTTGCTGGCAGATGCTGTACTGGATGAGAGTGTCTTTTCAGCGGGCAGCGCCTCTAATATCGCTGATCTGCTTGAAGAGTTGACTGAAACTATTGCGGAAGAGGTAGACAGATTCCTACCCCAATTTGGTGACTTTCACTCTGCGGCCTTTGCCGGGCGAGGGCCCGGTTTGGTGAGTGCCCTGCAGGGTGCACTGATTACCCAAGAAATGACTCAAATGCCGGCTGCAGCTTTGAGTGCCGGCCAGTTTCGCCACGGCCCCATTGAGGCAGCGGGTCCGCATTTGCTCACAATCGTATTCGCACCTTCAGGCAGGACTGCGCACCTTTTAGTTAAGCTAGCCCGAGATAGTGCGGCCTTTGGCTCACCCACCTGGCTGGTTACTGATCCATCCGTCCAGGTTCCCTCAATGGAGAGCTTGTTCGTCTCCCAACTGCCGCAGGTGAAAGAGGAACTGTCTCCTTTGCTTTCTATATTAGTACCAGAGCTGCTGGGTACAGGGATAGCAGAACGGAAAGGGCTAGAACCCGGCAGGCTCCAGAGAATAAGCAAAGTCACCCGCTCTGAGTAGAGATGTTACCGGCAATGGGGAGCTCTGCAAGTCTCTCCTCTCACATTTCCTCGGCTAGTTAATGGCTGTAGTTGGTCTCCGCCCATAATAGCTTTTTCCTCAAAGGCCCGTGGCCGCCTAGACAGGAGACTGCTTTGACAGTGTGGAATCAACTGTAGTGATAGTCCCACGTCCTCCTTTCACCGGCTTATAACGATTGTAGGTGGGGTCATACTATGCATCATGAGAGCCTCAATGGGCAATTGCTGAAACCCATCTTGGAGGCCAGTTATTTAACCGCCGAGAATGCATGGCGATACCGAGCGATTTTACGGTATTTTTATATCCAACACGAGCGCCTCCGCCATTACCTTTTGCCCGAGGAAGTCTACGAGCATCTTAAGGCCAGCCAGTATTTTGCCAATTACACAGAAGAACAACTCCAGCAAGACCTCAATCAATTAGTTAACTGGGGAAACCTCATTCCCCGGCAGGAAACGGGGCGGGTAAGCACTATCCAGGAGTTTAAGCGCCGGCGTTTTCGCTATCAGTGTACCCCTTATACTGTTGAAATTGAACGGATGGTACAGAATCTGGAGAATATGGTGGGGTCTATGCGCGGTTCTCTGGAGAGAACGCTGTTTGAGCGCCTTTTGGAGGCGCTGCTGCGCTTGACGAGAACACTGCCGGCCGGGTCTTCTTCGCCTTATGCCGTTGGTGAGTTATCATCGGAGGAGACTAACCGTCTGTGGGAAGACGTCTACGATGATTTCCGCAAATTGACCGAGAACGCTACCGACTACCTTGCCCATCTCGAGAGCGAGAAGGTCGAAGAGTTGATGCGCACCGAGGTGCTCCTGGTGTACAAGGATACTCTAACAGAGTACTTGCGCCAGTTTATGGTGGCCCTGCAGCAGAGCTCACTGAAAATCGAG
>LFTN01000136.1:4519-9868 GCA_001513495.1 Clostridiales bacterium DTU087
GCCGTGGCGACATACCAGCTAAGTATACCACGTCTCGATGCACAGCCAGAAAGGCACATGCTAGAGCAAAGGGTATTAGGCCAGTGGCAGAGCCTTAAGAGCTGGTTCCTAGGTGTAGATGGTCAAGAAAGTGACCAAGAGTATCTGCAAAAGCAAACGAATGAGGCTATCCGCCGGATCACTCGTTTTGCTCAAAGACTAGGAGAGCGCCATCACAACCTGCGCAGCCGCCGCCAAGAATATCTCGATCTTGCTACTTGGTTTGCGGATATTGAAGATATCGATACCGCCCACAGAGTCGCCGCCTGTGTGTTCGGTGCTGCCCACACCCGCCACCTCTATGCTGACGTGAGGCTCAGTGAAGATATTGATGGCACCATTTGGGATGAGGCACCGACTGTCCTGATCACTAAACCACGCATTCGCCAATACCGATTTCGCACCCGCCTAGGTGCCATTGTTGCACACGGGGCCGAGAAGACCGATCTTTTGCAGGAATATCTTGACCAGAAGGCGGCAGAAAGTCAGCTGCTGGAGAGTATTGTCAATAAGAATCAGATCATATTGAGGGAGCTGCCGCCCATCGAATCCCACGTGCGTAAAACCCTTCTAGCCTGGATCGAGCGCTGCATGGCAGCACATGACGGAGTTGCTAAGACTGAAAGTGGGCGTAAGATCCAGCTGTCCCTGTTAGGGGATGAGTATATCACCCTCCGCTGTGAAGATGGAACCATGCAAATGCCCAACTTTTGCTTGCGGTTTCTTGAATAAGCAATGGATTGATGTAAGCAGGGTAGCAGTCTCGTGAGGATGCCGTTGAGCGGGGCTCCTTTGTGGCAGCTTAGCAGCTTTTAGGGTAAGTGGTTCTATCCACGATGGGCCATAGAGGCTGCGCAAAGAGTAAAGGGGATAACAATGGACTTGGATAGCAGCAGAGCTTTTGATGAAACAGCTCAAGAGGCGGCGGAGCATCTTTTGGAACAATTCTGGATCCTGCGGGAAAGAGAGCCGGACAAATACCAGATGGTGCGGGAACGTGAACCGGTGCTGCGTTCTTACTTCCTCGAGAAGCTCGGGTTTCACCTAATCGTCCACCCGTATTTTGCTAAGTTGGAGAAAATCCCCGTGCGCCCAGAGCCGTGGATGGGTATCCGGGATTTTCAGCATCCCAGGGACTATGCCTTATTGTGCTGTCTCCTGGCTTATTTGGAGAGCAAGAGTGTGGATGAGCAGTTTCTGATGAGCGAACTCTGTGAGGAGCTCAGCGCTGCCTACCCGGGTGAAGATGGTTTGGACTGGACTCACTATGAGCACCGCCGGGCTTTGGTGCGGGTGCTGGTTTATGCCGCCGAGCTGGGGATTCTCCAAGTGGTGGAGGGGGATGTGGCCGAGTTTAGCAATACTGAAGACTACGAGGTGCTGTATGAGGTGCCCGCCGTCTCCCGCTACTTTATGCGTTCTCTACCCCGCGAATCGCTAGCTCAAAGGGATCTGCAAGGTATTGCGGCACCCAACGGAGGGGAAGGAGACGCTGAAATCGGCCCTTGGCGGCGCCGCAGGGTCTATCGGCAGCTATTTCTTTCCCCGGTGATGTACCGCTGGCAACTGGATGAGTCGGATTTTGCTTACCTGCGCAACTACCGCCAGCGGATTCGGGAGGACATTGAAAGCCATACACCCTTTCAATTCGAGTTATATCAGCATGCCGCCCTTTTGACTCTACCGGAGCGCCGAGCTAGGTTTGCTTTTTTCCCTGACAACAAAGCCATTTCCGATGTCGCTTTGCACTTTGGCGGGCTCATCCGAGAACTGGTCGAGGATGAAGAGCTTCTAGTTGATGACCGCGGCTGTGTGCGGCTCACCCAGGTTGACTATGAGAACCTGGTAGATGCTTGCCGTGTAAGATATGGCTCCGGATGGAGTAAACAGCACCGGGAGGCGTCGGTGGCGGCTACGGCGCAGGAGTTAAAAGACCTACTCATGGAGTGGAAGATGCTCGAGGTCGAGGCGGAGACAGGGATGGTTTTGCTTCTGCCCCTGTTGGCCCGAACCATTGGCCGGTACCCCGATGACTTTTCCGCAGAATGAGATCTACAGAGAAGGAACCGGAGAATGGGCTCCGCTAGAATGCCTCCATACCTTCTGGCTGGCTGAGCGGGGCCAGGTGCAAGGACGTGCTGAGAAAGGGACTATCAGCATTAGTGAGCTCGGTAGTGGGCTCGGAATGCTTGAGCGGGTTAGGGTCAACGTCTGAGGTGGTATAGATGAAAAGCAAGTGGCAGATGTATCGGGCTGGGTTAGTCAACTTCTGGTATTACGATGAAGAAGAATTTCATTTTGCTGATGGGAAGCTGCTGCTCAGAGGCAGCAATGGTTCTGGCAAGTCGGTGACTATGCAAAGCCTGATACCGCTTCTCCTTGATGGCAAGAAAAGCCCCGACCGTTTGGACCCCTTTGGTTCTCGGGCCCGGCGCATCGAAGACTATCTCTTGGGAGAAAAGGAGCTCGTGGAACGGGACGAGCGCACCGGCTATCTTTTCCTGGAGTATAAGCGGGCAGGCGTTCAGCAGTATTTAACCACCGGCATTGGCTTGCAGGCCAAGAACCATGCTCCGTTGGATTTTTGGGGGTTTGTCATCCACGATAACCGCCGCCTCGGCCATGACCTTTACCTGTATAAGACCGAATACGATGTAGATGATGGCAAAGAGCAGAAAATTCCCCTCTCCCGTAGAGAATTGGAGAGCCTCATTGGTGACGGCGGTAAGGTGGTGCGTACTCAAGGGGAATATATGGAACTGGTGAACCGCTACGTCTTTGGCTTTGAATCACTAGATGCCTATGCAGACTTGATTAAGCTCTTGATTCAGCTGCGAAGCCCCAAACTGTCTAAGGATTTTAAGCCGACAGTCATCTACGAGATTCTCAATGATTCGCTGCCTGCTCTCTCAGATGACGAGCTGCGGCCGCTGGCCGACACCATTGAAAGTATGGACCAGACTAAGCAGCAGTTAGAACAGCTGCGGCGGGTAGAGAGTTCGCTGCAGCGTATCTGCCGCCAGTATGATGCCTATAACCAGTTCGTATTGGCTGAGAAGGCAGAGGGCCTGCTGCAAAGCCAGAAACGCTGTAAGGAGTTGGTGAGACGCGCGGACAGCCTTCGGCAGCAGCTGGATGAATGGCAGGAGCAGGGACAGCAAGCAGCGGATGCGCTGCGTGACGTTGAGTTGGAGCAGCAGGTATTGAGCCAGGAAGTGCAAGAACTACGGGATCATGATGTGTTTAAAGCAGAAGCTCAGAAACAGCAGCTGGAAGGACAGCTGCAGGAGACGGAGGCTCAGCTGCAGAGAAAAGCCGAGTCTTTGGAGCACAAAAAGCAAAGTGAGATGCGGCTGGAAGAAAGCATTAGAGCAGAGGAGCAGAAGCTGGCAGCTAGTGATGCTAGGCTAGAGGATCTTCTAGCCACACTTGATTTAACTGCAGATGCGGCCGGCTTTCGCTATCATGCGGTGTCAGAGTCGGAGTTTCGCCGCCAGTGGGCAGTGGACTATGATTTCCGCCTGTGGCGTCAGGATGCCGCTGAATACCTGGAGCAGTTGGAAAAGGGCCTGGAGCTGCTCAGAGAAGAGATGCAGGCTAAAGAGCGATACCAGGAAGCTGATCGGGAGTTAGCCCAAGCCCGCATGCGGCTCCATCGGGCGCAAGGGGAAGAACGGCGCTGGGGAGAGGTGTTCGAAGAAGAAAAGGCCGCCTGGCTAACTGCTTTTCACCAGTGGCGGGAAGGCACCCGTGAGCTGAGCCTTTTGGCTGCCGAAGTGCAAGCAGCATGCCAGCGGCTGATGAGTGTTTATGATGAGTACCGCTTTGAAGATGTCAAAACCCCAGTTCAGGGCGCTTATCATCGCCAGTATCAGGAACTGGAAAGGGCGTTGGTGGCCAATCGCCATCAAATGGAGCTGCAGGAGCAAGCGATCAGGGAAAAGCAAACGGAGCTGCGCAAGCTCAAGGCTGCCAAAGACGTAGAACCGCCGCGCCACCCCGACACCGAAGCGGCCCGAGCAGAACTGACAGCCAGGGGCATTCCCCACACTCCCTTTTTTGCTGCGGTGGAGTTTAAGGAACATGTGCCAGATAGTGTGCGGGAGCGGATCGAGGCAGCTATCGGGCAGATGGGGCTGTTGGATGCCTTGATTATTCCCCAAGGCTATGAGGCACCGACACCCAACTCGGATAGAATCATTCAGCCTCGGCGCATGCCCAGATATGTTGCTACTACGTTGGCGGATCTGCTTTATCCGACTCCGGTAGAAGGAAGCGGTGTCAGCTCGAAGGATATTGCCGCCATTCTAGCTAGTATTGCCGTGCGGGGCCTGGATACCGAGGCACAGGCCGCAGGAGACGGCGCTCAGCAGGTCAGTTTCGACTTAGCAATAGGGACCGAAGGTGATTTATGCCAAGCAGAGCTAGAAGGTGGGGCCACGCTGCTGGATCTAGATGGTATCTATCATCTGGGGCCTCTTTATGGACATGCTCCCAGTACGGAGCAATCGATCTATATCGGTAAAGAGGCGCGGCGGCGATACCGCTTGCAGAAGATAGAAGAACTAGAATCCGAGCTGGCGCGGCTGGAAGCAGAATTAGAGAATATCCAAGGCGAGGGGCAGGCAATAGCGCGGCGGCAGAGGCAGTTGTCTACGGACTATGAGGGGTTTCCCGCAGATCGGGATCTGGGCGAGGCCCACCTCAGCTGGCAGCAAGCGAAAAGAGAGACTGAGGCCTGGGTGCGTGATGTGGGTACGAAAAACGAGAGGGTAAAGACGTTCTTTGCGGATTGGCAAAGAGCAAGGGAGATGGTGACACGGCATGCCGAGGGGTTGAACCTGGCAGTCGATGAAGCGGCGTATGCCTCGGCACGGCGGAAGATGCAAGACTATCTACGGCATTTGCAGGATCTGCAACTGACTCATAAGGATTGTCTGAACTGCCGGGCGCGGTTAAGTCACGATCGGCAAAGTTTAGAGAGTGTTCAGCTAGATGTGGACGAGGTGCAGGGTGAAATCAACTCACTGGCAGGGCAGCAAGAACGGCTGGCTTTACAGCTAGAACAAGTGCTTCACCGCCTAGAGGAGCTAGGTGCGGAGGAGATCCGCGCCAAGATAGCTGCCATGGTGAGCCGCCTAGAGGCGCTGCCGCAAGAGATCAAGCGGCTTACTCAAGAGGTGGAAAGGGCTAAGTACGAGGCTAGGGCGGCGGAGAACGCGCTGGCAGCCAACGGCGAGGAACTGGTTGGCGCTCGTCAGATCGCAGACCTATGGCAGCGGGTTTTTCAGGAGGATGTGCGGCTGGTGA
>LFTN01000117.1 GCA_001513495.1 Clostridiales bacterium DTU087
ACTTGACTCATAAGGCAGATATCGGGATTTTCGGCGGTTCAGGCTTCTATGAACTGCTTCCCGATGTTGAAGAAGTATGGATTGAGACTCCCTATGGTTCACCAAGTGACAGGATTGCCCTGGCTGTCATTGAAGGCAAACGGGTGGCCTTCCTGCCCCGCCACGGCAAAGACCACCGCTTTCCGCCCCACAAGATTAATTACCGGGCCAATCTGTGGGCCATGCGGGAGTTGGGTGTAAGCAGGATCATCGGCCCCTGCGCGGCCGGCAGCCTCCAGCCCCACGTTAAGCCGGGAGATTTTGTGGTAACCGATCAGTTTGTCAACCGGACTTGGGGCAGGGAAGACACCTTTTTCGACGGCCCCATCACCACCCATATCAGTGCTGCAGACCCTTACTGTGATGAGCTGCGGCAGATCGCCATCGATGAAGGCAAGAAGCTGGGCATCGCCATCCATGAAAGGGGAACAGTAGTTGTTATCTCAGGGCCCCGCTTTTCCACCAGGGCGGAGAGCCGGGAGTTTAGCAGCCACGGCTGGGAAGTTATCAATATGACCCAATACCCAGAGGGGATGCTCGCGCGGGAGCTGGGGATCTGTTATGTGAACATCGCCTTGATCACAGATTATGATGCTGGTTTGGAAGACGATCCTTCCATTGAGCCGGTAAGCCATGAAGCAGTTCTCAAGGTGTTTGAAGAAAACAACCACAAACTTAAAGAACTCATCTACAAAATGGTGTCTGCCATACCGCTGGAGCGGGGCGGGCACTGCAGTTGCGCGGATGTACTGAAAACCGCTAGAGGCTAGCAAAATTTGGCAACGGTCAGAGGCGGCTTTCCAAGGGCTGCCTCTACTGCTCATCTCCGAAAACTGGAGGAAAGAATGGGCAGGAGCAGATGCCCTCGATATCGAAAGCTTGGGAGAGGTCAGAAGCGAGTAAAGGAGCGCTGTTCTTGTGGCTCGTAGACCAGCATTGGACGCCCAAGGAATTGATCAGATCTTTCAGCAGACTGTAGCAACCTTGTCCGAGAGCCGGGACCAGATTTATGGTATTGCAGAAGCGGCACAGACGGAATATGAGCGGGTACAGGTTCAATATGAAGAGATCCGCCGGGAGGCAGCTGCCTGCGTCAAGCAAGTAGATGAGCTGGAGCGGCTGCTTCGGGTGGCCAAAACCCGCTTGGCGGTGGTCAACAGAGATTTTGAACGCTACAGTGAAGCCGAGATCAAGCGGGTCTACGAAGAAACCCATGAGCTGCAGGTCCAGGTGGCAGTGGCCCGGGAAAGAGAAGCTGCCCTGAGACGGAAGCGTGATGAACTGGAGCGCAGCCTGCGCAATCTCGCTCAGCTGGTGGCCAAGGCCACCCACATGGCCAAGCATGTCGGGGCAGCCATGAGCCTCTTGGTTGGCAACCTGGAGGACGCTTTGGAGACCATCGACAGCCTCCAGAAGAAATCGGTGCTGGCAACCAGGATCATCCAGGCCCAAGAGGATGAGCGCCGCCGGGTCGCCCGGGATATCCATGATGGCCCGGCCCAGGCCATGGCCAATGTCGTGCTCCGGGCGGAGATTTGTGAACGGCTCTTGAACGGCAATCGGCAAGATCTGGCCAATGAGCTGGTACAGCTCAAGTCCATGGTCAAAGAAGCCCTGGTAGACGTCCGCCGCATCATCTTTGATTTGCGCCCCATGGCTTTGGATGATCTGGGATTGGTTCCCACTGTACGGCGGTTTATCGAATCGGTGAAGGAAGACGCCGACATCGATGTCGAACTGATAGTCCTCGGCAAGGAGAAGCGCCTGCTGAGCACAGTAGAAGTCACCATCTTCCGATTGATCCAAGAAGCGATCAACAATGCCCGTAAGCATGCAGATCCCAACCGGATCCTGGTCAGGCTGGAGTTCACAGAGAACCAAATCAATATGCAGGTGGAAGACGATGGGGTGGGTTTCGATGTGGAAGATGCCAGGCAGAGGGCCAAATACGGCAGCCATTACGGGCTGATGTCCATGGGAGAACGGGTAGACCTCCTGGGTGGAGACTTGAAGATTCTATCTGCCCGGGGAGAAGGTACGACGGTAGTTGCTTCCATACCGATTAATTCTGGAGAATAGCATACACTGCAAAGGAGGGTGGCTGTTGGATCGGATAAGAGTACTGATTGCAGATGATCACGCACTTCTGCGGCAGGGCCTGTGCCGCATTCTGGAACTAGAAGGCGACATTGAGGTGGTGGCCCAGGCTGCAGACGGAGACGAGGCAGTGGCTTTAACCAAGGAGATCCGTCCCGATGTTGTCCTGATGGACATAAATATGCCGGGCCTTAATGGTTTGGAAGCCACTCAAATGATTAAAGACGCGGCACCGGATACAAGGATTCTCGTCTTGACCATTCATTCCGATGATGAGTATGTGTTCCAGGTGCTGCAAGCTGGTGCCAGCGGCTATGTGTTGAAGGATGTGGATCCGGCTAATCTCGCCGAGGCTATCCGCACGGTCAACAAGGGGCATGCCTATCTGCGGTCGCCGCTGCTGGAGAAGGTCTTGGAGGAGTTTGGACGGCTGTCCCAGGCCCAAACAGAGACTGCCGCGGCAGTGGAATGGCAAAGCAACGGCAGAAGCAGTTCGGTACTGCCAAGCCCTGCTCGCAGCAGAGATGACGAGGGCCGCAGCTTGCTCGACCGCCTTACCTTTAGGGAAAGGGAAATCCTGGAATGCATTGTCGGCGGCCAGAGCAATAAAGAGATTGCCGCTACCCTTATGATCAGTGAGAAGACAGTCAAGAATCACGTCAGCAACATTCTGCGCAAGCTGGAGCTTGCTGACCGCACTCAAGCCGCCATCTATGCACTGAGGCGGGGAGTCACCGGCCGCAGGTTAGATACTTAGGCCAAGTTACGTAAAGGCAATTCCGCCCCCTGCCTTTACGCAGCTCCTCCCTTTACCCCCTTGGAGATTTTTCGTGCCATTTTGTGTTATATCCCACCATGGAAATAGGTCTAAGGTCCCGTTTACAGATATTTCAGCAATCTAAAGTGCCCGAATAGTGCTTCTTGCCCTGGCAAATTAAGGCTTTTGCCGGATTTTTTTCCAGTTTTTCTTGTGGGAAAATCTAGTCAGCAAGACAAACCAGCTTCCGATAAAGGCAAACCCTTCGAAAGATGGGGACGCAAAGCTACGAATCTAAGGCAGTTCACAGTGCCGCAAAACTGCTATGATAGTCGGGCCGCCGAAGAACGGGACATCCACCTCGCCTATGGGGTGGACAGAGGACATGTACTTACCAGTACCCGTTGGTGTAGGCCGCCGCCCGCCAACGGGTTTTCCGTTGTACAAAGGGTTTACCTCCAGGAGGCGAAGGTTTGCGCAACTAAATTCAAGGAGGCAAACAAAATGTTGTCAATGCTGTCAATGGTAAGGTTTTATCTGCAGACACGGTTGTTCAAGGATGAAAAGGGTCAGGGCATGGTGGAGTATGGGTTGATTATAGCGCTGGTAGCTGTAGGGGCAATTGTTGCTCTAACAGGATTGCGCGGCGGACTTACCGATATTCTGGGACGGGTTAGTACCGAGCTTACAAATGCCAACTAAGCGGACCGCTTGCTGCTGAGAGTACTGATTGCATTTCGAACACCTCACTCTCTCATCCTATATAACACTGGCGGGTTGGAAATGGTGAACAGATTTGGGGGGCGGGATGACAGGGGCCAGGCTCTAGTAGAACTGGCCCTTGTCGCCACAATTTTGCTAACACTGCTGCTGGCCACGGTGGAGATGGGACGCATCGGCCATGCGTATCTGACTGTGCTCCACGCTTCGAGGGAGGGGGCGCGCCTCGGAGCTTTGGGCAGAGAGGATAAGGAGATCACCAGCCGGGTACAGGCAGCCGCTGGTTCCATCCCCGCCGGCCAACTCTCTATTGAAGTTTCACCGGCCAAGTGGCAGCGGATGACCGGGGAATCCATTGAAGTATCGGTCTCCCACAGCGTCCACTTGGTGGTGCCATTTATCTCTAAGATCCTGCCCAATCCCTTCCCAGTGACCGGCAAGACCATCATGCGGATTGAGTAGGCTGGTCCTGAGTCTGGGAGCGGCGCATGGTGAAAGGGGGCGCACCCTGTGTCAATTAAACGCTGGAAAAGACAACTTCCCTTTAGCGGCGATGACTCCGGTGCTGTCCTAGTGATGACAGCCCTCTTTCTAGTTGTCCTTTTAGGCTTTTCCGCCTTGGTTGTGGATGTATCCCTGCTTTACGTCAACCGCCAGGCGTTAGTCAACGCCGTTGATGCCGCGGCCCTGGCGGGGGTGCAGGACCTGCCGTACAGCCCGGCCATGGCCATGGAAATGGCCAAACAGTATGCAGCCAATAATGGAGCAGAACGGGATCAAGTTAGCGTCACGGTGAGAAACGGTGATTGTGAAATCAATGTCAGTGCCGTCCGGGATGTGCAGCTTTATTTTAGCCGGTTGTTTGGCCTTGGCCAGCAGAGGCTGCATGCTTCTGCCACTGCCCAGGTCGGCATCATCGCTGCTTACATAGGAGTAGTCCCCTTCGGAGTTGTTGAACAGAACTTCATCTACGGCGAACAATACATTCTCAAACACGGACCCCAGACTCAGCCCGGCCATTTCCGAGGTAACTTCGGTGCATTGGGCTTAGGCGGGCGGGGGGCTTCAAACTATGAAGACAAGATTAAGTATGGTTATCAGGAGCGGCTGGCGGTAGGGGACTGGGTAGAGACAGAGCCAGGCAATATGGCCGGGCCTACTGCTGAAGGCGTCAAGTACAGGCTGGATCAGTGCCAGCACTATCCCAAGTGCACATGGGACAGCTATGTACCGGGATGCAGCCGGGTAGTTATCGTGCCGGTGATTCGGGGTTATGACAAAGCCAACGGCCGGGACGATGTGGAGATCGTCGGATTTGCTGCCTTTTTCTTGGAAGGAACCCTGCGGGAAGGCAAGGGCAACAGCGGCAGCAGCTCTGTCATCGGCAGGTTTCTGCGGATTGTGGTACCAGGTGAGTTGGGCGAAGCTGGGGACTATGGGCTGCGGGGCTACAAACTGATTGGATGATCAGCCTCCTACCGGAGGCATAGGAGGGGCTAGGGTTGAGAAAGCGGAAACTGCTGCTTATAGCTGCCGCCTTGGGGTTAATGGCGGCTGTCTTAACGTATACATTCATTCGCACCATAGAGGACACCGGCGATGTCCAGGAAGTTAGGGAAGTAGGAGTAATGATCGCCAACACCGATATCCCCTCCGGCACCGAGGTGACCGCCGGCATGCTCCGCCTGGCCCAGGTCGCGGAAACAGCCCGGCATCCCGATGCAGCTAGAACCCCCAATCAGGTAATAGGGCGAATCACTAAGGTCCCCATTGTCCGGGGGGAACAGGTTCTCGACAGCCGGCTCCTGCCTGCCGGGGTAAGGCCTTCACTTACCTTTGTCATTCCCAGCGGCAAACGGGCAATATCCGTTGCTGTCAATGAAGTTGTGGGGGTAGCTGGTTTTGTCAAGCCAGGGGACCGGGTAGATGTCTTGGCTACTATGGACAGTCCTGACAGCGATTCCGCTGTTACCACCACGGTGCTCCAGAATGTGGAAGTACTGGCCATCGCTCAGGATATGGAGGAGCGGGTAGACAAGGAACCCAAGGTAACCACCACCGTCACCTTGGCGGTTACGTTGGCGGAAGCCCAAAGGCTTACCTTAGCGGAAGAAACCGGCGTGCTCAGGCTGGCATTGAGGCCTGAGACCGCTGCCGACAAGGAGTGGGTAAACCCCACCACCAGCGAACAATTGGCTGGGAGGACTGCTTCCCAGGCTGCTGCTCGGCCGGCGGCCCAGCAGCCAGTTGTTCAGCCGACAGCCGTGAGAGCGCCGCAGCCGCCTGTTGAGCCGGCTCCGGAGTATAAAGTTGAGGTTATTCGGGGTACAGACCGGAGTACCGTGTCGTTCAAAATAAACTAGGGTAAAGGGGATCACCGTGGTGAGCATGAGAAGCCGAAAATGGCCGGGCCTTGCAATTGTCTTTATTCTTACATTCATATACTTCTCCGGTGCAGCCAGTTCCGAGGAGTACTCCCTCTCCCCTGACGGGGAATTACTCATCATACCTCGGGGTGAGTCTCTGCTGCTTCCTGTCTTCGAACCAAAGCGGGTCGCGGTAACCGATCCAACCATTGCTGATGTGGTGGTTGTCAACACTGAGCAGGTGCTGATCAACGGCATCAATGTGGGGACAACCTCTCTGCAGATTTGGGAGGAGAAAGGAGTTGCCTATTACCGGGTGAGGGTAGTTCCCAACCCCGATGCGTTGGTGGCAGAACTCAGGAAGCAGCTGGGGCTCCCGGAGGTGAAGATCAACATCCTCAATGACAAAGTCATTTTGGATGGCTCCATTGATGATGAGAGCCAGCGGGAGCGGGCTGTCAAGGCAGCCAGCGCCTATGGTGAAGTCATTGACCTGATGCAGGTGAAGGCCGCTCCGGGGGAGGCAGAACTGGCGGAGGCTGCAGCAGCGGTGATCCAAAGGCCCGGTATAGAGGTTAGGGCTGTTAATGGCTGTATCGTCCTGGAAGGAGAAGTCTCTTCCTTAGCGGAACGCCAGCGAGCAGAAATGCTGGCTTCTACTTTCGGCAGCCCAGTTCTCAACTTCCTGCACGTCTCTGTTCAGGAAGCCTCTCTAGATAGGCTCGCGGAAGAAATCGTCCAGCATATCGGCCTTCCTATGGTTGAGGTCAAGGTGATTGCCGGCGACACCTTCTTGCTGGAGGGCACTGTTCCCGACCTTGCCTCAAAGGAACGGGCAGCGGCCATTGCTAAGGCCTTTGGCCGGACGGTTATCGACCTTATTGAAGTTGAGCTGCCGAAATCGCCCCTCGATGAATCTTCAAGCATTGTGGAAACTGATGAAGGTAAGGATTCTCCGCAGCCAGTAGAGACTGTTCAAACTGTGTCTGACAGTGCCGCTGAAAGTATCGTAGAGGAGGGGCTGGTTCCAGCTCCAGATGTCAACCATTGGGCCCATGAGATCCAGCAAGAAGCTGGAGATCCCAGGCTCTCAACCCGGGTGGTCCGGGATGCTGTCCTTCTAGAAGGGACTGTTGAATCAGCCCATTCCCGGGAGCGGATCAGGGCCATCGCTGGGCTCTATCCGGTAAAGGTCATTGACCTGCTCCAGGTAGAGGGGCAGCCCGAGGAGGATTTTACCGAAGAAAAAGAGCGGCTGGATTACTATCTCCAGGATCCCAACATCCAGGCCACCCTGATCGGCCGCACGGTGCTCTTGGAAGGTGAAGCTGCATCGGAACTGGCAAGGCGGCGGGCGGTAACAGCAGCCAGGGCCTTGGGTCTGGAAGTTGTGGACCTCTTGGTACTCAAGGAGGATGCAGAGGGTCTGGAGGCAGCAGATGAAATAGAGCCCAGCGAAGAGCCGGTACCCGAGGAACCACCCTTGGAGTTAAGCACCGTGGTACCGGATATGGACGCCGCTTTGGCTGAGGAGAGCCTTGCGGTATATGAGCTTAACGGCTTCATAGTCATCGAGGGCCAGCTGCCCAATGAATTCCGCAAGCTCAGGGCAGAACGATTGGCCGCCACCTTCGGGGTACCCCTGGTGACGCTGATCGAGGTCGAGAGTCCGATAGTTGAGGAAAAGCCACTCGATGCTGCCGGCTCCTTAGGCCCTCTGCCCAGCGAAGTGCCGGGGACGGCAGGCTATCCGGAGCAGTCAACGGCCCTTGAACCGGCCAGAGAACTGCCGGGAGCGGCTGGCCCCAAGCTCGCTGAGGATGATCTGTTGGAACGGGAATCCCCTATAGAGGGCGCAGAGAGCGGGGGCGCCGCTGAAGGATCTCTAGATGAACCTGAAATAGACTTGGCCAGCAAGGTTCAACAAGCCATTGGGCTTCCTAATATCTCCGTCAAGGTGTTTGAGGGAGCAGTAGTACTGGATGGGACTGTCGCCAATGAGGAGGAAGCCCACGGAGCTGAGGCCATTGCCGGCATCTTTGCTGATCAAGTGGTAAGCCGCCTGCAAGTCTTGCCCAAGCCTCAGGCTCCAGAGCCTTCTTTGAGTGAGATCATCGGCGCCGTGCTGGGCCTGCCCACTATAAAGGTGAGTTTGGTCGGGGAGAAGCTGCTCTTGGAAGGCACAGTCACAGACCAAAACCAGCTGGAGCGGGCGGTACAGGTCGCCGGTGCCTTCGGCAAAGAAGTTGTGAACCTCATCCGAGTGGCAGCTCCATACCAAGTGCTGATCAAGGTGAGGGTGATCGAGGCCAGCCGTAGCGATCTGGAGAAATTGGGGTTCACTTGGGGATCACTTGACAGGGGAGTACTGATCCCGGATAAAGCCCTCTTCGGAGAACTGATGATCGGCGAATCCATTGTGAGGCTGCTGCCCATCGGAACCGAGCTGGAGGCACTGGTCGATGCCGGCAAAGCAAGGCTGTTGGCGGCTCCCAGCCTCCTTACCCTGAGCGGCAGAGAAGCCTCTTTCCTTTCCGGAGGAGAGATCCCTGTGGTGGTGCCGAAGGATGGGGAGCTGCAGATCCTTTGGAAAGAGTATGGGGTCAAGCTTGAGATCCTGCCCATTGTCCTGGACGATGGTTCCATTGAAGTGAAGCTGAAGCCTGAGGTCTCTACTTTAGACTGGACCAACGGCATCCGCGTGGATAATCTGACGCTGCCGGCTATGAAGACCCGTCGGACGGAGACGGTGATCTACATCGAGGACGGCACTACCTTTGTAATCGGTGGACTGTTGGAGAATAACGAGTCAGAACAAGTGCACAAGGTTCCCCTGTTAGGCGATTTGCCCATTATTGGCAAGCTGTTTAGGAGTGACCAGTTCCAGATCGGCCAAACTGAGCTGGTGTTCTTTGTCACACCCCATATCCTCAAGGGCAATGAGCCGGCAGATAACTTGGAGCTTTGGCGTGATGAGGATGTGGAGAGGGGAGGTCAGCACTTGTGGGTCGACGATTGAGGGTTTTGATAGTCGATGATTCTGCCCCCACCCGGGACAGCCTCAGGCGGCTGCTGGAATTTCAGCAGGATATTGAAGTGGTGGGGGAAGCAGCCGACGGTGAAGAGGCCATTAACCAAGCCAGGGCGCTGGTGCCTGATGTGATCTTGATGGATATCAATATGAAGCCGGTAGATGGCATCACCGCCACTGAAGTGATTTCTGCCGAGGTACCCCGGAGCGTCATTGTGATGATGTCGGTCCAGGGAGAACAGGAGTACTTGCGGCAGGCAATGGCTGCCGGGGCTCGGGACTATTTGACCAAGCCCTTCGGAGCCGATGAGTTGGTAAACACTCTGCACAATGCCTATGAGCGGGAGTCGAGGCGTTGGCTCCAGGTGGTTCCCGGCCCCCATCTGCCGGAGCGTAAAGGAAAGGTCATCACAGTCTTCAGCGCCAAAGGCGGAGTTGGCAAGACCACCATTGCTACCAATCTGGCAGCCTTGATCAGCCATGAGCTGGAGAAAGAGGTAGTCATCGTCGATTTGGATCTCCAGTTCGGCGATGTACCGGTACTGCTGGATTTCGAGCCCCGCCGGACTATCGTCGATGTGGTGGAGGCAGGCGAGTGGGGCACTGAAGAAGTCCGGGGATGTCTATATGAATACTCCCAGAACCTCAAGGTGCTGGCTGCCCCGATGAGGCCGGAGGAGGCGGAGCTGGTGGGGGGCGGCCATGTAAAGCAGGTAATCGAAAGCCTGCGGCCCTTGGCAGATTTCATCATCATCGATACGGCCCAGAACTTCCATGAGCCGGTATTAGCGGCCTTGGATGAATCCGATGAGATCGCGATTATCTCTACTTTAGACATTCCCACAGTGAAAAATGTCCGCTTGTGCTTAGATGTCATGCAGGGGGTCCTGGATTACCCGGTAGACAAGACCAAGCTGGTGGTCAACCGGGATGCAGAGGATATCGGGATTAAGGCCAGCCTCTTAGAGGACAAGCTGGGGATCTCTACCTGCGCCAGAATCCCCAGTGACGGCCGCTTGGCTATCCAAGCAGCCAATACAGGAGTCCCCTTTGTTTTATCTAACCCAAGGGCTCCCATCAGCCAGGGTATCCGGGAGCTGGCTCAAGAATTAGCCGGCAGCGAAGAGATAAAGGCAGCCCCTGGAAGAACAGCGGTCAACCGGGGATTTTTCGGCAGAATTCTGCACCGCCGCAGGGCGTAGTCTAGCCCCGCCGCGGGGAGAGGTGAACAACCCTTATGTCACTCCTTCGGAGATTGGAGAAGAAGCATCATCAGGAATCTGGCCCAGCTGTAAGGCAGCCCAAGCCTCAGGTTGGGGCTGCTTCGCCCCGGCCGGCTCTGGTTCGGAAAGCTGACCCTTTTGTTAAGCTGAAAAGCAAAATCCACGAAGAGCTGGTGGGAGCGGTGGATCCAGCGCTGCTTACCGGAACCGAAGATCCGGCTAAGAAACAGGAGCTGGAGCGGAAGCTGGCAGAGGTGGTTGAGCAGATCATCGAGGAAGAAGCGAATCATTTGTCTGCGGCAGAGAGGCAGCGGATCACCGGGGATATCATCGATGAGGTGATGGGCTTCGGCCCCATTACCCCTCTTCTCAATGATCCCACAATCTCAGAGGTGATGGTCAACGGCCCCAAACAGGTATATGTAGAGCGGGCCGGACGGCTGGAGATCACCGATGTCGCCTTCCGGGATGATGACCATGTGATGCATATCGTGGAGAAGATCGTCGCCCCTTTGGGCCGCAGAATCGATGAAAGCATGCCCATGGTGGATGCCCGCCTGCCCGATGGTTCCCGGGTCAATGCCATTATTCCCCCTTTGAGCTTAAATGGGCCGGTGCTTACCATCCGTAAATTCGCCGCTGACCCCTTTACTGTAGAAGACTTGATCGGGTTCGGCACTTTAACCCCTGAGATTGCCGAGTTTCTAGAAGCTTGTGTGCGGGTGAGGCTGAACATCGTGGTGTCCGGGGGAACCGGTTCCGGCAAGACAACACTGCTCAATGTCTTGTCGTCCTTTATTCCCCACGATGAACGGATTGTCACCATTGAAGACGCGGCAGAACTGCAGCTGCGGCAGGACCATGTAGTGTCATTGGAAAGCAGGCCCCCTAACATCGAAGGAAAGGGAGCCATCAACATCCGAGACTTGGTGCGGAACGCCTTGCGGATGAGGCCTGACCGGATAGTAGTAGGGGAGGTCCGGGGCGGTGAAGCACTGGATATGCTGCAGGCCATGAATACCGGCCATGACGGTTCCTTGACAACGGGCCATGCCAACTCACCCAGGGATATGCTGTCCCGCTTGGAGACCATGGTGCTGATGGCAGGGATGGAGCTACCGGTAAAGGCTATTCGGGAACAGATCGCCTCTGCCATCGACTTAATTGTACAGACCAGCCGCCTGCGCGACGGCAGCCGGAAGATCATTCAGGTTACTGAGGTACAGGGGATGGAAGGTGATGTGATCACTCTTCAGGATATTTTCAGCTTTGAGCAGCAGGGCGTAGATGAACAGGGCAAAATTTTGGGCAGCTTTTATCCCACCGGTATTCGGCCCAAGTTCATGGACCGGCTGGAGGCTGCTGGCATCTGGCTGAGTCCAGAGCTTTTCGGCGGCTTTTAGGGGGCAGTACGATGTTTTGGGCACTAATCGCGTTTGTCGGAGTCACCGGCCTAGTCTACTTGCTTCTCATCATCAAGTCAGATGAAAGCCGCATTCAAAGGCGTTTTGAGCGGGCTGCTTACAGCCCCCTGGCTGCGGCTGCAGTTGAGAGCCCGCCTGTCGAGGAGAAGCCGGCGGCGGGGTTTTGGCAGAGGTGGCAGGGCCACTGGGGTAAACTCATCGCCGTGGACCCAGGGGGTGAACTGGAGCTGCGGCTGCATCGGGCGGGGATACCCTTGAAGGCCGGCGAGTTTCTGGCCTTTAACGGCTTTGTGGGGCTGGTGGGAGGCCTCTTGGGTGTTGTTATCAGCCGGGGCGATTTACTGCAGATGCTGCTTTTTCTCTTAATAGGCCTGATCTTGCCCCAGCTCTATCTGATTCGCAAGGAACGGGCATCCATGTCGGCCCTCAGCGGGCAGATCGCGGATTCGCTGATCTTGATGGCCAATTCCCTGCGGGCCGGCCACAGCTTCCTGCAGTCTTTGGAAATGGTGGCTCGGGAGATGGATCCTCCCATCTCCCGGGAGTTTCGGCGGGCTCTCCAGGAGATGAACCTGGGAATTCCAGTAGAGACGGCGTTGACTGCCATGGGCCACCGGGCCGGCAATGAGGACCTAGACCTGATGGTGACGGCAGTGCTCATACAACGACAGGTGGGCGGCAATTTAGCCGAGATCCTGGATACCATTGCTGAAACCATTCGGGAGCGGGTGCGGATTCAAGGTGAGATTAAGACCCTCACCGCCCAAGGCCGCATATCTGGAGTGATCATCTGCATACTGCCGGTGGCCATCGGGGCTTTTATCGGGGTACTCAACCCCAGCTACTTGAGCTTGCTCATCGTGCATCCTATGGGCAAAGTTATGCTGGGCATCGGGGTTCTCGGTCAGCTGGCGGGAATCATCGCTATTCGCAAAATCATTACGATCAATGTGTAAGTAAGGTGATGGAGAGATGTTGGCTCTCTTGCTGACAGCAATTGGCCTCAGTGTGGCATTGGCGGCCTATCTAGCGGCCTTGGCTGTCTATGAACCTAAAGAACGTGTAGAGGAGCGTCTAGGCCGGGTTTTCGGAGAAAGGGCTGTGGTGGCTGCGGCGCCTGCTGTGCCGGATGAGCCCCTGCTGCAGCGGGCAGTATTGCCCCTTTTGACGGAGATGAGCCGCTGGCTGATTAGGGTTACCCCGGTGGGTTGGCGCAATTCTTTAAGACGCAAGCTGACTCTGGCGGGCAATCCCGGCGGGCTGGAGACCGGCCAGTTCCTGGCCCTGTACCTGGTGGTGATCATCGCTGCCGCGTGCGGGGGGTTCCTGTTTGCCGAGGCTATTGGGCAGCCGCTGTTCGCTCTGGTCAGCTTTGGCTTTGGGCTGCTCCTTCCCGATTTTTGGCTAAAAGGGCGGATTCAAGCCCGCCAAGGGGCCATGCAAAAAAGCCTGCCCTCCTTCTTAGATCTGCTGACAGTCAGTGTTGAAGCCGGCTTAGGTTTCGATGCTGCCTTAGCCAGGGTAACTGCCAGGGAATCAGGCCCCTTGGCAGAGGAGTTCCAGCGGGTTCTCCAGGAGATCCGGATGGGAAAACCCAGGCGTGATGCCTTGAGGGACCTGGGGAACAGGACAGAGGTCAAGGAACTTTCCGGCTTTGTGGCCGCCATCGTCCAGGCTGATCAGCTGGGAGTTAGTATCGGTAACGTACTTAGGGTACAGGCCCAGCAGATGCGCCGCTCCCGCCGCCAGCGGGCAGAGGAAGCTGCAATGAAGGCTCCCATCAAAATGCTGTTTCCCCTGGTGTTTTTCATTTTCCCCAGTCTGTTTATCATCCTGCTGGGGCCGGCAGTCATTCAACTGATCGAAGCCTTTACCAGTCTATGATCAGATTTACACGCGAAGATATGGACAAGTCACCGTGTGAAGATGCCGGCCGCTTCTTGGGCATATACGGTTATCTAGTGGTTAGGTGGAAATATGAATAAAGACTTAATGAAAACATGGAAGAGGCTTTCCTTCATGCCACAAGCAGGCCTCATAATCTTGGTGCTGCTTGGCCTGCAGCTTTTGGCCGCGCACTCTGCTCTGGCAGCTACCATAGTCTCAGGCAAGACCGGGGCCAACGAGCGCTGGGTGCCGGAAAAGAGCCCCTACATAGTCACTGGAGATGTGCTTGTTCCCCAGGGTGCTACATTGACCATTGCTCCCGGGACCGAGGTGCGTTTTCGCCGCTATCACACCTACCATCCCTATACCAACCGGGGGGTGCTGCGGGTTCTCGGCACTCTAAGGGTGGAAGGGACCCAGGATAAACCGGTCTATTTCGGCTTAGCAGAAGATGGGGGCATCGGCGAATGGGGCGGTATCTGGATCGACGGTTATTTCGGCGGCCGGGTGATCATGGAGCACGCCGAAATAGAGTACGCCCAACGGGGCTTATATGTCTCAGGCGGCAGCCCGGCTGTGAAAAACTGCCGCTTCAGCTCCAACTTCAGCGGCATCCATCTGGAACGGGCCACCAGCTTTCTGCTGGAAAGAAACATCGTCAGCGGCAATGATTACGGCCTATATCTAGACACCTCCCAGGGGACGGTCACAAAGAACTCCATCATCAGCAACTCGTGGGGCATCTATTCCTTTTTATCTCCTGGCATCACCATCACCCACAACGCCATTAAGAGCAACACCTTCGGAGTTGTCAACGATGGCGGCCGCCAGGATGTCATCGAGTACAACGACTTCAGCATCCGCCAGCCCAATGACTATGCTGTCTATATACTGGAGGGGAAACCTGCCCGCCTCAACTACAACAACTTCTTCTATGACCCGGAGATCGTTTCCAATCCCGGGCACGTCTTTTGGTATGTCTGGAACGAAGACAACGCCGGTGATGTCAACGCCAGCCACAACTGGTGGGATACGCTAAATACCGCAGTCATCGAAGCATATATCATGGACCGGCGGGACCGCTCCTATCTGGGACTGGTCAATTACCTGCCCATTGCCCAAAGCCCCATCAGCGGCACAGCCGATGACATCTCTGCGCCGGTAGTCAGTATCAATAACCTGCCTCCCTACTCCCCAACAGCCGGGTATCTGCTGGAGGTTACTTACAGCCTTTCTGAGACAGTGAAGGCCTTGCATGCCCAGGTAAGGGATATCCATGGCCTCATGGGCCAAAAAGGGGATGTACTGTGGAGCAAAGAGTGGCGGACAGGCGAGCCGCTCAGGGATGGGCAGCACTCCTGGACTTGGAACGGGCAGCTCAAGAACGGGCAGGTGCTGAAAGATGGGGCATACCAGATCGAGATGATAGCTGAGGATCTGGAGATTAAGGGGCTGCTGAGCAGCACCGCCAGGACGGGCCTCGTCATCGACAGCATTCCCCCTGTCTTAAAGATTACCTCTCCTAAGGAAGATGGCATCGTCATTCACGATAACTCCATCCGGGTAAAGGGCACGGTGCAGGATGAAAACCTGGTGGGAAGCCTGGTGTTGGTCCGGGTAGTAGACATTGGGGTAAGTGTCAGGGCAGATTTAGACGGTGAAAGCTGGGAGGCGGTGATTCCTAGGCTGAAGGAAGGATCAAACGCTATACAAGCAACAGCCTTCGACGGCGCCTACAATGAAACAGTAGAAACTAGGACTTTGATCTATAGGCCGGTAATAGACCTGTGGATCACAACTCCCACCAACAAAGCCTCCCAGACCATCCAGGTAACAGTCCGGGATGAGTTCACAGACCAGGTGGATAGAGTCGAAATTGTGGTTAACGATCAGCCCTATATCACGCTGCCGGCGGAGGGCAAGTTCTCAACTCCGGAGCCTGTGCCGCTAAAGCTCGGCAATAACAATATTACCGCCATTGCTTATCGCACTTCTGGGGAAGTCTTCGGCAGAGTGACCGGAGTAATTGAATATGACCCTTTATATGACATCACAGTGTCCAATCAGTTTCCCCAGGGACTGCAGATGGTGTCAGTGCCCATGTCTCCCTTTGATGATGATCCAACGGCGATTTTCGGCCCATCCTTGGCCCGGTGGGGGTCACTAGAGGACGGCACCCCCGGCTATATCTACAGCGGCCCAGGCTTGGAAAGGGTGACTCCCTATCGGGGCTACTGGTGGAAGCCAGACAGCCCTCAGCAAGTAACAGTAAACGGCAGGGCCTACGCTCCCAGCAAGGGCTTTCAATTTCCCTTAAAGCTGGGTTGGAATCAGGTTGGCTGTCCCTTCCTGCAGCCGGTTCGCTGGGACAGAGTGAGATTTGCAGCCGATCAGGGGCGCTCACTTTCCTGGGAGGAGGCCGTCACGGAGGGTTGGGTATCCCGGAGCCTGTGGACTTATCAGGATGGGGGATACGTACCAGCCAATACATTACAGCCTTGGTCCGGCTATTGGATCTTGGCCCGGCGGGCTCTCCAGGTGGTGATCCCGCCGGAGGCTGTGATGGGAGATATTGACTTATCCAGCCTTGCCAAAGGAGCAGGCATCCCCATTGCTGCTGCCGGCGGGATGGGTGCTTTGGGAGCCAAGGGCACAGCCGGGCATAAAAGAGTGGGGAGCGTGGCGAGCGCTGGAGGCAGCCCGGGAGCCGGCTGGAGCCTGCAGCTATCTGTCACCGCCGGTGATAAGCAGGACCGCTACAATTATCTGGGAGTAGTGCCGGGGGTGAAGGCAGGTTTTGATCCGGCCTACGATCTGGAGAAACCCCCTCCGGTGGAGGGGCCTACCCTCTGGTTAGGAGGCGATGGAGCCGGTACCGGAGCCGGCGGCTTCACTGCCGCCGCTCTATCAGGCACAGTCCTGGCAGCAGACTACCGCTCCTTAGATGAACCTTTGATTTGGGATGTTTTCATACAAAACAACTCCACGGCTGCCGATGCTGGTGAGATCACCTTAAGCTGGATGGGTAACTGGGATGCTGGGGCATGGAAGATTACCCTGATGGAGCCGGGGAGCAAGGGTATCCGGGGCGGTGGAACTCAAAGGCCTCTGGCGTCTTTCGGCACCAGCACTTTTTCCTTGAATCCGGGAGAGGTTAAACGCCTGCAGATCCAGGCTGTCTTTGATGGAGGGCATCTGTCTCTCCAGGACGTTTTGCCTTATCCCAATCCCTGGGATATGACCGGGCCCTTGAAGCTGGGGTACACCATCAACCAGCCCGCGGTAGTAGAAGCCCGCATCTACGATGTGTCGGGGAGGCTGGTGCGGATTCTTCCGGCTGAAACCAAGGCTGCAGGGCGCCACTATTTCCTTTGGGATGGACGCAACGGCCGGGGCCGGATCGCAGCCAACGGACTCTATTTCTACCAGGTTACAGCTCGGCCGGTGGGCGGGGGCAAGACAGTCAAGGCCCAGGGCCGGCTGGCAATTCTCCGCTGAGGGGAGGCGGTATCGATGGAAAAACAGATTGCGGAAAAGGCCCGGCGGTTCCGGCTGTGGTGGCTATTAGTGATTATCCTGGCTGCGGCCGCCTCCGGGTGTTCCTCCGGCGGCGGGGCCGGCACAGGTGTTTCCAGCATCGCCGGCAGGGTCACCTACTATGACTTAACTGGACAGCAGGCAGCTCCTACAGGCGTCGTCGTGGGAGTAAGCGGTACCGCTGCCTGGGATACCCAAGTCGAGGGTACTGCCGGTGCCTATCAGATCAAAGGTATTCCGGCAGGGACTTATCGAATTGTAGTCAAGGAAGTCAAGGGCCTGCCGGCGAGCACGGTGGTGCTCACTGAGCCCTCCGGGGGCATAGAGGTAAAGCTGGCTGCCAGGATTCCCATGATCGACGTCAATCTCGCCGCCATTGCTATGCCGGGACTGCCGGATCTATAGTCAGGAGGGACAGAATGGCCAAGCTGCTGACAGTCATTAACGAAACCCGAGGCATCGTTCTCGGCGATCGGATACAGAAAGCCGCTTCCTTCTGGACCCGGGCCAAAGGCCTTTTGGGCCGATCAAGCCTAGAGGAGGGGGAAGGGCTGCTGCTTTACCCCTGCTGGGCCATCCACAGCTATGGCATGAGATTTGAGTTCGATGCCATCTATCTGGACCGGCGGTACAGAGTGGTGCATATTATAGACAGGATGGCGCCGCACCGCCGGGGGCCCAGCATGAGGAAAAAGGCTTTCGCCGTCTTAGAGCTGCCGGCAGGTACAGCGGCAGCCACCGCCACACGAATAGGTGATCAGCTGGTCGTCCGCTAGGGCACCAATCCCTCTGACCCTGAATAGGATGGAGTAAGTGGGAAGAGGGGCGGGGGACTACGTATGGGCAAGCCGCGTAAGTATGTACAAACCGGTGAATACAGCGGACCTCTGTCGGAAAAAGAGAACAGGCACGGGTTTCCCGCCGGGCTCACCCCCCGGGAAAAAGAAGTATTGGCTCTGATCGCTGTTGGCATGACCAATGCCGAGATCGCGGAAGAGCTGTTCATCAGCCCCCATACGGTGAAAAACCATGTGACCAATATCTATAAGAAAATCCAGGTGGAAGATAGGACCCAGATCGCGCTGTGGGCCATCGCCGCCGGCTTGGTAGATGAGATGCCGGATTGAGTTGGTACAGCCTCCGGAGCCAGAGGCAGGACTTGATGAGGCCGATCAGGAAACAATCCTGGTAGTTGGCATATCCGGGGGGAGCAGTGTGTTGGAACTCGAGATTTTGGAGGGGACGGTTGAGCGCATCACCTTCCGCAATGAGGAAAGCCTCTATACCGTAGCCCGTTTTGCGGTGAAGGGGCAGAAGCAGCCCATCACCGCCGTCGGCAGGTTTATATCCATACACCCAGGGGAGAGCTTCAGACTACGGGGGGAGTGGACAACCCATCCCCAGTATGGGCGGCAGTTTCAGGTTGAGGAAGCTGAACCCATCATGCCGGCCACCATTGAGGGCATCAAGAATTACCTGGCATCAGGCCTGATCAAAGGTGTGGGGCCGGCCATCGCCGATAAGCTGGTACAGGCCTTCGGCTTAGAGACTTTGGAGATCATTCAACAACACCCCGAGCGGCTGCTGGAGGTTGAGGGAATCGGGCCGGTGAAGGCCCGGGCCATCCAGGAAGGCCTGGCAGAGCAGGAAGAGATCCAGAATGTGATGGTCTTCCTCCAGGGGCAGGGGATCAGCACCGCCTATGCCAATCGCATCTACCGCCGGTACCGCCAGAACGCCATCGCTGTCCTCAAAGAGAATCCCTATCGCTTGGCTGATGAGGTGACGGGCATCGGCTTTCGCATCGCTGATCGGATTGCCGGCAATTTGGGAATCGACCGGGAAGCTCCCCAGCGGATCCGGGCTGGGCTTAAGTATACCCTGGAGCAGGGCATGGAAACGGGGCACGTCTTCTTGCCAGCTGCTGAGCTGGTAAAGAAGGCAGCAGAGATTTTGGAACTCCCCTCAGATCTCATTGAAGGTGAACTGCAGGCCTTGACTGTCAGCGGTACTGTCAAGATGGATGTGCTGGAAGGTAAGGAAGTCGTCTACCTGCCCTTCATGCAGGCCATGGAACAGGAGATTGCCCAGCGCCTGCGGGATTGGGTGCAGATGGCGGCTGTTCAAGACACCCTCCAGCTGGACCTCTTGCCGGTACTGGCTGACATTGAAAAGAAGGTAGGGATAGAGCTGGCCAGCCAGCAGCGGGAGGCTGTGCTGCAGGCTTGCCAAAAGCCCCTTTTGATCATCACCGGAGGCCCCGGGACAGGCAAGACCACCATCGTGCGCCTGATCCTAGAAATGTTTGACGCTTGGGGCTGGAAAACACTTTTGGCTTCCCCCACCGGCCGGGCTGCCAAGCGGCTGGCGGAGGCCACCGGCAGGAAAGCCCAGACTATCCACCGCCTGCTGGAATTTGGATATGATGGCGATGGCGGCAGCAGCCTGCACTTTCGCCGCAATGCCGATAACCCTCTCAAAGCCCATGCTGTGATCGTAGATGAGGTCTCCATGGTGGATCTGCGGCTGTTTTACCATCTCCTGCAGGCGGTCACCCCCGACACCCGCCTGATTATGGTAGGAGATGCCGATCAGCTGCCGCCGGTGGGGCCTGGCCAGCCCTTCAGCGATATGCTGGCTGCTGGTGTGATTCCCAGTGTCCGCTTAACCGAGGTATTTCGCCAAGCTGAGACCAGCCTGATTGTAGCCAATGCCCACAGGATCAACCGGGGCGAATACCCCAAGCTTAACTCTCCCCGAGGGGATTTCTTCTTAATCGAAGAGACGGAAACCGCCAACCTGCCGGGACTTATCGTCGATCTGGTTCAGCACCGGCTGCCCTCCCACTACTCCCTAGACCCAGTGGAGGACATCCAGGTCCTGTCGCCCCTGCGGAGGACCAAAGCCGGGACAGACATCCTCAATAAGCATCTCCAGGCAGCCTTGAACCCGCCCCAGCCCGGGAAAGAGGAGGTCAGCTATGGGGGCAATGTATTCCGGGTGGGGGATAAAGTCATGCAGACTGAAAACGACTATGACAAGCAGGTTTTCAACGGCGACATGGGCCGGATAGTGTCCCTGGACCGGGAAGGCCAGCATTTGGTGGTGGAGTATGCTGATGCTGAGGGGATCCGCTATGTAGCCTATCAGCGGAGTGACTGGGACCAGCTGGAGCTCTCCTATGCCGTTTCGGTCCACAAAAGCCAAGGAAGCGAGTATCCCGTGGTAGTCATGCCCTTGGCCTGGACGCTGCCCTCACTGATGAACCGCAACCTGATCTACACCGCAGTGACCAGGGCAAAGCGCTTGGTAGTCCTGGTGGGAGAAAGGCGGGCACTGGCGATCTATGTGCGGCAGGTGCGGGGCAGGGAGCGGTACACTGGGCTGGTAGAGCGCTTGACCAGCCAGCCGGACTGCGGCCCTCTGCGTCAGCCTGGCAGCGGGGGGGCTAGCCCAGGAGACAGTTAGAACCTTCGGACGCAAGTGTCCAGCCGCGGCCCTGAAGAGCCTCTGCCGTTAACGATCCATCGAGCAGTAATGGCATCTTACTATCTCTATTTGGCTTTGGGAGAGGATAGGGC
>LFTN01000083.1 GCA_001513495.1 Clostridiales bacterium DTU087
ACTCACGCCGTATCTGGCCTTGTCTAGACGGCGGGGAATCTCTTCGCCATAGCTGCTGCCCCCGATCAGAACAGAGATAGGACCCAGCTGCCCCACCCAGGGCGCATCAGCATTAACCAGCTGTACCCGCCCCGCTTCCACCAACACAGCCAGGGAATCCGAGGATGTCAGGCGGCCTGTAGTTGAGACATCATGATTACCGAAAATGGCAAGCACAGGCTCAGAGAAAAGGCGGATAAGCTCCACCAACAGCCAGGTCGCGTTATCCCGGGCATAGTGAAACAGATCACCCAAGAAGACAGGCAGCAGCTTTTCCTCTCTGGCATACTCCAGACACCATTCAACTTTGCCGAGGACAGTCTCGGGGTAATCGTCTTTGCGATAACCAGGGGTACGGGATGCAAGGTGGGCATCGCCGATCAACAAGAGCCCAGAATACTCCCTCTGCCTAAGCACCATGCCGACACCTCTCCCCGAGCAGAACCTCTACTCTCATCTTTGATCCGCAAGTAGGACATATGGGGTTTTTGCGCAGGTATGCTTCTATAGCGGCTTCTACCTGCACTAGCTCTGCTCTTGTCTTCAGCTGCTTCTTTGCTAGACCGTCATAGCTAGCTTGCTTGCTTCTTAACTCGCAGATAGCTTCAGCAAGCTGATCTTCAGGCTCTAGTTCCGGCAATAGCTGCAGCTGCGCCAGTATTTGCGCCTGTCTTTTCAATGCAGTCACTGTTCTCAGTGTGATCCGGAGATGGCGGATATCCTCACTGAGCTCACTGGTGTCAGGCAAGGCAGGAACCGGCTTGAGTCTATCGGAAGCTTCCATAGCCGCGGTTTCCCGACTCACCAGCCTGTGCAGCTCCATCAGCCGCGGAAGTTGATGAGCCAAGCTCGCAACGTCATGCATTACCGGCAGTTCCCGGAGCGTCTGAGCGGTGTGCACCAGTGACCTGCTGCATTCAACCCGATTTGCTAAACTAGATAACCGGCGTATCTGGCTTTCTAACAGAGCAGTGTCTTCCAGCTGTGGAGGGGCCTCTATGGCTGCCAGCACCTGTGTATGCTCAGAGGCCTGCTTCATCTGCAGCTGAATAGCTCGCAGGTGAGCCGCATCTTTCTCCAACCCAGTGGTATCTTCCAAAACTGGAGGCTGAGCCAATCCAGCTAGAGCCTGAACAATTCTAGCATTGACATCATGCTGCTTCTGCAGCCCCTGCAGCCGGCGAGTTCCCTGCTCCAAAACCTCAATCTGATTTGCCAGCTGCTCAAGCTCTCCATGGGTGAGTTCCAGCTGCGCCATCTCTTCAGCAAGTGCTGCTGCTTGCTCCAAGACGGCGGTCTTCGTTTTCACTGCCTCCTGCTCCTCCAGCAGGGAGTCTCGCTGCCGCCGGCTGGCGATGACATTGTCCTTATGGAGCTTTTGCATCTCCAAAAGGCGCCCTGCATCCGAAGATGAGGCGAAAAACTGGGCCGGCTTGGAGCCAGGTTCATTGAGCAGAAAGATCGGCTGCTTTTGATGGCCAAAATGGACATCGAAAGCGTCAAGATCGGGGTCTCCCGCTCGCAGCCTCAGTGCTTGGCAGATCTCCTCGGGAGGTTCGCCTCGGCCAACCCGGTAGAATTCTTGACCATTGAGAACGTAGCTGGGAGTGCCTTTCACCCGCCGCCAGATGATTTCATCACCTTCGGCAGTAGTGACTGTTACCGAACAACTGTCACAGCCGTGCCGGACCATATAGTCTCCGCTGGCATTGGTGGCAAGGACTGATAGTGCACTAACAATGGCAGATTTGCCGCAGTTATTGGGCCCTACGATCACATTGACACCATCGGCCAATTCCAACTCTGTATCCACATGGGACATGAAGTTGCGTAGTCTGATTCGTCGCAGCAAAAGACCTCCTCCTAGGCGGGTCATTTGTTTGATATTTGTTTGATATTTCTCCTTGGGGGCTGCATAATCCTTGATGATGATAAAGAACAAGTGTACTCACTCGAGATCGAGAAAGCCCCGTCGAGAAGACAGGGCTCGTGCAAATAATGACATCAGGCGTTATTCAGCCGAACTAATGGTTAGCGTGACTGTTGAGCGATATTGTCCAGCTAGTAGATCATGCCACTTTAGATCCAAGGTGCCTGCGGCCAGAATGTCCACGATGCTCAGCATGCGGCCCCCTCTTTGGTTGAGGGCGTTAGTATCCCCAGTGATCCGGTCCCCTCCCACTGGCCTCACCCTGCCTTTGCATCGTATGAGTTATATCATCCCGGCTTTATGGCTCGCCCCGCACAGCCGAATCTTGCCTCTGACGACGTCCATAACTGCCTCTCTCGCAATCCTCAGCAGCACCCGAGGGTCATGAACACCTGGATCCTCCAGCGTCTGACGGAGGCTGCCCATGTACGCGAGGCGCAGATCGGTGCCCACATTCAGCTTGCAAATGCCCAGGCTGATAGCCTTCTTTACTGCTTCATCTGGTACACCTGTACCTCCGTGCAAGACCAAGGGCACGCTGGCCTCCTTGCGAATTGCCTCCAACCGGTCAAAATCAAGTTTCGGCTCCCGCTTGTACAGACCGTGGGCCGTCCCAATGGCAACTGCCAAGGAATCTACCCCAGTCTTCTCTACGAACTCCGCTACCGTAGCCGGGTCGGTCAGCCCCGCTTCCTGCTCACTCACACTGACATTATCTTCATGGCCTGGGATCTGGCCCAGTTCAGCTTCAACACTTACACCTGCCCGATGGGCCACATCAGCTACCCAGCCGGTCAAGCGGATATTCTCATCGAATGCCAGACGTGAACCGTCAAACATGACCGATGTAAAGCCATATCGAATACCTTTGACTAGGTTATCCGGGTTCCGCCCGTGATCGAGATGCAGGGCAAAGGGTACGCTGGCGCCTTTGGCCGCGGCGGCAGCCAGCCCTTGGACGTAGTCGAAACCGACGAAATTGATGGTATCCTCGGTGGCCATAAGAATCACCGGAGCTTCCTCTGACTCCGCTGCGGAGATGATGGCCTGCAGGTCCACCATGTTGTGGAAATTAAAACCCGGAACGGCATAGCGATTTTCCTGTGCATGCTGCAGCAACTTTGCTGCTGGAACCAACGGCATATTACTTCCCCTTTCGCTGTCTCAGCCTGATCAAGAATCCCTTGGCTGCCTAGCTTCTCACTTCTACCATGTCTCTCCCATCTTTAGACAATGTCAAGGGGAATTCCTGTCTCTTCGTTCAGATGGCTGCAGTTTGTACCATCTGATCATTCCAGATAGGAGATTTGTTCTGGGACAAGAAATATACGCAAAGGGACGCGATAGTGCCGGTCATGGCTGCTAGAGCTCTGATGTCCCAAGACGGCTAGACAGCGGTGATGCTCCTATCATACCAGCACATCGGCAAACAAGACCCGCAGTGTTACCACAGTAAAT
>LFTN01000201.1 GCA_001513495.1 Clostridiales bacterium DTU087
TCAAGCGCCGGCCACGGCCCTTTAGCCTGCTTGCCCCCGCCGTAGTAGCCTGTCTCTTGGGCGGCAAGTCCCAAGATCAGGGCAATCCTGCCCGCTGCATCACTCAAGTTGTCTAGAGCATAGGCACCCATCTCAGCCAGCTCACAAAGATGATCTTCCATCCCAACGGTCCCAATGACAGCTACATCGATGCCGGCTGCCTTGGCCTCCGCGGCCAGCTGTCTCTCCCAAGCGGCGGTGCTCTCCCCGCCGCTGCCCACCATCAGGACAATATCAACTGGGCGGCCCGGTGCTTTGTCCGTCGCTTCTCCCAGCAATCCCTGGGTGCCATCGGCTAGAGCCTGGAGATTAAACATGGAGCCTTGGCTTTGGGCAAGCCCCTCTTGGGAGCCTGGCTGCAGCTGACCAGGTTCCACCGCCATCAGCCCGCTGAGAAGCCGGCTGCCCACCACCACGGCTCCCGCCTTCTCCAGAAGCTGCCCCAGAGGTGCCTGCCAGTTTTCCCGCCACTGGTCGTCAGCGTAGACTACGCTGACCCGCTGGCCGGCCAGCCCGCCTTCTATCAAAGGCAGCTCCAAAGCCGCCAAGAGAGTCTTGTGCTCATTGATCTCGCTGATCAGGGCGGCGTTTTCCTTCTCCAGGAGAGCCTGTTCTGACTGCAGCTGGTCAAAGCGCTTTTCTAAACCGGCAATGAGCCTTTCCTGGCTCTCGATGAGCTTGCCCTCATCGAGCAGGCTGGCTCCTATTAAAATACCCAAGCCCAGGGCTAGAAAAACAGCAACCAAAGATGCTATATGATAGCGGATATCCAGGATGATGGATAACCCCCCCTTTGCCCCCTTGCTGACCCTTCCGGGAGGCCCTCTTCACCAGCGCCAAGCCAGGCGCACCTGCAGCAAGATCAAGCGCAGCACCTGCCGCATTGGTGATGACATCAGCAAAAGCAATACCAATGGCAGTGCAGCAGCAATCAGCAACTGGAGCAGATGGCGGCGGCCAGGCCTGGTTTTATACAGTTCACTGACACCCCGGGCATCCACCAGTACTGAGCCCACCTTCAGCCTGACCAGAAAAGTACTGGCCATCCCCGGCCTGCCCTTTTCGAGAAAATCCATCATGCTGGAGTGGGTCCCCACCGCGACAATCAGGGCAGCACCCAGTTCATAAGCTAACAGGAGGGCGATATCCTCACTGGTGCCCGGTGCCGCCACAATCTTGGCCTCTAGGCCCAGTTCCTGGACCCGCCGCAGGCCCGGTGCTCTGCCATCGGGATAAGCGTGGACCAAGATCTCTGCTCCGCTCTGCAGGGCATTATCAGAGATGCTGTCCATATCTCCCACGATGAGATCAGGTTTGCGGCCCATCTCCAACAGTGCATCGGCACCACCGTCTACGCCGATGAGCACCGGTTTGACCTCGGCAATGTAGGATCTTAGAGTGAAAAGATCGGCTCGGTAATTGCGTCCCCTGACAACCACCACCACGTGGCGGCCCTGCACTTGGGCTTCAAGAGGTGGAAACTCCACATCGCCCAGGACAAATCCCTTCTCCCGCTGGGCAAACTCCAAGGTATTGTCAATGAACTCCTCAGCCAGGGAAATCAGATTGGACTGGGCATCGGCCAGCTGCCGCCTGATCATGCTTTCTGTCAGTACAGTCCCCTCCGCCAGCAGCTCTCCTCCCTGGCTTTCTATGCGGCTATCCACTATCCGGATCTGTTCACCTTCCTTGATCCTCTCCATGACCTCTGGGCCCGCACTGTCCAACAGCATCACGCCGCACTTGGCCAGCAGCTGGGGCCCCAGGTTAGGATAGCGGCCGGTACTGAAGGGCTGAGCATTGATCACCGCCTTGATCCGGGCTTCCAAGAGAGACCGGGCGGCAACTTCATCCAGATCAGAGTGGTCGATCACCGCTATATCTCCTGGCCGCAGCCGCTTGATCAGGTCCTTGGTCTTCCGGTCTACTCTGGCAGTTCCCTGCAGCCTCATGGCCGGCCAACCCCCTCCAACGAAAAACGGGAGAAGCTGCATCTCCTCCCGTCAGTAGTATGTACATCACCGGCAAAAACCTATACCATCACCGGCTTCCTAGCCAGGCTAAGAAAAGCTTTCCTTGGTTCTCAGTTCCAGCCTGATCTGATCAGCCAGCTTGGCAATGAAAGAAGAATTGGTGGGCCGGCCCCGATTGGCATCAACTGAATAGCCGAAGGTGCGGTTAAGAACCTCCACATCTCCCCGGGACCAGGCTGTCTCGATGGCATGGCGCATAGCCCGCTCAACCTTCTCCGGTGAGGTGCGGTGGCGTTTGGCGATGACAGGGTACAAGACCTTTGTCACTCTCGCCAAGAGCTCCACATCGTCGATCACTAGAGAAATCCCATCCTTTAGATATCGGTAGCCTTTGTAGTGTGCCGGCACGCCCAACTCTGTCAGCCGGCGGGCGATGAGTTCTTCCACAGCTGCCTGCCGCTGCCAAGCTGGGCCTTTCCTCTCCCGCCGGCCTTGACCCATGCCCTCGCCCTGGACAGCCTCCCGGATGCGCTGCAGCAAACGGGAAGGGTCGAAGGGCTTGATCACAAAGGAGTCAGCACCCAGTTCTAAAGCCTTAGCCATAAAGTCCTCGGCACCAAAGGCGGTTAGGATGACGCACCTGCTCTTCAACCTCTGTTTCCTCATCTCTTCTAATACAGCCAAGCCGTCGATCTGCGGCAGGATCACATCCAGGATAACCACATCCGGTTCCAACTCGACAATCTGCTGTAGAGCCGTGCGCCCGTCATAGACTGTGCCGACACATACCATATCCGGTGCGTCGTTGATCCAAGCCTGGAGGAAAGCACAGATTTCTCTGTTGTCATCTACTACCAACACCCGTGTTGCACCGTCAACCACAGCCTACCACCCCGTGAGTTGTGCCTGTTCCACAATTCGGCACTGGCCGGGGTGTTCCTTCCAAAACGGTAGATCAGGAAGCCAATGCGGCAGCGGGCCAAGGCACCTCGGCGGCTGTCTTGGAGCCGCCTGCCCATAGCCCAGCTTCGTGAAGCATCCATTCAGCAAAGATACCGTACCCCCGCTGGGGGTCGTTGACGAAGACATGGGTAACGGCACCTACTAAAGCCCCGTTCTGCAGTATGGGACTGCCGCTCATGCCCTGGATGATCCCCCCAGTCCGATTAAGAAGCCGCTGATCTATTACCTTCAAGACGATCCCCTTATCGTCTGGGCGGCTTTGGGCATTGACCTTGATAATCTCCACCGCAAAAGACTCCACCTGTTCGCCCTCTACTACTGTTAGGATCTCGGCTGGCCCCAGCTTCACATCGGCAGCCAAGGCTACAGGCACATCCCGGTCCCACTGGGATGGCAGCACGTCAGCAGTGAGCCGCCCGAAGATCCCGAACTTGGTGTTTTTCTCAATGGTGCCGATGGCATCCCGCTCGCCGCGGAATGTCCCCCTCTTCTCACCGGGGCTGCCCCTAAGGCCCCGGCGGATTTCGGCAATCTGGGCACGGACAATCCGGCCGTCATCAACAAAAGCCGGGCTGCTGGCAGGAGTGGTGATCAAATGCCCCAGGGCCCCATACCTGCCGGAGGCTGGATGATAGAAAGTCAAAGTGCCGACTCCCGCGGTGGGCTCCTCCAAGACTATACCCAACATGTACCTGGGAGGAGAGCTCCTGGCGCCGCTGGAGTCCACCGCTGCCGGGCGGATCTGCACGGGAAGCCTCTTCCCCTCTCTCCTGACAGTCAAGATGATATCCCTCTTAGACTGGCCCAGCTTATCAACTAAGGCGGCAGCATGCTGGATACTCCGCACCGGTTCTCCTGCTATCTCCTCAATGATGTCCCCCGGCAAGACACCGGCATCCCTGGCTGGATGGTACTCCTTCCCATCAACCCCCAGCACGGGGAAAGTCCGGCTGACAATCAGGCCCCTGGTGGTAAGCAGGATTCCCACTGCCTGCCCGCCGGGGCGGACATAGATCTGTGGTACCACATCCACCACCATCTGCCTGAGGGGTATTAGATCCATGAACCGGAGTTCCAGATCAACCCGGCCCAGCTGCTGGGAGCTGAGGGAAATGCCTTCGCTGGTTCTCATAAGGATGGCATCAGACCCGGTTAGATCTTTGACTGTAAAGAGGGGAAGAACCTGGAGAAACTGCTCCTGTCCCGGCAGCAGCCGCATGTGGACCGGCAGCTTTAGGAAAGACAAGCAGAGAAATGACCCGGAAGCGAGAAGGATGATGACAAACACAACTGCCGAAAAACGTCGTCTACTGCTGCCCACTGGCTTCACGCTCCTCATCGGATGAATCAGGGTACAAAAAAAAGGGCCTAAGGCTGTGCCTGACCCTTATGATTCCCGGGCTCCGATTGAGCTATGTTAGGAAGTAGCCCGCTGGGCAAGCAATTGGCGGGCGTGCTGCCGGCTAACCTCTGAGTCGCCATCTCCCGCCAGCATGCGGGCAATCTCTTCAATTCTGTCTTCGGCATCCAGGGGCTTGACAACTACTCGGGTAGAGCCGCCGCTGACTTCCTTGTAAATAGCCAGGTGGTGATCAGCGGCACCGGCCACCTGAGCCAAGTGGGTTACACATAGGACCTGGCGGTGCCGGGCAAGTCCCGCCAGCTTGGCGCCCACCGCCAAGGCTGTACTCCCACCGATCCCCGTATCTACCTCATCAAAGACCAATGTTGGCACATCGTCACTGGCCGCCAGCACCGACTTCAATGCCAGCATCAGCCGGCTGGCCTCGCCGCCGGAGGCGACTTTGGCCAGGGGCCTGAGATCTTGCCCCGGGTTGGCGGAAAAGAGAAACTCCACCTGGTCTGCACCCCGGCTGGTTACCTGCACCCTGACTTCACCATCCCGATGGGGATAGGGAATTCCTTCCGGGCTTGGGGTTTGGCTGACTTGGATCTGGAAACGGGCATTGGCTAAGTTTAGATCCGGCAGCTCCCTGAGCACCTGATCCTGCAGCTTGTCTGCCGCGGCTTTTCTCACCGCGGACAGGCGGCCTGCCAGATCACTGAGCTCCAAGATGGCCTTCTCCATCTCTTTTTCAATCTCCGCTGCCCTGATTTCACTGTTTAGAAGCTCATCCAGCTCCGCCGATACCTTCTCACCATAGGCTAGAATCGCCTCTGTCCCCTCACCGTACTTTCTCTCCAGCCGCTGAATCAGTGCCAAGCGTTCTTCCACTTGATTGAGCCTTTGGGGATCGGCCTCCAGTCCATCAGCATAATCCCGCAGTTCCCAGGCAGCCTGCTGGATATTGGCATTGGCTGCCTCCAGCATCTGGAGAATGGCTCCCAGCCGTTCATCATAGCGCTGTCCGTGTTGGATGAGACTTAAGGACGTTCCCAGCCCCTCCAATACACTTCCAGCCTCAGTCCCTCCACCATAGAGCAGGTTGTAAGCTGAAACAACTGCCTCTCTCAATTTCTCCCCGTGGCGCAGGATTTCCCGCTCCCTGGCCAGTTCCACTTCTTCTCCGGCAGTCAGATTGGCTGCCGCGATTTCATCCCGCTGGAACTGCAGCAGATCCACCTGCCGCAGGCGGGCCTGCTCATCCAAGACTAGGCGCTCCCTCTCTTGGGCAAGGGTACGGGCCTTGGCGTAGGCCGCCTCCATCTGCCGTCGCAGTGAGTTGAGTTCTTCCCCGCCCGCTGCATCCAGCATCTCCAGATGCTGCTGTGGATCCAAGACTGCTTGGTGTTCATCCTGTCCCTGGATCTCCACCAAGAAACTCCCGATCTCTTTAAGGGAAGCCACGGTGGCCAGCCTGCCGTTAATCCAGCATTTATTGCGGCCGGAGCGGTGAATCTCCCGGGCGACAACCAGCTCCCTACCATCATGGTCGAAGCCCATCTCCGAGAGCAGGGCCTGCAGGGCATCCCCGCCGGTGATGTCAAAAACCCCAGCTAGCCAGGCGGAGTCTGCTCCGGTTCTGATGGCCTCAGTGTAGGCCCTGCTGCCTGTCAGCATGGCAATGGCATCTAAGATAATCGACTTTCCCGCACCTGTCTCCCCTGTCAACACCGTCAGTCCCCGGCAGAACTCCAGCTCCAGGGACTCGATGAGAGCATAATTCTTGATCTGCAGCAAGCGCAGCAAATCCGATCCCTCCAACTGCTTCCCCTTCAGGGCCTAACCCGGCGAAAGGCTGTCTATCCCTCTTGCCTCAGCTTGCGAAACTCCTCCAGGATACTCCTGACAGCCCCTGCCGGCTGTTCATCTGCATCGGCTTTGGTGATAACTAAGATGGTATCGTCGCCGGCCACGGTTGCCAGGATCTCCGGCCACCTAAGGGCATCAACTGCAGCAGCCACAGCATTGGCAGTCCCGGACAAAGTCTTAAGGATAATCATGTTCTGGGTGTAGTTGACCTCAATGACATAGTCTTGAAAACTGCGGCGGGCCCGGCGGACTACATCACCAGAGGCAGATTCGTAAGGCGCACTATAGCGGTACCGTCCATTGCCGGTAGGTACCTTTACCAGCCGCAGCTCCTTGACATCCCGGGAGACTGTAGCC
>LFTN01000168.1 GCA_001513495.1 Clostridiales bacterium DTU087
GACAGGTTTATGACCGGCGGCCAGTGGGTGGCCCATCCCGGCGGGGATGGGGTTGAGTATGTGGTGAACATCAAGAGAGGGTCAAGCCCCATTGTCGAAGGCCTGCAGGACTTCAAGGTAAAAAGCGAGCAGTACTATCTACATATAGATCCCGCCATCGAGGTGCTGGCTACCACCCGCTACCCCACAGTCCCCGGCCCCCATGCTGCCAACGGTGAAGTAGATGTGCCGGTGATTTGGACCAAGCGCTGGGGCAAAGGCAGGGTCTTTTATTGTTCCTTGGGACATCACGCCGATGTGTTAGAGGCTTATGAGCCCCGGACCATCATGCAGCGGGGATTCCTGTGGGCGGCTGAAGGAAAAGAGATTGCCGAGCACAGCCAAGAAGAAAGCTACATTGAAGCCCTCAAGACCATGTTTTAAAGGAGTGAAATAGGTGCCATGAAGAAGGTCAAAGTGGGTATCATCGGGTGCGGCAACATAAGCGGCATCTATCTTAAGAACTGCACCCAGACTTTCGAGATTCTGGAGGTTGCCGCCTGTGCCGATCTGATTCATGAAAGGGCCCAGGCTCAAGCCAGGGAATACGGCGTGCCTAAAGCTTGTTCAGTAGAGGAGCTGCTGCAAGATCCGAAGATTGAGATTGTGCTGAATCTGACAACACCCAAGGCTCACTATGAGGTATCTAAAGCAGCCTTAGAAGCCGGTAAGCACGTCTATGTGGAGAAGCCCCTCGCGGTTGCCAGAGAAGACGGCCAGGCGATACTGGAGCTTGCCAAGAGCAAGAACCTGTTGGTAGGCTGCGCTCCCGACACATTTCTCGGTGCCGGACTGCAGACTTGCCGCAAGCTCATCGATGATGGATGGATTGGAGAGCCGGTGGCGGCCACAGCCTTTATGACGTGCCACGGCCATGAGAGCTGGCATCCGGATCCCGAGTTCTACTACGAGATCGGCGGCGGCCCCATGCTGGATATGGGCCCGTACTATCTCACTGCCCTAATCTCCCTGCTCGGGCCAGTTGACAGAGTCACCGGTTCTAGCAGGATCACCTTCCCGGAACGGACAATCACCAGCCAGCCAAAGTACGGCAAGCAGATCAAGGTGGAGACGCCCACCCATATTGCAGGGGTGATAGACTTTGCCAGCGGCGCGGTGGGCACCATTATCACCAGCTTCGATGTATGGAGTGCCAACCTTCCATGGATAGAGATCTACGGCAGTGAGGGCAGCCTGCAGGTTCCTGATCCCAACACCTTCGGCGGCCCAGTGTTAGTGCGGAGATGGGATTCCAAGGAATGGGCCGAGATTCCCCTAACCCACGGCTACGCTGAGAACAGCCGGGGGATCGGGCTGGCAGATATGGCCTATGCCGTTCGCTATGCCAGGCCCCACAGGGCCAACGGCGACATGGCTTACCATGTACTGGATATCATGCACGGCTTCCTAGATGCTTCCGAATCTGGGACTCACTACAAGCTCCCCAGCTCCTGTATCCGGCCCAACCCGCTGCCCCTGGGCCTGCCCCATGGACAGCTGGATAAGTAAAGACATCTGGAAAAAGATGGGCCAGTGGCGGTATCCGTCACTGGCTTTTCTTTTGCTCAGGCGAAAGCCGCAGGAAAACCACGGCTTAGCAGGGAAAAAAGAATTCTTGGCTAAAACCAAAAGCAACCACAGAAAAAAGAAAGGAGAGTTACGAATGACCAAGACCCAGGTTGTTGGCCCGCAGGCCCCGGTACAGCTTCGCTGTGAGTATGTTGAGAACCCTTTGGGCATCGACCGCCCCAACCCCAGGTTATCCTGGATCCTCAAACACAGTGAGCCTAATCAGTGCCAAAGGGCATACCAAGTGATCGTTGCCGATGATGAAGCCCTAATCGCCAAGGAAGAGGGGAACATCTGGGACAGCGGCAAAGTGGAATGTTCCCGCTCAGTCAACATCGTCTATGCAGGCAAAGAGCTGGAATCCTGCCGCCGGTACTATTGGCGGGTCCGCTGGTGGGACAAAGACGATAATGTCAGCCCTTACAGCTGCATCAACGTCTTTGAAACAGGCTTTTTCCAGGATGAGGAATGGACCGCTTCCTGGATTGCCAACGGAGATGATGCGTCGGCTGATGCGGTTACAGTAGATAACTCTGAGTATAATCTGCGGCCGGGGAGCCTCCTGCGGAAAGAGTTCTCCTTGGAAAAGGAGGTTGCCAGTGCCCGGGCATATATCTCCGGCCTCGGCTACTATGAGCTGCGGATCAACGGTAGGAGAATCGGTGACCGGGTATTGGATCCGGGACAGACAGACTACAGCAAGACTGTGCTGTATTCGGTATATGACATCACCTGCAGCCTTAAGCCTGGGGCCAATGCCGTGGGAGTCATGCTGGGCAACGGCCGCTACTGCAGCTTCCGCTGGATTGAAGGCAAATTATTCGGCTACGACGCTTTCCCCTGCCTCCGGGCAGAGCTGCACATCACCTACACCGATGGGACTCAGGAAAGAATCGTGACAGATACCACCTGGCAGACAGCCCGGGGCCCTGTAGGCATCAATGGTATCTACCTGGGTGAAGTGTACGATGCCCGTATGGAAATCCCAGGATGGGACAAGCCAAACCTGGATACAGCCAGTTGGGCCCAGGCGGTTAAGGTAGACCCGCCCGGCGGCCGCATGCGGGCTCAGATGATGCCGCCCATCAAGATAACTAAGCGGTTCCAGCCTGTGGCAATCCATAACCCAGACCCCGGTGTGTATGTCTACGATATTGGGCAGAACATCACCGGCTGGGTCCGGCTAAAGGTAGAGGGGCCCCGGGGCACCGAGGTTAAGCTCCGGTTCTCAGAGGTGGTTGATGACTGCGGCCGGCTCGACCCCCGCATCAACCGCAAGGCTGAAGCCACCGATACCTATATCCTCAAGGGAGAAGGTGTGGAGGTCTGGGAACCCCGCTTTACCTACCACGGATTCAGGTATGTGGAAGTCACTGGCTATCCGGGGACACCGGGCCTGGATACCCTAGAAGCATGCTTCCTCCACACCGCTGTGGACTACACAGGCAGCTTCTCCAGCTCCAAGCCGCTCTTCAACAAAATCCACCAGAACGTTGTCTATGGGCAATTGGCTAACCTGATGAGCGTGCCCACCGACTGCCCCCAGCGGGATGAGCGCATGGGCTGGATGGGTGATGCACAGCTGGTGGTGGAAGAGGCCATTTACAATTTCGATATGGCCGCCTTCTATGTGAAGTACCTCCAAGATATCAAGGATGCGCAGCTTGAGGACGGCAGCCTTTCTGACGTGATCCCGCCGTACTGGCCCCTGTACCCGGCAGATCCCTCCTGGGGTACTGCGTATGTCACCATAGCCTGGGCCATGTACAGGTATTACGGCGATCTTGAGGTCATTAAGGAACACTATGACAGTATGAAGCAGTGGGTCAAGTTCCTGGAGTCCAAAGAGGAGAACGGCATAGTCACCTATGTAAAATATGGCGACTGGTGTCCTCCCGGCAGCGTACTGCCTAAGAAAAACCCCAGGGAAATGACCTCTGCCTTCCACTACTACCACGATGTCCTGCGGCTAGGCCAGATGGCTGAGCTGATTGGCAGAGACGAAGACGCCGAGTATTTCTTGGAGAAGGCTGAAGAAGTCCGTGCCGCTTTCAATGAGAGGTATTTCCATCCGGACAAAAAGTCTTACGGCAACCATGATCAGACCTCCAACGTCCTCGGCCTGCAGTTTGGCCTCACCCCGGATGACATGATCGAAGCAGTCGCTAAGAATCTCGTGGACAGCATCGTCAGAGAGACAGACTACCACTTCGATACCGGCATTGTCGGCACCCGCTACATGCTGGATACCCTGACGGACTTGGGGTATAAGGAAGTCGCTTATCGGATGATGGCCCAGGAAAGCTTCCCCAGTTTGGGCTATATGATCAGGGAAGGCGCGACTACTGTCTGGGAGAGATGGGAGAAGCTGACAGGCACCGGCATGAACTCCCACAACCACATCATGCTAGGCAGTGTCGACACATGGTTCTATCGGGCACTGGCCGGCATCCGGCTGGGAGAACCCGGCTGGAATTCAGTGATCATCAAGCCTGCCATCCCCGCTGCCCTAGACCATGCCAGCGCCTCTGTCAAGACACTGAAAGGCCAGATCAAGTCCAGCTGGAGCCGATGCAGGTCAGCTTTCAAGATGGCAGTGACTATCCCAGTAAACACCAAAGCAGTCATCTATGTACCCAAGCTGGACTACAGCATCCTAACAGCCACCCTCAATGGAGCCCCCATTGCCGATGAGGCCTTCAAGCTGGTTACCGAAAGCGGCGAAGCATACTACCGGTACGAAGGCGGCTCGGGATGCTACTGCTTTACCCTAAAGTAGCTGGGCCAGCCCCATAGGTTTGAGCCCCAGCAAGCAAAGAGAAGGCGAAAGCTAGAGAGCAGCATAGCCCAGGAGGCTATGCTGCTTCCTTTATGCGATCGAGTCACCCTGACCCAAACTGCCCCGCCGCTGGGCAGCCATCTAATCATTGCAGGCCCGCTGGCGCCCTATTTCCCAAGGATCAAATAAAGGTACTGAAGATGATGTTTAGTATCGGCAAAGTGGGTATAAATCCGGTAATAAAGCAGGATTTCGCTGCGAGCTACGGAACTTTGGAATTAGAAAGAGCAAAGACGGGAGGGTTTCGCCATGATGGTAAAGACCCGGATGACGCCTAATCCAATTACCGCTACTCCGGATATGGGGGTTCTCGATGCCCTGAAGCTCATGCGGAAGCACAATGTCCGGCGGCTGCCGGTGCTGGAAGATGACAAGCTGATCGGCATTGTCGTTGAGTCAGAGCTTCTGAGGGTAGCACCTTCCCCAGCCACCACCTTGAGTGTGTTTGAGATGAACACCATCCTCAACAAGATGCCCGTCAGAGAAGTGATGACACCTGATCCTGTTACCGTCACTCCCGACACCCTGATCGAAGAAGCAGCTGTGCTCATGCGGGAAAACGTCGTCAGCGGACTGCCGGTGCTTGATGACGGCAAGCTGGTGGGTATCATCACAGAAACCAACATCTTTGACGCCTTTGTTGATTCCATGGGGTTGAGGAGCAACGGGATCAGACTGTCCCTAGAAACAGAGGACAAACCCGGTGTGCTAGCGGACATTACCCGGATTATCAGAGATCATGGCATCAGCATTATTAGTCTGGCCACGTTCTATGAAGGGCAAGCAAAACGCTCCATCGTCTTGCGTCTGGATACAGCGGACAGCGATGCTGTCATACAGGATCTAGAGAAAGCCGGATGTACAGTAACCCACCTGGCCCATATGGCTCAGTGGGGTGAACGTTAGACTAAATACAAGGAGATACAGGGATATGGCATTAGTTACTCTCAAGCAGCTGGTTAATGATGCTTTTCAGGGCGGATACGCAGTAGGTTCCTTCAATGTCGTCAATATGGAAACACTGCAAGGCGCCCTGCAGGCAGCCGAAGAGAACAAGTCGCCCATCATTCTGGCTGTAGCCGAGGTCCATATGGGCTTAATTGACCTGGAGCAGTATGCTCCCATTATTTTAAGAGCAGCGGAGCGGGCCAGCGTCCCCGTGGCGGTACATCTCGATCACGGCCAGGCCTTCAGCAGCTTCGTGAAAGCACTGCGCTGGGGCTTTACCTCAGTTATGTTCGATGGCTCAACCCTTGCCTATGAGGAAAATGCCGCCAAAACCAAGGAGATCGTCCGACTAGCCCATACCGTGGGTGCCTCGGTGGAAGCCGAATTGGGACACGTCACCGGCGGCGAAGGCGATCCCAGCCCCGGAGTGGCCGATCCCACTTTGTTTACCGATCCCGGGGAGGCCCAGCAGTTTGTCCAAGAAACCGGAGTCGATGCCTTGGCTGTCGCCGTGGGCAGCGTCCACGGTATCTACAAGGGTACACCGGAACTGGATATCCCCCGCCTGGCCCGGATTCGAGATCTGGCAGGAGTGCCTTTAGTCCTCCACGGCGGCTCTGGCTTATCCGATGATGACTTCCGCCAGGCAATTGCCAATGGGATTGCCAAGATCAATGTCTATACGGACATGTCCCAGGCAGCTATGGCTAAAATCCGTACTGCCCAGACACTGCCGGCCAATACCGACTTTGGGCAGTTCATGTTGACAGTAGTAGAGACTATCAAAGAAGCAGTAGCTGAGAAAATGAGGATCTTCGGTTCTGTTGGAAAAGCAGGGTGAAAACCAGAGTATAAACCGCAGGAGCGGGACTCAGAGATCTAAAAGGCATAGCGATGAGCTATGCCTTTTGTTCTAGATCTGCCGCCGGTGCCCGCTTTGCTTCGCCTGGAACAAAGCACTGGATAAACAGCGTCCCCAAGAGCCCCACACACCCGCCGATGCCGAAGGCGGCTATAATTCCGGCAGTATCCAATAACATCCCAAAAATCAAGCCGCCCGACATCCCTGCAACGCTCCAGGCCACGGCGGACAGCACCGCCTGTCCGGTGGAGCGGAACTGACGGGGCACCAGAGCATCCACCATCAACACTGATGACACCTGAAAGAAGGCGAAACCGATGCCGGACAAAGGCTGGAGAGCCAGCACCAGCCAAGGAATGGGAAACAGGGCATTCAGCACCAGTTTCAACCCGAAAAGGGCGGTACTCATCACCAACACCTGTTTATACCCGAAGCGCTCCACTACCTTGGGGGCTGCTAGAAAGGTGGGTATCTCAACGAAGGCCATCACGGCAAAGGCACTGCCGACCAGGCTGCTAGACCCGCCGATGGCATCGAGGTAGACTCCCAAAAAGGTTTCGCCGGCACTATTGGCAGTCTGGACCAAAAACACCCCGCCCAAAAGGACGAGGAGAGCCGGATTAGCCAAGACTTTCGTCAGCTCCATCGATGCTTCGCCGTGTTCTTTCTCCCTACCGGCAGCAGCCCCGCCTAGATTAGATGCTACATAGCCGGCTGCACCAACCAAGACAGCATTGAAGAAAAACATCGAGGAGAAGCCTAAGACTTCATAAACCTTTCCCATGAAGAGAGCCGCTGCCGCAAATCCCAATGACCCCCAGAGGCGGTACTTGCCGTATGTGTCTCTATCTTCGCCTAAGACGTCTAAGGCAATGGCGTCAAACATCGATGTGGTGGAACCGATAAAGACTGCGTGGGAGAGGCGGACTAGGAGGAAAATAAGAAAGCTGCCGGCAGCCAGCGGGTGCAGAATAACCAGGCAGGCACTCACCGCAAAGGCAAAAGCCAGAACCTTGTGCTTCTCCGAGGCATCGGAAATTCTGCCCCACAGCGGCTGACTCATCATTACCAGCACAGCGCTGAGAGCCCCCACAGAACCAATCCTCGTGCCTGACCAACCGAGATGCTTCGTCAAGTAGAGATTGAAAAACGGGAACATGGCACCATTAGCTAGAAAGATCAGGACATACTCGAGGCTAATCAGGCTGCGCTCCTTCGTTCTACCCAGGGACAGCAACAGCTTACCCACAGGCTCCACATCCTTATGCAGGTATTTCCGTGAGGACCATACAGCTTTACGTAAGCAGACTCAAGGAGATTCTATTTCTCTCTAGATCAACAGCCAGCACCTGCACCTGCACTATGTCACCAACGGCGACGACTTCCAAGGGATGGGATATGTAGCTTTGGCTCATCTGGGAAATGTGTACTAAGCCATCCCGCCCCACGCCAATATCCACAAAGGCGCCGAAATCCACCACATTAGCCACTGTCCCGGAAAGCAGCATGCCGGCCTCTAGGTCCTCAACTGTCAGTACATCTTGGCGGAAAAGAGGCTTGGGCAGCTCTTCCCGGGGATCTCGGCCCGGCTGCAGGAGCGCAGCAATTATATCCCTAATAGTGGGCAAGCCTGCATCCAGCTTCCCTGCCACTTCTTCGGCCTTCAGCTCAGCCAATCCTGTCCGCAGGTGGAAAAGGCCGTCCCCAGCAGTGAGGGCATGCAGGGGCACCTGGGCCAGTTCTAGGATCGCTTCGGCGAGATGGTAAGACTCGGGATGGACAGGCGTATTGTCCAATGGATTGGCAGCACCTCGAATCCGCAGAAACCCGGCACATTGGGTAAATGTCTTTTCCCCCAGCCCTCGGATTTTTAGAAGCTGACGCCGGTCAGAAAAGGGCCCCTCACTCTGGCGGTATTCCACTATCCGCTGGGCCAAGGTTTTGGATATCCCCGCCGCGTATTGCAGCAGGGCGGGGCTGGCAGTATTCAGCTCCACTCCCACGTAATTGACACAGGATTCCACAACTGCCCGCAAGCTCTCCTCCAGGCGTTTCTGATTTACATCATGCTGATACTGCCCCACGCCAATGGAACCGGGGTCAATCTTGACCAGCTCCGCCAAAGGATCCTGGAGCCGGCGGCCGATAGAAACCGCACCTCTCATAGACACATCTAGGCAAGGCAGTTCCTCCCGGGCCAGCGGCGAAGCGGAGTATACAGAAGCTCCGGCTTCATTGACAATTAAGTAATGCAGTTCCTTCCGGCAAGCCGCAATTACTTCAGCGGCCAGGGCTTCTGTCTCCCGGGAAGCTGTGCCGTTACCAATGGCTATGATCTCTACGGAATGCTCTTCTACTTTGGCCAGCAGCTGCTCCCGGGCCTCATCCCAGCGCTTGTGGGGAGCATGGGGATAGATGGTAAACGTATCCAAGACATCTCCCTGCTCATTGAGGGCCGCCGCCTTGCATCCAGTCCGGTACGCAGGATCAATTGCCATGACCCTTTTGCCTGACACCGGCGGCTGCAGCAACAGCTGTCGCAAATTGGTGCTGAAGACCTGGATCGCCTGGGACTCAGCTCTTTCTGTCAGCTGATTGCGCAGTTCTCTTTCAATCGAGGGAGCCAGCAGCCTCTGATAAGCATCCTTACACGCTTCTGCAAGCAGTGGCTGGAAAATGCTGCGGGGATTGGTGATGACCGCCCCTTTGATGGCCTCGATGATCTCATCTTGGGGTACTGCCACCCTGGCTTTCAGCACAGCCTCTTTTTCGCCCCGGTTAATGGCCAGGATCCGGTGGGCAGGTATGCTGCTCAGTTCCTGGGAGAAATCATAGTAAAGCTCGTACTTGCTGACCGGCAGGTTCCCTGCTGGCTCCGGCTCCAGCTGACAGCAGCTGGTCAAACATCCTTTCTCTTCGCTGATCCTGCGCACCAAGGCCCTGATCTTCGGATCATCGGCAATCCGCTGGGCGACAATATCCAAAGCCCCGGCTTGGGCCTGGGCGGGAGACTCCACTCCTTCGCCCGGCTGCACATAGGGCTTGAGGACATCATCCAGCACTCCATGGGTGAGCTCCTGCTGCCAAATGAGCTCAGCCAGAGGGCCCAATCCCTGCTCCTCAGCAATGGCCGCCCGGGTGCGGCGCTTTTGCCGGAAGGGGCGGTAGAGGTCTTCAACTTCTTGCAGCTTGGCTGCCTCCAAAATAGCTGATTTCAGCTCATCACTGAGCTTGCCCTGTTCGTCGATGAGCCGCAAGACCTCTTGCTTGCGCTGCTCTAAAGAGCGGTAATAGCCTAATTTCTCGGCGATGCTCCGCAGTACCGTCTCATCCAGTTCTCCGGTGGCTTCTTTGCGGTATCTAGCAATAAAGGGGATGGTGTTCCCCTCATCAAGAAGGCGGGCAGCACTTTCCACCTGCCACGCCTTGATCTCCAATTCTCCAGCAATTAATGCAGTTATATTCATGTAGGCTGATCTCTTTCTCCCTTATTTGAGCTGGGCAAAGGCCGGGGGTAGCTCCAGCACCCGCAGAGCCTGCAGCGGCCAGTAGCGCCATACTGCCCGTCCTTCAATTAAGCGGTTGGGGACAAATCCCACCAAGGGGCTGCGGCTGTCGTGGCTGTTATTGCGGTTGTCGCCCAAGACGAATACACTCTCCGGCGGCACCTTCACCGATGCCATATTCCCCCAGGTCTTTTCCATCAGATAGTCTTCCTCTAGTTTCTGACCATTGATATAAACCATTCCATCCTGGATACTGATGGTATCACCGGGGATCCCGATCACCCTCTTGATAAAATGCTCCTTGGGGTTGGCAGGATACCGGAAGACAACCACTTCTCCCCGCTGGGGCGGCCTGAATCTATAAGTAACCTTGTCAATCAAAAGCTTTTCACCAGATTGCAGTGTGGGCAGCATCGAAGGGCCGTCCACCGTGAAAGCTCTGGCAATAAAAGTCATGATAAACAGAGCTAAGACTACTGCTCCACCCACTGTTTCCAATAAGTCGCGCCACAAAGGCTTCTCCTGGCCCGGTGAACTAAGCACGGACAAGATATCATCCCCTTTTTGCAGTTAAAACAACGGCGCCGCACCACGGGCGCCGTCGGCAATGGTCATGGGAACCTCCCATGAAAACTTTACTAACTGCTTCCCACCGGCGGTGGTGCTCGCCAATGGAGTACCTAAGTATCCCCACCCTATCTAACCTGTTTATTCTACCGCTATTTAGCCAAATCCTCCCTCTGTTTCAGGGCGGCGGCATTAAGATCAATCGAATTCCCAAAGACACCGTTCCTTCAGCCGGTTGTACAGCCCCACAATCTCATAGAAGCGCTGCTCATCTTTCTCCGCCAGTGCCTGATCAATCTCCTGCTTGAGCAAGACGACCCAAAGGGCAATATCCAGCTGCTCCCGGAAAATATCACTGGCATCTTCTTCATCCGCAGCAGGCCCGGCAGCCTCTGCAGGCAAGGCGGGATTGGGCTCCACCACAGCCAAATACCAATCAGGGATCTCGCCGGCAAAGCTAAATTGGGTATAGAGCCGGCCCTCGAAATTCTCCAATGCTTCCCAGGCTTCCATGGGGTCATTGAGGCAGACTCTGCGGGTCCGCTTCACATTCCGCACCAACCGGCCGTTAACCAGGGAGACCTCTTCCTGGCGCCTGGCTCCCAATTCCAGTTGAAAACCGATCCGTGAGCTTCCTAGTTCCGATACCAGCAAAGTATTGGCCAGCAGTCTGCGGTTTAGGACAAAGACCATCTTATCCACAAGCTCCCTGTTGTTCAGCAGCCGATGCAAAAACAACCTGCTCGATGGTTCCTTCAACAACCGTTGGCTGAACTCCAAAATTGCCCGCTGCTTGGCATCCACTTTTCTCACCCCGGACCTTCCTGGTTTCTCCCTGTTTACTCCATTCTTATGCCCCCATTTGCGTTCCATGAACTAGATTCGCACTCTTAATTTCGCTGTACTCCCACTTGTTTCTATCCTTCCATAAGAACTGCCCAATTCCTTTCCATCGCCGCCGCTGCTGCCTTGGTATCTATTGGCTGGTTCAACTTTCGGGGCCGGTTTCCATATCATGATATAACTAGAATTGCAGGAGGAGGCCTAAGCAAATGGCTGCTGGCTTCATCGAGCCTCACAAGCCGCGGCGGCCGGTAATCGGGCTGGCTTTAGGCGGCGGAGGCCTTAGGGGAACCGCCCATATCGGCGTTTTGGAGGTGCTGCAGTCCAAGGGGCTTCCCATTGACATGATGGCAGGCACCAGTGCCGGCAGCATCATCGCCATGCTCCACGCCTTGGGGTGGGCCCCTGGGGATATGCAGAACCTATTGGCGGAGATCAAGATCGGCGACTATGTTGACCATGTTGTCAATCTCAAGTCTTTGACCCTAATCAGCATCAAGACCATTTTGGACCGGTTGTCCTTGCCCCACCGCTGGCTTCCCCCTACTCCCCTGGGATTTGTGAGAGGCAAGAAATTCTACCGGCTGCTTTGCCGCTTGAGCAATAGCAAGCATTTCCATGATATAGATTTTCCCCTTTTCATCACTGCCACTAACCTCTGTGACGGCCGGCTGGTGTGTTTCTGCCCTCCCGGGCTTGCCGGCCAGCTGGGCCCCCAGCGGCCGGAGGTCATATTCACATCCGATGCTCCTTTAGCCCAAGCCGTTCGGGCCAGTACTGCCATCCCCGGCATTTTCCAGCCGATGATCTGGCAAGATCATCTCCTTGTAGATGGCGGCCTCAAAAACAACGTCCCTGCGGATCTTTTGCGCTGGGCCGGTGCCGATATTATCATCGCGGTGGATCTGGGATTCCACTCCCAAAACAGTGACGAGATCGACACTATCTTGGAAATCCTCATCCAATCCCTGGATATCATGGGCCAGGCCAATACCGAGGTCCGCTTGGAACAGACAGCAGATGTGGTAATTCAGCCTGTCACCGGCAGTGCTTCCCTAACTGATATAGAAAAGGTACCGGCCATTATCGAAGCCGGCCGCCGGGCTGCCCTGGAGGCTTGGCCCCAAATCGCCCTCTTGGTGCAGAACTTCGCCAAACGACGGGCCAAGGCCCAGCCCTATTCCACCTAGAGCTGCCAAAATCTAACTGCAATTACCCGGGCTGTTCTCCCTTGACACCCCCCAGGGGCCTGGCGTATACTTTTTATACGAACAGTTGTTTGCCGAATATGTGTTTGTACGGAAGGTGAAGCGGCATGGCTTCGATGACAGCTTATATCCGATTGCACCATTTTTATGCACTTTTGGAAGCTGAACACAGCCCCCGCCTCCGGCATCAGCCCTTTATAGTTACCCAGGGCCGTAAAATCATCGATGTTTCTCCTGAAGCTGCCAAGCTGCAAATTACTGTCGCCATGGGCATACGGCAAGCACGCCTTGCCTGTCCAGCTCTGCAGGTAGTCGAGGCGGAGGCTGATCCGTTGCCGGCCGCGGAACGGTTCTGGGATATTTGTGCCGGCCTAAGCCCATCGGTAGAGCCGGAAAGCCATAACAGCGCCTTTATGGGGCTTACCCTGCAGGATGAAATCAGGGCAGTCAGTGACAAGATCGCCAACCGCCTTACCCGGCAGCTGGGGGTTCCTTTTTATTTATGCATAGCTCCCAACAAGCTAACAGCTAAAATCGCTTACCTGGAAGCAGCCGCTCTTCCCCCATCAGTGCCCAGGCAAAAGCCTTTAACCTGGCACCAAGGGCGGGGGCGAAGCTCTGCTCCCCTGAAGCTGAAAGGCAGGAGCAAACCAAAGGCCAATACCAGCCGCTGCCTGATCATCTCTCCTGATCTGGCAGAAGATTTCCTGGCACCTTTATCGGTTAATCGGCTGTGGCCTTGGCCGGATAAAATCCACCAGCAGCTACAGAATCTCGGCATATATACCATTGGCCAGCTGCGTCAGGTGCCGAGACAGCAGCTGCAGAGGCTGTTTGGGGAAACGGGCAAAAACCTCCACGATGCAGCCCGGGGAATAGATCCGGCCCCAGTAAAAAGCCTTTATCCGCCTGAAACCATCCAGGGCTATTTTCAGCTGCCGCCGGAGATGGAAGGATGCCGAACTTGGGAGGAACTGACAAAACAGCTATTGCCCATAGTGGAAAGCTCCGCCCAAGAGCTATCCAGGCAGGGCCAAGCTTGTACCAGGCTCCGCCTTATGGTGGAATACAAAAATCTAGAGGAAAAATGCTGGGATAAGCCATTGAAAAATGAACTGCAGACAGCCGATCAACTGCTTTTGGCAATCAAAAGCCTGCTGGCCGCAGAAGCCTGGCCTGCCCCCATCACCGGGGTGCGGCTGATGTTAATGGGGCTGAAGCCAGCCGCTTTGGGGCAGTTAGCTTTAGCTTCTTACCTCAAACCCCAGCGCCCCCGGGAGCTGGAGCAGCTGTTATCCTCTCTCCAGGCCAAGTTTGGGGCTGATCGGGTATTTATTGCTGCAGATATTTCCATCCCCCGCCGGGAGCGGATGCTGCAGCTTCTGACAGGCTTTGGGGATAATCCAATCAATTCCAGCCCTGGGGAGGCAGCTATGTGGCCCGCCGTGTGAATGCACCTATCCAGGTAGTTTGCCGAAGAAACCAGCCTGCTGCCTTTAGCTGGGAGGGGCGGCTGCACAGCATTGCCCAGATCATTGAAAGCTGGAAAGAAAGGGGCGAATGGTGGGAAAAAGCCCCGGAGATCACAGTCTATCAGGTGATGACTGACGATCAGGGGCTCTATGAACTCCACCACCAGGCTGCCGGCCGGTGGATATTATATAAAATCTACGATTGAGGATTGAACTGGCAGCTGGAATCAAACCGGCAAAAGGCCCAGCTTTTTCTGGAACCGCTCAAGGGTCTCCAGGGCTATAGGTTCGGCCTTGTTTTTGCCTTGTGCCAAAACCTCTTGGATGACCCCTGGGCGGGAAAGCTCCTCGAAGCGGGTTTGGATCGGCCGCAGGGTCTCTACCACCAGCTCTGCCAGATCCTTTTTGAATTGGCCGTAACCGCTGTCTGCGTATTGATCCCGGATCTCATCTAAGGATTTGCCGGAGCAGAGGGAATAGATCACCATCAAGTTGGAGACAGCCGGTTTGTTTTCTTCATCATAGTAGATTTCCCGGCCTGAGTCGGTGACTGCTGAGCGGATCTTTTTCCTGATCACATCGGGGGGATCTAAAATGGCGATATTCCCCCGGGGATTCTCCGCTGATTTGGACATTTTTTCAGTGGGATCCTGCAGGCTCATGATCCGGCCGCCGGCACTTTTTGGCGGGATATAGGGTTCGGGCACCTTAAAAACCTCTTCCTCAAATCGATTATTGACCCGAATCGCAATATCCCTGGCCAGCTCCAAATGCTGCTTTTGATCTTCTCCTACCGGCACTTCATCGGTCTGATAGAGGAGAATATCGGCTGCCATTAATACTGGGTATGTGAATAAGCCTGATGTAACGACTTCCCGTTTAGAAGCTTTGTCTTTGTACTGGGTCATCCGCCGCAGTTCGCCGACATAAGTAGTGCATTCCAAAAGCCAGCTCAGCTCGCTGTGGGCTGGGACATGGGATTGGACAAAGATGGTAGCCTTTTCTGGGTCAATGCCGCAGGCCACAAAGAGCTTAGCTACATCCAGTGTCCGCTGGTAAAGCTCCTTGGGATCCTGCGGAACTGTCAGGGCATGGAGATTCACCACACAAAAAAAGCATTCTGCTTCATGCTGTAGTTTAGCGAAATTCCGCAAGGCTCCGAAATAGTTGCCGATGGTTAAGGAGCCGCTGGGCTGAACGCCAGAGAAAACCCGTTTTGCCATGATGCGCGGTGCCGATGGAGCACCTTATCCCCTTTCACAGTTCCTGATATTTATCTTGCCCGCCTGCTGTCGGGCAGCATACAGAATTGACTTTAACACACTTTGCTACAAAACCAAAGAAATCCTGCTCCTGCTTGGATTTCTTGACAGCTCCAGCCAAAGGAGGTCCTTTCTGTGGCCTTTGTCCATCTCCACGTCCATTCCCCCTTCTCTTTTCTCGATGGGGCCAGCTCCATACCTGCCTTGGTACAGCGGGCTGCTGAACTGGAGATGCCGGCCCTGGCCATTACTGATCACAATAACGTCAGTGCCGCTGTCCAGTTTTACAAAACAGCAGCTGCCGCGGGGATTAAGCCAATTCAAGGAGCAGAGCTGACCTTAGAAAACGGCCATCATCTAACCTGCCTGGCGGAGAATTCCGCAGGCTATGCCAACCTGTGCAGGCTGTTGACCTCTGCATATCAGCATGGTAACCGGTTAGACCCCCGGGTGCCCTTTCAGGCTTTGTCCAAATACAATAAAGGCTTGATCTTTCTTTCGGGCTGCCGTCGGGGCGAGGTGCCTTTTTTGATGCTCCAAGGGAAGGCAGATGCTGCCCGGGCTGCTGCCAATCGCTATCTAAAGATCTGCGGCCGGGATCATTTCTACATAGAACTGACCAGTGATTTTCTTCCCCATACAGCTCAGCTCAACAGAGCCCTGGCGGAACTGGCTGCAGAGCTGAGGCTTAAAGTGGTTGCCGCCAATAATGTCCATTATGCTGAGAAGTCCGGCTTCCCCCTCCACGACACCTTAACCTGTATCCGCACCCTCACCCGGCTGGAGGATGTCCACCCTGAACGGCGCCTCAATGCGGAAAACTATCTAAAATCGCCGGCAGAAATGAGACAGCTCTTCACAGCTTACCCAGAGGCACTGGCAGCCACCTTAGAAATTGCTGAACGCTGCCAGCCGGCCTTGGATCTGCAAAGGCCCCTCTTCCCCGCCTTCCCCGTCCCCCAAGGCAAACCAGCAGCTGTTTTCCTCCGGGAATTGACCTATGAAGGGGCGATGAAGCGCTATGGGACAATTACTTCCTCCATCCGGCAGAGGCTGGAACATGAGCTGGATATCATCACCCGCCTGCAGGTGGAAGACTATTTCCTAGCCATGTGGGATATTGCCTGCTTCGCCAGAGAGCAGGGGATCCGCTATGCCGGCCGGGGCTCAGCTGCAGACTCGGCGGTAGTGTACTGTTTGGGGATTACAGAGGTTGATGCCATTGCCCGGGGGCTTTTATTCGAGCGCTTCTTGAGCCTGGAACGGGCTCAAAAGCCCGATATTGATATAGATTTCGATGCCCGCTGCCGGGATGAGGTCGCCAAGTATGTCTATGGCAAGTATGGAGAGGAGCATGTCGCCTCAGTCTGCACCTTTAATACTTTCCGGGCCCGGTCTGCCCTGCGGGATTTTGGCAAGGCGTTGGGTTTTTCTCCAGAGGAAGTAAACAGCCTGGCCAAACGCTTCCCCCATGTGCCGGCCGATGCCATTACGGCGGCACTGGACAAATTCCCAGAGCTTCGCCGGACCCCGGTGCCGATGTGGAAATACCGGCAGCTGTTCGACCTGTGCGAGAAAGCCGCGGGCTTTCCCAGATTTATCGGCACACATCTAGGGGGGCTGGTCATCTGCCGGGAGCCGTTGACAGCTGTCACCCCTCTCCAGCCGGCAGCCAAGGGAGTACTGATCACCCAGTTCGATAAAGATGATGTTGAAGAACTGGGATTGATCAAGTTGGATCTCCTATCACTGCGGACCTTGTCTGCTGTAGAAGATGCGGTGGCATCCATCAATTCCCAGGCTGGACCCAGCAGCTCTCCTGGTTTTTGCTATGAAAAGATCCCCTTAGATGATGAGGCCACATACCGGCGGCTGAACTCAGGGAAAACCATCGGCGCCTTTCAGCTGGAAAGCCCGGCCCAAAGGGCTCTGCAGGCCCGGCTGGGAGCAGAAAACATGGAAGACATCATCGCCAGTGTAGCCTTGATCCGGCCCGGCCCCATTAAAGGCAATATGGTGGAGCCGTTTATCGCCCGCCGGCGGGGCCAAGAGGAACCAACCTATATCCATCCGGCTTTAGAGCGGATCTTGGCCAAAACCTATGGCGTGGTGCTGTATCAAGAGCAGGTGATCCAAATCGCCACCGAGATTGCCGGGTTTACCCCCGGCGAATCTGACCGGCTGCGGCGGGTAATGACCCACTTCCGCTCTCAAAAGGAGATGGATGCCATTGGCCGGGAGTTTATTGCCAAGGCCGCTGCCAACGGCGTCGAGCAAGATGTAGCTAAAACCATCTTTTCGTATATAGTAGGCTATGCCGGCTACGGCTTTTGTGAAGCCCATGCGGCTGCCTTCGGAGATACCGCCTACAAAACCAGCTACCTTTTGGAGCACTATCCGGCCCATTTCTATGCAGCTATCCTCAGCAACCAGCCCATGGGGTTCTATCCCCCCAACACCATCTGCTTGGAAGCCCGGCGGCGGAATATACCGATACTGCCGCCGGATATCAACATCAGTACCGGCCAGTTTACCGTGGAGGAGCTGCCTAGCGGTGGTAACGGCAAAGCCCCGGCAGAACCTAGGCTGGGCATCCGGGTATCATTGGCACAGGTAGCGAAGATGGATCAAACATCGCTCCGCAAAATTCTCAGTGAGCGGGCTAAGGCGCCCTATCGGTCCTTAATGGATTTTTGCCTAAGGGCCCAGCTGGATAAGGATATCACCACTAATCTGATTCTCTGCGGGGCCTTTGATGCACTCCATCCCAATCGGCGCCAGCTCCTCTGGGATCTAGATAAAATCCTGGAATTGGTGACAGGCGGGCACCAGCTTTCCCTTTTCTCAGGAGAACTACCTGACCTCCTCCGGGAAGCCGGGCCTCAAGATGTGCCGGATTTCTCCCCCAAGGAGAAGTTCCTGCAGGAATACGCCGTGCTTGGATTTAATGTCAGCAGCCATTTGATGGCATTTCTCCGCCCCTATCTAAAGCAGCGCCGGGCAGCCAGCAGCCGGCAGCTGGAACAAATGGCCCCCGGCAAGAAGGTCTGTGCAGCTGGGATCGTAATTAGGCCCCACCGGCCCCCCACCAAAAGCGGCCGCACAGTAGTTTTTCTCACCCTGGAAGATGAGTTCGGCATGATTGATGTCACCGTTTTTGAAGACGTTTACCATAAGTACGGGCATATCATCTTTACCGAACCGGCTTTGCTGGCCTGGGGGACATTGGAGCAGAGGGGAAATGCCAAAAGCATAACAGCCCGGCGGGTAGAAGCCCTGCCCTTGTCCGTCATGTGGAGACAGGATAACAAAAAGGCCTAGGCGGTGTGCCCTGCCACCGTCTCAGGCCTCTCTATCCAGCACGACTATAAGACGCTATTCCCAGAGCCTGTTAAGCTCCCAATTCCTCGATTTTCTGCTTGATCACATCCTTGGAATGCAGTCCCACCAGCCGATCAACAGGCTTGCCGTCAACAAAAAAGGCCAATGTAGGAATACTGAGAATCCCATACCGGCCGGCTAGCCGTTGGGCACCGTCGACATTCAGCTTGCCTACAGTGATCTTTCCGGCGTATTCCTCTGCCAACTCCTCGATGATGGGCGCCAGCCGGCGGCAGGGGCCGCACCATTCAGCCCAGAAATCCACAACTACCATGCCCTGCTGCTGGAGTACTTCGGTATCGAAATTATCCTCGGTGAATTCTCTGATCAGATTGCTTGCCATATCCGGACCTCCATCTCTCGTATGCCCTGCCAATATTCTCCGCAGAGGGGCAAATTCCTCTAGGAGAAAAGCACCGATCCGTCCGCGGCAAGCTTTGCCGCCCCGGGTGCGGGTCCAGAGAATGCAAGCTAGAGCAACACACAAGAAGCACCGCACCTGGGCCTCCAGTTCCGGCTCAAACAAGGCCAGCCCGCCCGCGGCCAAAGCAGAGGCCGCAAATTCCCCCATCAGGCAGCCCACCGCAGCCAGTCGGCCGATATACAGCATGGCCGCCAAAACCAGCCACATCTGCCACGGCACCATACACCCCACCTCATCTGCCGGGTTTGTATAAATGTATGGGCTCGAGGCAGGTGTAATGACGGAAGCTGGCTGTTTCCCATCACCGATGCTTGCCATTTTTTCCCTGCTCAGTGATTTGTTAGGTTTAACTTCCTTTCTCGACGGGTATAGTATTAGTGATAACAAATATTAATAGGGAGGTCTTTGCATGAGTTCAGGACTGCCATTATTGGGAGAGCGGTTTCCAGAGCTAGAGGTAATCACAACCCACGGCAAGATGAAGCTGCCGGATGACTATGCAGGCAAATGGTTTGTGCTGTTCAGCCATCCGGGAGACTTTACCCCGGTTTGTACCACCGAGTTTATTGCCTTTGAACGGCTGCGGGAGCAGTTTGAGGCTCTCAACTGTGAACTGATCGGCCTGTCCGTCGACCAGGTATTTTCCCACATAAAGTGGATCGAGTGGATCAAGGAAAACCGCAATGTAGATGTTCAGTATCCCGTCATCGCCGACGAACTGGGCAAAGTGTCATCTGCTCTCGGAATGATTCACCCAGGCAAAGGCACCAATACTGTCCGCTCGGTGTTCATCATTGACGACAAGGGCGTCATCCGCCTAATCCTCTACTATCCCCAGGAAATCGGGCGGAACATGGATGAGATCCTGAGAGCTTTGAAGGCCCTGCAGACCCACGAACAGCACAAAGTGGCGCTGCCGGCCAACTGGCCCAACAATGATGACTTGGGCGACAAAGTGATTATCCCGCCTCCTCCCAGTATGGACGGCGCTAAGGCTCGATTGGAAGATGCTAAAGCCGGCAAATTCGAGTGCTGGGATTGGTGGTTCTGCTATCGCGACCTCTAATGCAACATATGCAGCCTAGCTGAAGACCTCACTGCTCGAGCAGAAAATAGACATTACCTCAAATGCGGCAATACAGCAGGCATGGAACACCGAAGGAACATCCTTTGCATAGAACTCAGCCAGCAATATCTCAAATGCAGAGCAGAAAATGATGGCCCTCTAAATACGGCAGCAGTACAAGCATCAAATGACAGCCCTATAAACAGCAATGTCGCTATATCGATGAAGGCAGTGCTGAGTGATAGACTCGGCACTGCCTTCCATTTACATGCTCTTTATCTCTAGATCTCCTTTAAGCTAGGCTCTCCGCCTTTTTCGCCTCTGCATATTTCTGCTTCTCACCCACCGACAGCATGAGATTCAAGAGGATTCCGACCACCGCTGCAGTAGCTATAGCAGGCAGCTCTACGCCAAACATGGGAATCATGCCGCCGTCATAGTTGAAGGTGCCTCCCAAGCCGACGATGAGAATCACCGCGATGACAGCCAGATTCTTGGCACTGAACAAATCCACCTGTTTTTCCATAATGATAGCTATACCCTGGGCGGCAATCACGCCGAAGAGGTAAATGGAGAGGCCTCCAATGACCGCCTTGGGTATTGAGTAGACGATGTTAATCAGCGGTGTGAAGCAGGAGATAATCATGGTGATGATGGCTGCCGCCATGAGCACCGATACCGAGAAGTTCCTGGAAATCGCCATGGCACTGATATTCTCGCCGTAGTTGGTGCCCGCCGGCCCGCCAATAAACCCGGAGACAATGTCGCCGATGCCGTCACCAATGAGGTTGAGGCCCAGTTTGTCCTCGATATTATACTGCTTCTTAGAACCCTTCCGCTTGGCAAGATTCTTGACGTAGAGATCCAATTGGTAGATATGGGCTGTAGATTCGGGAATGGTAGCGATGGCGATAGGCATAATTGCCACCAGCGCCGCCGCCGACGGTTTGGGCAGTGTAAAGATGGGCAGGCTCAGGATGCTGTTTGACTCCACTGTAGTGAAGTTGACAAACTGGATGCCTGTGGCAGCTCCGATAATCATCGCTGACAGATAGCCAGTCATGAGGCCGAAGAGAATCGGGAACTGACTAGCCTTGCCTTTCAGATAAACAGAATAGAGGATTGTGGAAAGCAAGGTGATGATGGCGATTACCCAAGCCCAGCTGGTGGCCATCCCCATGCTTGCTTCGGGCACTCCGAGAGGTACAGAAGATGCGTCATTCATAGCAGTGGCTGCCAGGGACAAGCCGATGATAATCGCAATACTGCCGGTGACTGTAGGAGGCAGTACCCGGTCGATGGCTTCCTTGCCGCTCCGCTTGATAATCATCCCTGCGGCAATTGATACGAAACCGGACATGACTATACCGAACTGGGCAATGGAAATCCGTTCATTTAAGGATAGACCGGCAAATGCCTCTGCACCCATAATGGAAGCGATGGCTGCAATATACGAAAAACTAGACCCGTAGTACAGCGGTATCTTTCTCCCGGTGACCAGGATAAAGACCAAGGTTGCCAAGCCGCTGGCAAATATCGTCGTGGAGACATGAAACCCTGTGATCAGTGCTACCAATACCGTTGCCGGAAACATTACTACGATTTGCTGCAAGGCAAACACGATCAATTCCCAAAACTGCGGTGTTTCATCTGGCAGATAACCCACGACTCTCTCAGCTGACATTAAGTTTCCTCCTCCTCTGTTCTGGGAGACCGAAAAGGCAAAAAAAATCTTGCCTCCCCGGCAAGATCGTAATAGAACAGCACAAAAAGAGTATAAAACTATGTCTGCGCGTTCCTACAAACCTTACCGGTATCTCTGTACCCAGTTTAAAGATTTGTCGCTCCTATTATTGCACAGAAGGCTGGGTTTGTAAAGCACATTTTCTAAGCGGCAGCTACACTTTTCTACATCTCAAGACGGAGGCAATTTCCAACCCCAGGCTCTGGGAGCTAAACCGCGATGATGGTATGCTTTATGCAAAGCAGCAGCAAAAGGGAGAGATGGATATGGCTTACACAGGAGAAGGCCATGCTTCTCTGTGGCAAAGGCTCTTTATTAACCGGGACTACGGCCTCCTGCTCCTGGGCCGCCTTGTGTCACAAATCGGTGATGGCATCTACTATTTCGCCTTGACATGGCTGGTACTGGACCTGACGGGCTCAGGAGCGGTCTTAGGTTCACTTCTGATGGCTTCGAGCCTGCCGGGCATTTTATTGGCACCCTTTGCCGGGGTCATCATTGATATAGTCAACCGCAAATTGATCATCGTCGGGGCGGACATCATCCGAGGTATTCTCATTTTGGCTTTGGCATTAGTCTATCACTCTGGGCAGGTGACTATACCGGTCCTCTATGGGGCTACGGTGCTGCTCTCAATGTGCGGCGTTGTCTTTGGGCCGGCTATCTCCGCCACCATACCCAACTTGGTCAAGAAAGAGGAGCTGGTGCAGGCCAATGCCAGGGACAGCTTCTCCATGAGTGCCACGGGGATTCTCGGCCCCATTGTGGGAGCAGCGCTCCTTGGAGCCGCAGGATATGTCAGCGTCTTCACCATCACCGGAATCTCCTTTATCCTGTCTGGGATATCGGAGATGTTTATCCGCTTCCCCGAACGGGAACGGCGAGCTCCTGCGGCAGCCGCATCGGGCGGCCCGGCACGGCAGTTCGTCATCGATTTTAGGGAAGGGTTCGCCTACATTTGGAGTAATGCCGGCGTGCGGACTATAATCATGTTCGCCTTGGTCCTAAACTTCATCGGCACTCCCCTCTTTTCAGTGGTGTTCCCCTACTTCTGCAAGGAGGTTCTCCAGATGGAGGCCGCTCACTACGGCTTGACCCAATCAAGTTTTCCGGCAGGCGTAATGGTGGGTACTCTAGTCGTAGGTATCCTAGCACAGAAGGTTGGCAGGCACCGGCTGCTCTCCTGGGCAACCATTGGGCAAGGCATTATGGCGCTGCTGATGAGCATCATCGGGTTCCCAATTGTATTCCAACACCTGTCCCCCCTGGCCATCTTGGTCAGTATCGCGGCGCCGATGCTGTTTATCGGGATCTTCAACGTCCAGGTTAATGTGCCTTTGAATGTCTTGATGCAGGAAACCGTTCCCGATCACTATCGAGGCAGGGTGTTTGGCTTGGTTGGCAGTCTAGTGCAGATGCTGGTCCCCATATCCATGGCGTTGGCTGGAGTCTTGGTGGATGTGATTCCCGCGGCCTATTTCCTGCTCCTGTGTGGGACTGCAACAGCAGCCCTAGGGGCAGCCATGGGGATGTCCGCAAGTATCGGAAGCTTGTTCCAAGAGCAAGAGTTGGAGTCGGAGCCGCGATCTGCGGCCGCGGCACACTAATACTGGATAGGCCCTAGTATATGTCAGCACCTTCCAACCCATACTAGCCTCAGGTGATGGCCTTGATGTCTATCGGGAGACTCTGGCGGCGCTATCGATATCTCTGGCTGCTGCTCCTCATTATCCCCATGTTGGTCTTCGCCGGCTGGTATGTGCGGGGCTGGTTTCTCCTCAGGCAGTTTGAGACAGAGAGAGAACTGGAAGGGGCAACGATCCTTGCAGATAACGGCGAAGTCCTCACTGTACTGGGGCAGGGCCCCAGCCATTACATTCCCTTGGAGGATATCCCCCAGGTCATGCAGGATGCCATCTTAGCCATGGAGGACCGCTGGTTCTATAAGCACCCGGGCTTCAACCCCATCGCCATTCTCAGGGCTTTCTACATAAACTTCAAGGCCGGGAGGCGTGTTGCCGGAGGCAGCACCATCACTCAGCAGCTGGCAAAGAATTTATTCCTGACCTTTGAGAAAACTTGGAC
>LFTN01000063.1 GCA_001513495.1 Clostridiales bacterium DTU087
CAGGATTCAAGTAGTGGCGGTGACTAAAGGCGTCCCGGTGGAGCGCATCGCTCCCCTTGTGGGCAGCGGTATCGCCGCCGTCGGCGAGAACAGGATTCAGGAAGCCCTGCCCAAGTACGAAGCTGCTGACCAGTGGCGTGACCAAGTGGAGTGGCATTTCATAGGACACTTGCAGACCAACAAAGTAAGACAGTGCCTTCAGATAGCAGATTTAATTCACTCTGTGGACAGGGTTCGCCTAATTGATGAGATCAACCGCCGGGCGGAAGCCATGGGCTTAGAGAAGGTGCCGGTGCTGCTGCAGGTGAATATCAGTGGAGAGGATACGAAGTTCGGGTTTGCGCCAGCCGAGGTGCCTAAGGTGCTGGAAGAGGCAATACCATGTCAGCGGGTGGCGTTTCAAGGGTTGATGACCATGGCGCCCTTTGAGGATGATCCGGAAAATACCCGCCCAGTCTTTCGCAACTTGCGTTTGCTGGGGGAAAAGCTTCAGGAGAAAGGATTTCCCAATTTTGAGATGAAGTACCTGTCAATGGGAATGACTAACGATTTCGAAATCGCGGTAGAGGAAGGTGCTAATCTCCTGCGGATCGGGAGCGCTATTTTTGGAAATAGGTAGAGGTTTATCATCTGACCGGTGAGAGGAGGGAGAGAATATGGCGGCTAAATTCATGGACAAGATGCTGTCCTTTATGGGGTTTGAAGAGGAGGCCGATGTAGACGTCGAATCCCAGGAGACAGTGGAACAACCTCAGGCAGAAGAGGCTCCTGCCCCACGGAAACGAGGGCAGTTGGTCAGTATCGGCAGGCAGACCCAGACCCGGGTGATGGTGACTGCGCCTACCAGCTATGAGGAAGTTGAGGATATAGCTAATTACCTGAAAGGCGGACGGGCTGTCATTGCATGTCTAGATGAGATCGATCGAGAGCTGGCTAAGCGAATTGTCGATTTCATGAGCGGCACTACCTTTGCCCTGGATGGAACGGTGCGGCGGATTGCCGAGGGAGTATTTCTGTTCACCCCTGCCCATATTCTAGTAGAAGTGGATCCTTCCATAGACGTGCGGGAGAAGAAGATGTCATGGGTGACCGGCAGTGTTACCCATGTGTAGCGGCACCAGCTGGAGGAGGCTTCTTTGAGTGGATGGCTTAGGGATCATAGGTGTAGGGGCGATGGGCGGTGCACTGGCCCGCCGGCTGGCCGCCTCAGGGATGATTGCCCCTCAGGCCATTACCCTCGCGGACAAGCGGGAAGAGCATCTGGAGCGGCTGGCTGGAGAACTGGGCACCAGCCGGGCGCCGGCCGCAGATTTGCCGGCAGTCTCGGATACGATCATTGTAGCTGTCAAACCCAGCCAGGTATCGGAGGCCCTGCGAGAGCTGAAGGATAAGCTGACTCCAAAGCATCTCTTGATTTCCCTGGCCGCCGGCGTGTCTTTGGCTGCTTTAGCGCGAGGTACAGGCGATGCCCAGCCGTTGATCCGTGCAATGCCCAACACCCCATGCCTCATTGGACAGGGGGCGGTTGTACTTAGCCCCAATGCTCAGGTGAGCCCGGGCCAGCTTGAGACTGCCATTGAGATTTTCCAGCAGACCGGCAGAGTCTGGGTACTGCCAGAGGCTCAGATGGATGCGGTTACCGGCCTTTCTGGCAGCGGGCCGGCGTATGTGTACCTGTTCCTGGAGGCCCTAATTGATGGAGGCGTAGCCTCCGGCCTCAGCCGTGAGGATGCCCGGGGTTTGGCAGTTCAGACTGTTCTAGGTGCAGCAGCCATGGCGGTGGAAACAGGTCAGCATCCTGCGATTTTAAGAAACATGGTCACTTCACCGGCAGGCACCACTGCGGCCGCGTTGACAAGGCTTGAAAAGAGCAGCATCAGGGGGGCCTTGATTGAGGCTGTCCTGGAGGCTGCAGCTCGGTCCAAAGAACTTCGGGACGGTCAATAGGATGGAGGAGACCTTTGTATTGGCTTATACGGCTGGTTAACACTGCCTTTATGATTTATCGATGGATTGTCCTTGCCAGGATCATCATGTCCTGGCTGCCGGAGGTTGATTACTACAATCCCATGGTGCGGTTTGTCTACAAGGTGACAGAACCGGTATTGGCACCTTTCCGGCAGCTTTTGCCGGCCATCGGGGGTATTGATTTTTCGCCAATTGTAGTGTTTCTGGTGCTGGACTTTGTCCGAAGGTTCTTGGTGCGGCTGTTGATTAGTCTCTAAGGTGTGAGCAGACTCGTGGCGATATTCAATAAGGAGCGTTTTTTGAGCCATTTGGAAGGCGAAGAAAGGGAGGCAGGCGGCCGGATTCTAGACATTGCTGCCCGGGCCTATACTGAGAATGAGCCGGCATACAGCGATTTTCTCGATCCCCGGGGGCAGGAGATTGCCGTCGGTATTGTCAGGGGAGTGGGCTCTCTAGCCTACTACTTCAGTGGGGGCTACCGAGGAGCAGAGCGGCAGCGGCTGGCAGTCTTCCCTGATTATTACCCCAGGGAACGGGTAGAGATGCCTTTGGCAGCCGTCAATATTGATGGGGCAGGGGAATTCTCCCAAGTAGGTCATCGAGATGTCTTGGGAGCAGTCTTGGGGTGCGGGATCAGGCGGGACAAGATCGGTGATATCATCCTGACGGGGCAAGGTGCTCAAGTGGTGATGACACCGGAGATCGTGCCAGCAGTGGTTCACAACCTGCAGGCAGTGCAGAGGGTGCCCGTCTATGTAGCAGAAATCGATCTCGAACAGCTGGAAGCGGCTTCACAGCAGGTCAAAGAGATTAGGGCTACAGTTGCTTCCCTGCGGCTGGATGCGGTGGCAGGAGCGGGATTTGGTACATCCCGCAGCCAGATGGTGAGGGACATCAAGGGTGGAAAGGTGAGGGTGAATTGGAAGCCCGTTGAGAACCCAGCCCGGAGCATCGAGATAGGGGATGTGATTTCCATCCGGGGGAAGGGACGCTTAGAGGTAGCAGAGCAGCTGGGCTTAACGCGCAAGGGCCGCATTAGTCTTCTCTTGAGGCGATATATCTGAGGGGGTGGGTCAGTGTTACGGCCGATCGATCTTCATAACCTGGAGTTTAAACAAGTTTTCCGGGGATATGATAAGGAGCAAGTGGATGAGTTTGTCTCCAAGGTAGTCATAGAGTATGAGGAGCTGTATAAGCAAAAACAGCTGCTGGAAGAGGAGTTAGAAGAGCTCAAGAACCAGGCCAGCCGCTACAACGGCGTTGAAGGGACGCTGCAGGAGACCCTGGAGTATGTACGGCAGTCATCAAGGGAGCTAAAGGAAGCAGCGGAGCAGACCGCCGCTCGGATCATCGATGATGCCAAGCGGGAAGCGGCCCGCATCTTGGATAGTGCCCGGCGGGAGGTGGCCGATGAAATCCAGCAGGCTAGAGAGGCCCTTGCCTTTCGTGCCCGGGTAAGACGGCAGCTGGAGATGCAGCTGCTGCAGATCTTAGATCAGGTACGGCTCATGCCGGAAGAGCCTCCGGAAGAGACTTCCAGTGTCTCCGGTTCCAGCGAGGCAGCTCCAGAGGATCCGCCTTTGGAGGACGAGGCAGCCCAATAGCTTTCGTCAGCGGAACCAGTTGACGTTGCCTGTTACTTGCCGTATAATGTAATTTAATTGAGTGCAAAGGCTGTGAAGGGGAAAGTAGGAAAACCGGGAGTGGGTCCAGAGAGCCGGGATAGGTGAGAGCCCGGTCCCACTGGTTTTTGCCAAAGATCACCCCGGAGCTGCCGGGTGAAAGGCCCCGCCTATGGGCTGATTAACCTAGGCCGGTACATGCCCGTTACTGCATGGAGAGCTGGGCGCAGGCCCGCCTGAGGCGGCCTGGGCCAATTGGGGTGGTACCGCGGGTCCTCTCGTCCCTATGGGGTGAGAGGATTTTTGCTGTTCCGGGGTGCAGCCGAAGAAGAGCAGTATGGCAAGCGAGGAGCGTGCCATTAGGAGGTTCCATTATGAAGTACCAGGATACGGTTCAATTACCAAAGACTGAATTTCCCATGCGGGGCAACCTGCCGAAGAGGGAACCGGTGCTCCAAGAGAAGTGGCGCAATGAGGACTATTACAGTCAGCTGCGGGGAAGGCGTGAGGGGCATCCCAAGTATATTCTCCACGATGGGCCGCCTTATGCCAACGGCCACATCCACTTGGGCACCGCGGTGAATAAAGTACTGAAGGATATTGTGGTGAGATCCCGCTCGATGAGCGGATTTGACTGTCCCTATGTTCCCGGTTGGGATGTCCATGGGCTGCCCATTGAGCATGCCTTGGTACGGCAGCTGGGTGTAGATCGCCATGCCCTCTCACCGGTTGAGTTTCGGCAGAAGTGCAAGGAGTTCGCGCTGCACTGGCTGGATGTGCAGAGAACCGAGTTCAAGAGGTTGGGTATCTGGGGTGAGTGGGATGCTCCCTATGTGACTTTAGCACCGGAATATGAAGCCAAGCAGGTGGAGATCTTCGGTGCCATGGTAAATAAGGGGTACATCTACCGGGGATTAAAGCCGGTTTACTGGTGTGCGGAGTGTGAATCATCCCTTGCAGAGGCGGAGGTGGAGTATAAGGATCAGACATCCCATGCCATTTATGTCAAGTTTCCGGTGGCCAACGGCCAAGGCAAGATTCCCACTGATGAGCCGGTGTATATGCTGATCTGGACGACGACGCCTTGGACCCTGCCTGCCAATGAAGCCATTGCCTTGCACCCACAGCTGGTGTATGCCCTGGTGGATACCGAAGCCGGCAGGATGATCATGGCTGAAGAATTGGTAGACGCCGTAGCTGAGGAAGTGGATCTGAAGCAGGTGGAAATACTGCAGCGCTGGTCAGGTCAAGAACTGGAGGGGGTCTTGTGCCGCCATCCCTTCAGAGATAAGACGTCGCTAGTGATCCTGGCTGACCATGTTACTCTAGAGCAGGGGTCTGGATGTGTTCACACAGCACCGGGTCACGGTCTGGAGGACTATTCGGTGGGAGTCAAGTATGGGCTGCCCGTCTTTGCACCTGTCGACAACCAGGGCCGGTTTACAGAAGCGGCCGGCAAGTACGCGGGCATGAAGCTTGATGATGCCAATCATGTCATCATATCAGACTTGAAGGCAGTGGATCTGCTTCTCCACCATTCCAAAGTGGAGCATCCCTATCCCCACTGCTGGAGGTGCAAGAGTCCCATCATCTTCCGGGCAACAGAACAGTGGTTTGTCTCCATTGAAGGTTTCCGGAAACAAGCCCTGGAAGCCATCGAGAACGTGCAGTGGATTCCCAAGTGGGGGATCGACCGCATCAGTAATATGGTGAGGGAGAGAAATGACTGGTGTATCTCCCGGCAGCGCCTGTGGGGGGTTCCGATTCCCATCTTTTACTGCAACGCCTGCGGTGAACCTTTGGCCAACGAAGAGACCATTGGTCGAGTGGCCGATCTCTTCCGGCGGGAAGGCTCCAATGCTTGGTTTACCCATGAGGCTGAGGATATACTTCCGCCGGGCACCAGCTGCGGGGCCTGCGGCAATCAAGCCTTTGTCAAAGAGAAAGACACCATGGACGTCTGGTTTGACTCAGGCTCGAGCCACATGGCTGTTCTGGAGCAGCGGGATGGACTCCAGTGGCCTGCTGACCTGTACCTGGAAGGCAGCGACCAGCACCGGGGATGGTTTCAGTCTTCGCTGTTGACGTCAGTAGCTGTGCGGGGTATCGCCCCGTATAAAGCGGTACTGACCCACGGCTTTATAGTGGATGCCGAGGGGCGCAAAATGTCCAAGTCCGTGGGCAATACGGTGGCGCCTGAGGAAATTATCGACCGTTACGGCGCCGATGTTCTGCGGTTATGGGCTGCCTCTGCAGATTACCGGGGAGATATCCGGGTGTCGCCAAAGATTCTGGAACAGATGTCCGATGTGTACAGGCGGATTCGCAATACCATCCGCTTCATGCTGGGCAACCTCGCGGATTTCCAGCCTGGTTCAGACCGGGTGCCCAGGGAGAAGCTGCCGGAAGTTGACCGATACATCCTTGCCCAGTTCTATCGCTTGACAGAGAGGGTTATCAAGGCGTACGGCGATTACGAGTTCCACACAGTGTACCATGGAGTGCACAATTTCTGTACCGTGGATTTGGGCAGCTTCTA
>LFTN01000020.1:0-1053 GCA_001513495.1 Clostridiales bacterium DTU087
GAGCGCGGGTCAATTGCCGCTCCCCCCTTGGGAGATCTGGGTCACCAATTCACCAAGGCCCTCAACATTGACATTCCACGCTTCTCCGCTCTGCATAGTCAGCCGGGTCTGGGGCAGAGCGTGGATAGAATACTCCAGCCACACTGTGGCGTTGAGCTGATCGTAGCGCAGCCGCAGTTCCCGGCAGTGGAGATCTATAGCCAACATGGCACTGTTCTTTGTCCATTCTTCTCTGACGCCGCTGTAGCCAACCACATACTCAAAGCGCCACTTGTTGGGGAGGGTGATCTGCAGCTGGCCATCGATTCCATCCCATTCATTATAGGTGAAATTATAGCTGGAGGCCAAACGCAAGAATACATCATCTCTGGGCATCAAGCTGACCATGCCCCGGGCAGTCTTCCAGCTGTCTGCCTCCAGGTCATAGCTTGCCCAAACGTTGATTTCATACTGGTCACTCGGCCGCAGGTGCACCTGTCCCACTAGATCATTGAAAGTCCCACTCCAGAAATCATAGCCTGTCCCCAGGCTCGCGCCAAAGGCAGGTGTTCGCCAGGTGATGCGGCCGCTCAAGGTCTCGGAGTTCTCGAGTTTATCGAAAACAAAGGGAGAAGAGCCGATCACCCACTGATCCTTATAAGAAACATCTAATGTCAAGGGCTCGAGGGGCTGCACCACCAGCCTGGGCTGGGAGACAATCACCGCCCGGGACCTATCATCCATGGGAGCTATAGAGGCAGGCTCACCCTCGCCCATATCTAGACAAGCAGCCAAGCCTCGATAGCTGTCCAGCTCAATGGAGCCGTTGTAAACGACATAAGCTGTTGAGTTTAGAGGGAACCGCCTGGTAGTGATGCCTCCTTTGAGGGAGAACTTATTCCCTTCCAAGGCATCTCCATCGGGATATGTTTCCTCATAGCGGCCGGCTCCCACTGTCAGCTGTGCCGGCAGTTTGCCATCCAAAAGGCTCCAGCCCCGGGACTGCCAGGTCAACTCCGGCATCCGCCGCAGCATCTTCCAATCATAGGCGCTGTACTGGGTGCTTCCCCGCGC
>LFTN01000020.1:1136-16698 GCA_001513495.1 Clostridiales bacterium DTU087
CCCTGAACTGGACAGCTGCCAGAGCTCGCCGAGGCGGCGCCGGTAAGTCCAGTCAAGCTCTGTCTCGGTCGCCGGCCCTCCATCTTGATTGCGCCAGTGCTCCAGCTGGATGGCATATGACTCTTTCTGTCCCCTCTTGCTCAGCTTGATCTCCGGTTCCAGCTCCCACTTCGCCTCAGCAGAAGCTGCTGCCGGCTGCACCCAGTATTCGGTTCCCAGTTCCACCTTTACTTCTGGATTGAGCTGCCAGCTCTGGAGCCATTCGCCCTCCCAGGTGGTGGTATCAGTGGCGGGATTCTGCAGGCGGTAGACAGAGAGCTCGCCTTTCCCGGCGGAACCCCGGTCATAGTACGTATGGTCAACCCCTGTGCCGATACCCTTCTTCTGCATGTAGTCTAGATGCACCGTTCCATATGATTCGGGGCCGCGGTAGTAATTATAGGCCGTTTTGATAAACCAGCCTTCACTCTGGCTGTACCCAATCCGGGGCAGCTCAAAGGCACTCTCCCGGCCTATGGGTACCACCAAATAAGGCCAATAAAAGAGGGGTATGGAGCCTTCCCAGTAAGATACACGGCGGATAACGAGCCTATCTCCGGGATAAATCTCTATCTCACCAGCTTGCAGATGGAAATGGGGATGATCCAGGCTGCAGGTGGTAACACTGCCTCCGTGGATGAAGATGTCATCAGCTTCGGTTTCGATCCTGTCACCACGCACATAGAGCTCGCTTTTCAGCCCCTGACCGACTACTACAGCCCGTGCTTCATCGATCTTGGCCCTCTGCTGCTTGAAATCATATTCCAGGCTTTCACCCTCGAGGTATTGATCATCCTGGTGGAGCTGGACATGCCCTTGAAACCAGGCAGAGTTTTCCCCGAGGATATAATGGAGCCAGTCGGCATAGATCACCATATCCCGGTATTCCACCTGGACACCGTCTTGGGCAATGATCTCCTCACCGCCGGCCAGGACCTGAATGAAGCCATCTGCCCGCAGCACCACTCGCTCTTCTTCTGCCCCGGGGGAGTCTCCGGCTGCTGCCTTCGCTGCTTCAGGAATGCTGGCATCACCGGCTGCAGCAGAAGAAGACACTGCCAAGAAAACCACTGCACAGACTACGGTTAATAAGTATAGAATTGTGGATTTCCCTACCTGGCGGCACAAGCTGGTTCCTCACTCTCTGCCTTGACCTGCTCAAGGTTTCATAAACATTACTTTCTTTCGCTCCGGTCTGGTCAATACCTGCTGGCGGTTTACGTCAGCCTGTTGAGCATTACCCCGCTAGGAAAAGCAGGAGCTGCTCCTGCACTGCCCGCCCCTTGGGTGAAGCTCCGTGAACCGCGTGCTCCAAGATTTGGACAGCATTAACATCGTCACCACTCTGCAGATAGTATCCAGCTAGGGCCACCTGCAGATCACCATTGGTCAATTGCAGATAGTCTAACTCTAGGTCAGGTTCCACTGCCAAAGCTTGTTCCAGATGGGTGACAGCCTTGCTGTACACCCCGGCAGCCGCTGCGGCTGCGGCCAAACCTACCCCCGCTTCTGCTGCTCTCCCGGCAGCATAGGCCTTTTCAAAATACTCTTTGGCCAATTGGCTGTTTTCACCAGACCGCAGGTAATACCATCCCCAAGCCAAGCTGCAGGTGAGCCCATCATCTCCTTCAGGGGCATAGGCAGCGGCAGCCTCTAGATTCTTCTTGGCGCTTTCCCACTCCCCGCTGGCCAGCTCCCGCCAGACTGCCTGGATTGACTCCTGGAATCCCTCCCAAGTACCAGAAAACTTCACCGTAATCCTCGCACCTTGGATGCCGACCTGTACCGAAGCTTCCCAATGATACCGCTCTCCGGTACCGGAATTATAGAATGAAATCCTGATCAGCCTGCTGCCCAGGGCAATACCGCTGATCCTAAAGGTACCGTCGCGGCCAGTGATCACTACATGGGTCTTGCTGCCTACACCAACCAACAGCTCAACCTCACTCAGCGGCTCTCCGTTGGGATGGTAAGCAATGCCCTCAATATACCCCTTGGGGCCGCACCCGGCTGCCAGTCCCGCAAGGCACAGCAGCACAAGGCCCCTGACTAGATGTTTCCGCCAGCTTGTCGTGGGATGATGCCTGCTGCTACCCAACCGCTGGTTCTCTTCAAGCCAGACTCTATCTGCCATATGAGTCTCCCCTCCCCGATCATATCTGCTGCAGCTGGAGTGTCTTTTTGATACTCACTTCCTTACCGGCTCTGCTCCCCTTTACATGCACAAGCACCGGCCCCGTCCCTACCTGCTGGGAGGTAAAGGATGCGGTGATATACAGGCCCTCTTCGCCCCATGCCTGTGTTATATCCAGATTACCGCCCCCTGCCATCCCGGTGATTTCCACAGTTGGAGGCCCATCTAGGCCTTTATCGCACTTAACAAGCACACTGTGGCGACCAGGCATTAATAGATCCGGCAGCAAGGAGATATCTAGCTCTGCCTCCGGTGCGGACTGGAGAGCTTCCATGGTTACCTTTACCTGCTGACTCTCGCCGGTATTGACTGCAGCTAGGATGAACTCCGCCCCGCGGCCGTTGGGATAGCATTCGTAATAGAGTTCGCCTTCTGCCTCTGCCGGCACCTCATGGACAATTACCTGGCCGCCGATGTGCCTTTCCACCAGCCGGGCGGCTAATCCCGGCCCGCCGCTGAGGCGGATGGCAAAACCGGCTTCCCCGCTGTTGGGCAGGCGGTAGTAACGGGCCATCCATTCCGGCAGTGTGAAAGAGCTGCCGGGGAGGCTGGGGAGGCTGGAGGCCGATAATCCCAGCGAGAGGTCAGTGTATCCCCAGCGGCTCCCGGACAGATCAAAGGCATTGGCAGCTGCCCAATCTGCCAGCACCTCCTGCGGCTCCACGCCGTAACCGGCCAAGTACTCCTGCAGTGCCTCCATTCGGTCTGAGCGGGGATCTTGGAACAAAGGCCGTAGGTGGCCGGGGCTGTAGTGCTCATCCAGGTAAATCATATACGCGTAGGCAGCACCGTAATCCCCATAGCGCTGCTGCCAATCGATGAGGGAGATGCTGTCATAATTGGCAAGGTACGCGTCTATAGTGCTGAAATCCCAGTAATTGGCCTTACCTGTGACCTTGCCCACCAGGTAATTAGCATACATGGCCATGCCTTCTGTAAACCACACATTGGCAGCGGCGTAGTTCCAGTTGTAGTTCCACTGAACTAGATGGGTGAACTCATGGGCAAGAGTCTGCACGAGGCCGTCAAAGCCGTAATCCAGCATCAAGGAGTTGATGTAGATCATCTCCCGTTCGTTGCTGTTGGCAACCCACTTGTTGGAATACTGGTTGCGGGAGTCAAAATACCCGCTGATGTGACCCGCATCTAAAGCGGTGATCAAGAGAGTTATCTGGTTATTATTGTCAATGTCGGATTCCATGCCGAAGTACTCATTGATCACTGGGCGAATAGTATCCTCGAATTCGGAAACCAGGGCATCAATCACTTGTTGGTTAACCGTAAGGCCCGATTCTACATATACATTGAGGGGACCGGACGATATGCCGTCCCTGGGGTAATACAGATTGGCAGTTACCTTCCGCATGCCGCTGGTTGCGAAGAGTGTCACATAGAACTCCTCCTGAAGGGGCAGCCTATCGGCTGGATCCCCCAGGAGGGAAAAGCTGGCTGTAGTAATGATGGCATCGGTGGGCAGCGGTGTTCCCGGAGGGACCGGCGGCAGAAGAGGTGTGCCGCTGACAAATCCGGAAGCGGCGAGCCCGCGGCCCGGCAAGATAACAATCATGCTGGGCAATACAGCAGTTACAATAACGAGTAAGGTGAGAAAAGCCAGTGGTTTTCTATGCAGCATTGAGGGACGGCCTCCTTTGAGAGTCGGGCATTCCCTGCCTCAAAGTCAACCATCCCTGGTGCTTAGGTTTACTGCGGATAATCTGCGTTCTATAGTGCTAGCTGCAAGTCACTGTCCAAACCGCAAGTTCAACTGTCTCGCACCTTGCGGTTGGAGCGGTTTCTTAGATCAATCTAAAGATCAACTGAAGGGCCTAGTCTCCTATCGCTCTCCAGACATCCAGACAAGCATCCATTCAGGAGTTAGCTCAAGGGCTAACCAATGGCCTGTTAGGGGTTCCGTGCCAGAAGGGCGGCCCCCAGGCCGGCAAAGATGGCATTGCTCATCCAAGCTGCCAAAAGGGGTGGAATCAGCCCATTGGCTCCCATTGACCGGGCAATGGATGTAGCGACATAGTACAGGAACATGATCACCAAGCTGAGGATCACACCAAACATCCTGCCGCCCCGGCCGAAGGCAAAACAAAGGGGAGCACCGATAAACACAAAGACCAGACTGGCAAAGGGCAAAGCCAGCTTCAGGTGATAATCCACCACGAAATCATCCACCTGCAGGCCGCTTTGTTGAAACAGCTGTATGTGCTCTCCCAGTTCCCGGCGGCTCATTTCATCGGTGGTCTTCTGCTGTCCAAAGAACCGCTCCGGCTTGCCGGTGAGGGGCAGCTCCATGTGCTGGAAGCGCACTTGGTTCTCAACTACGCCGCTCTCATCCAGCTCCTGGACTATGCCGTCCCTCAGATGCCACTTGCTCTCTCCGTACTCCCCGAAAGCAGCGGTGATCAGCCTGGGATACGGGCCGTGCTTCACATCATAGACCAATACGTTGTGCAGCTGCCGGCGCTGGTTATCCACCCTGCCGATATAAAAAAACCGGCCTTCAGGATCTCGAAAAAACACCTGTTCTTCAATGGAAGGCGGTGCATCTTCGAATATGATCCGCCGCACTAGATTCGCTTCTCTGTGGTTCATTTCCGGTACGACTTTTTCATTGGCCCAGTACGTAATACCGCTGACCACAGCACCCAGCACCAAGAGGGGGGCAGCTATGCGAAAGAGGCTGAAGCCCGCCATCCGCATAACTGTAAGTTCATTATCTTTAGCAAGCCGCCCTAAAGCCAGCAGTGTACCGAAAAGTACTGCCAAAGGCAGGGTCAAGGCCACAATGGAGGGGAGCTTGTAGCCTAAAAGCCTCATCACAGTGTCAGCAGGTACCTTCTTGACAAAGAGGAGATCCATCAACTCAAAAAGATATCCACTCAAGAGGACGATAGTAAAGCCGCCGATGCACAGGCCGAAGGGGCCGAGTACCTCCTTGACTAGGTATTTATCGAGGATTGTCAAGAGACTGCGGCTTTCCTGCCCCTTCCGTCCCGGGACGGGCGCAGTCCGCCCGCCCCGGGTTTCTCCGCCCTTGGCTGCCCTCCGGACCTTGTCTGCAGCAGCTTTCTGCGATTTAGAAATGCCAAGCAATACCCATGGTGTGGATACCCTCGTAATCTCCACCGAGATATGCATATTCAACCCGCCAGTCGGCAAGATCTACCCCTGCTCCCCAAGTCCAAGCTTTCCAATCGGTTTCTGTCGCTTTCTGCAAGCCGGCCCTCAGGGCGACGCCCCCAGCCAGCTTGAACTCGGCTCCGACCCGTACTGCCCTGGACTGCAGACGATTGAGCACATCGTAGCCGTCTACAGCAAAGACGACTCCCTTTTCCGGCTGGAAGGCCAATCCCACCAGCAGGTTTCCGGCTCCATCATCTGCGCCGCCTTTAACGGCCGCGTATATATCTCGGAAGGTGATGCCCAGCCGCAGGGAATCAGACAGCTCAGCCAAAGCCGCTAGATCCCCGGTCCAGCTGCTTTGCCAGCTGGTGCTGAAGGGCTGCCGCTCTCTGTGGTAGCGGATGTTGCCGCCCCAAGAGACACGTTTAGCGGCTGGCTTAGCCAAGGAGTAACAGAAGTCATGGACTTGTGTGTAACTCAGTCCGCTGGGGCTGGCCACCGGCTCCAGCCGGCCGTAGTACCAGGACAGGGCCCCTGCGCCGTAACCTGAGTCCTGTGCCAAATACGCTGCGAAGGTCTCATAGTCATCGGCTTCACCGGGGTAAAGAGTCAAGGCGCCTGCCACAGATTGGCCGTTAATCTGCATCAGCCCTGCGGGGTTCCAGAATACTGCCCCGGCATCATCAGCAACCGCTGTGTAAGCACCACCCATGCCTAAGGCCCGGACCCCCGGAAAAGCCAGCACCGCTTCTTGATATCCGCCTACCAACAGCCCCATGAGCAAGAATCCCAACAACCAGTCTGCCTTCCTAGCAAATGAACTCAAGATAGCAGCCTCCTTTGCTACTCCTCTCCAGAGCCGGAATAAGACAACCTGGGCTATAGGGCGGCCTTGAAGCTCACACCCAGGATGAGTGTGTCAAAATCCTCAGCCGCTGCCTTAAGCCGCACATGCGGCGATAAGATCACATCGACTCCTAGATTGAAGGCACCTCTGGCATACTCCACTGCCAGCAGAGCAGCCGGCGTGCTGGAGCCCTTCCCAGAATCTACTACTACTGGATTCAGCATCTTGCTGACACCCAGAAACAGGCCGTCATACCTTCCTGTCCCTACACCTACATGACCCCTGACCCCGGCACCCAAGAGCCTTTTGCTGGCCACCATGTAGAAGGATTCATCGCAAAGCCCCACTGCTACTCCGGGAAGGGACGCACTCTCGTGGGACAAAACGGCTTTGCCGTGCACCCCTATATTGCTGTGCCTGGAACCTGCTGCCGCCAGGCCGGCCTCAAGGCCTGGAATCAGCCCGTAAGTGATACTGCCAATACCGCTGCCGCCCTTCATATGATAGCCAAAACTGAGTTCCCCCGGTGCCAGGGCATCGGCTGTGGGCAGCGTAAGCAGGCCGGTAGGCCCTGTAACTGTAGTGCCGGCGGCTGCCTCCACCGAGAGCATCAATACCAACACCATCATGCACAACAAACTCAGCCGCTGTTTCTTCATTGAATTTCCTCCTAAGTAGTGCCGCATCCGATTACTATATTCCCTGATTAGAATCTGCCGCATCTGGCCGCCGCCTGCCACAGGAAGCAAATCCATACGGACATCCTATTCGCTAGCAGGAAAGGGTTTTCCTGTCGAGGGAGCTCTAGCGAAATCTTCCAAAACCCAAGCCTGTACTGCTCCTAGCTAAAACTAGGCTTCATCTCAAAAGATCTCCTCCGAGCCATCCCCGCTTTCCATATCACCTTCCATCAACGCGGCCACCTGCTGTTCCAGCTGCTTAATCCGCTCCATCAGTTCCGGCAGCTTTCTTTGTGCTGCGATGACCCGCATGTTCTCCCTGTGGGGACGAGCAGGAAAGCCTGACACGAAAGAGCCCGGAGACAGGTCCCCTGCTACCAAGCCCCGGGCCGCGACCACGCATCCATCGCCAATTTTTAGGTGGCCGGCGACTCCTGTCTGGCCGGCTAAGGTCACCCGATTGCCGATGACGGCACTGCCGGAAATGCCGCTCATGGCCACAACTAAGCAGTGCTCGCCGAACTTGACGTTGTGTCCAACCTGGACCAAATTGCCGATCTTGGTTCCAGAACCGATGATGGTCGCTCCGCAGGTTCCCCTCTCCACGGCCGCGTTGGCCCCGATCTCCACATCATCATGGATAATCACGGTGCCGATATGGGGCACCTTAACATGGCCGTCCGGCAGTGAGACAAATCCAAAGCCGTCTTCTCCGATCACAGCACCGGCATGGATGATCACCCGGCTGCCGATCTGTACCCGTTCCCGGATACATACCTTGGGATAGACCAGACAATCGTCTCCAACGACTGTGTGAGCACCGACATACGAGCCGCCCATCAAGACTGTACCCCTACCGATCTTCGCCCCTGCCCCGATTATTACTCCTGGGCCCACGGCGACATCTTTGCCTAGCTCCGCGGTTTCGTGGACTACCGCGCTGGGGTGAATCCCCGGCGGCACATCCACCGGCCAGGCAAACTCTTTCAAAACCTGGGCAAAGGCCAATCGGGGATTGGCCACTTTGATATGGGGCCGCCCTACATCCTGAGCATCCTTTGGAACAATCAAGGCCGCCGCTTGGGTCTTATCCCTGTACTTAGCCAAGACCTTTAGATTCTCGGCAAAGCTGATCTGTCCTGGATGCGCCTCAGCAATAGGGCCGACCCCTTCTATAACCAACTCTGCACTGCCAACCAACTCTCCACCTAATACCTTTGCCAAGTCACCCAGTTTCCGCAAGATCATCAATCCTCCCAGGTCTAACTGCCATAAACACAGAAATAGCGAACCGGTATCCTCCGATTCGCTAGCCAAGCCGGCACCTCAACCATCCTCTACCATTATTTCAATGCTTTCACTACTTCACCGGTTACATCCTGGCCGCCGTATCTTACAGCCTCTCTGTAAACCACTACTCCCAGATTTTTCTGCCTGGCAATACTGGCGAGGGCCTCGTCGATTTCTTTCTCCAGTTTGCCCTCCAGTTCCTGCTTCAGCTGCAGATACTCTGCCATCAGTTCTTTTTCCCGAGCCTCCCGGGCCTGCTCATCGAGATTGGTCTTTTCCTCTTCCAGCTGAGTCTGCAGTTCCTTGTACTTATCCGCCAGCTGCTTCTCATAGCGCTGTGCCAAAGGGCTCTCAGCCACTATCTTGGCAAGATCAACTACACCTACACCGCTTCCTGGGCTTCTAAGCCAAAGAGTGCCGGCTGCTAAGGCTGCAATCACAGCGATTCCAACGATCAATGACCACGGTACTCTGGACATTAGTTGGACCTCCACCTCTCTGCAATTTCCTGGTCTAAGAGACAAAACGAGGTGAGGCTAGGCCTCACCCTGTAGTATATCCAGTACTTGGTTAGTTATATCTGCCGCCTGTATATCGGCTTGATTCTTATCTAAGATCACCATCAGCCCGGCCTCTCGGCCTGCCTGGGCGATATCTGCTGTTACATCCTCTAGGATCTGGCCATACAGCTGATTGTACCGACCCCGGAGTGGCTGCATATGGCCCCTTGCCCGCTCCCACTCCTTTAGGACTTGGGCTTCTAGGGCATCAGCAGCCTTTGTGTTTAGCTGATATCTGCCTGCCAGCTCTGCTGCCCACATGGCCTCCAGATGGCCCGGGTGCTCCACCGGCTCTAGGCTGTTCCCCATGTCGGCTGCTGCCAAGGATCCTGTCTGGAGATGACTCAGTTCACTCTCCACCTGGGCTGCCATATCTCGATCAAAGGCTGCAAGTTTCTCTCCGGCAGCTTCCTGGGCTCGCTCAATTTCAGCCTGGAGCTGTCCATTGGCCGCTTCTTCCAGCTCTGCCAGGTCCGACTCCAATCCAGCCTGGATCTTGGCAATCTCATCAAGCAGGGCCTCTGCCTCTTTCTCGGTTAGAGACAGCATGGCCAATTCGACTTGTCGATTGAGGAACTCTCGCTTTGCTTCCCTCTGAAGCCTGTCTGCCTGCTGGGCAGAAGCTTTCTCTATATCACGAATGCGCTCCTCGATCTCTTCACCCAACTCCTGGGCAAGCTTTTCTTGATACTCGGCCCGCTCTCTCTTGGCCTTGTCTATCACCTGCTCCACAGCCGCCGGCTGCTCCAGCCCCATCAGCTTCTCTAGGAAAGGAGACCTGATGCCGTCGACAGCGGCCTGCCGTGCCAACAGGTGTATATAGTCTACCCAGTTCTGTTCATGAATCATCAGCTGCTCCCCCACAGCCTCAAGCTGCGGGTAGTTGGGATGAGACTGCATCAAGAGCTCTACATCTACTACTCCGATGGACTCCCGGCGGGGCCCTGGGGAAGACTCCTCCCCTCCCGGCCCTCGGCCCAGGATCAGCTTTCCATCTGCAATGAGTATCAAGCAGATTCCCAGCATTAAGGAGAGAGCCAAAACCTTTAGGCGGCCGTCAATCCAAGGATAGCTGCCCCGTCTCAACTTAGCCCTCAGTCGATCCATATCTGCCTCCTTTCTAAGAAATCACCGGGTATCCCCCCGGACAAATAAAACAGGCGGAAGCGTCCCTGCGCCCCGCCCTAAGAGAAGTCCTCTAGACTGCAGCTGACTACTGCTGCAGAACATCCAAGACCTCTTCAGTGAGATCCATGCCGCCGTAAAGAACCAAACCCTGGGTGTTGTCTAGAACAACAGTGAGGCCCCGAGCCTCTGCCACCTGCCTGATGCCATCCCGGATCTGGAGGACTAGAGGGGCGATCAGCTCCTGCTTCCTTTGGTCCAGCAGGGCCTGGTACTTGTCCAACAGTGCTTGAGCTTCCTTCAATTTCTCCTCTTCATCTTCGATCTGGAGATTGGCAATCTCGGCATCCAATTCTTTCTGCAGCCTGTCGGTCTCTTGAGACAGCTGTTCCTGCACCATGGGCTCCATATACTCTGCAACTAGCCGCTGAGAGTTGACATAGCCAACGGTTGTCCGCTCCTCTGCTTTACCTAAGGATAGAGACGCGCCGAAAGCGACCAAGACAAGCAGGGCCAATCCTCCGATGACAGCTGTGCGGTTCTTGCCGGCAAAATACTTAGTCACACTGGTTCCTCCTTTTTTCAACTACCCAACAAATCCCCAAATCATGCAAAGCAACTGGGTGCATGTGTAGATTGGAACAAGCACATGCACCCATTATATCAATCACCGGGAACAGCCGCAATGTGAATCCGGCTCTAGATTGCCGCTCCTTGCCAGTTTCACCATTGACGGCTGTTCCTCCTCTTAACCGCTGCTAAACGACATCCATACTAGAAGGTCTGACCCAGGCTGAAGTAGGCCTGGCCGCCTTCCTCACCTATACCGTAGTCAATGCGAAGAACACCGATGGGTGTATCCAGCCTGACGCCGATCCCATACCCAGTATGGAGATCGTTCAGGCGCATCCTCTCTGATCTATCCCAGGCATTGCCGGTATCCACGAAGACGACACCGTGGATGATATCGGTGATGGGGAAGCGGTATTCGCCATTGATTGTCAAGGTCTTCTCACCGATAAAGTCCCCGAACTTGTACCCTCTAACAGTCTCCGAACCGCCGACAAAGAACCGTTCCTGGGGAGGGGCATCGCCGTTGATGAAACCGGTGTGCACCCGTACGGCTAGAGTCTGTCCATTGCTTCCCACCAGCATATACTTGCTCAGATCCGCCTGATACTTGGTGAAATCATTGTCGCCGCCGAGGAAGTAGCCTCCCAATTCAGCCGACAGGGTGTTCCTAAAGCCGGTTGTCGGGAAGAAGGGATGATCGGTGGTATTGGTGACGGTCTGCAGCCTCAGGGTGCGCAGGTTGCCGTCTTTAGCAGTGAAGTTGGGGTCCTCGCTGGAATACTCATAGTTCTCGATCTTCAAGCGCACCGAGGCCTTGGTATTCTCAGTGATGGGCTGCCCTAAGGTAATATCTCCACCGGTACGATGATAGTCGTACCTCTGCTCCTGGCCATCGACCCGGTTGATCCGATCCTTGCTCAAACGGTTATAGACGTTAAAGCCCATGAATAAACCGTTTTCGTTGAGATAAGGCTCGAAGAACCCGACACTGTAATTGTTTCTCTTCTGGCCGAACTCCCACCGGATATTCACCTGCTCACCCCGGCCTAGGAAGTTCTGGTCAGCTACATCGATATAGCCAATAAACCCTTCGTTGCTGGAATAGCCTGCTCCACCGGTAAATACGCCGGTTTTCCGTTCGGTAACGGTTATGACCAGATTCACCTTATCGGGGTCATCAGTATCTTCGAGATCACGGGCGACCTCATCGAAATAACCTAGCATTAGTACCCGCCGGAGCCCCTGGTTGAGGGCATTCATATCCAAGACGTCTCCGGGCTTGATCTTCAGTTCCCGGGTAATGACATAATCCTGGGTCTTATCGTTCCCCTTAATAATGATATCTGCAACCCGGGTTTCGTTAATGATAATCCTCACTTCACCAGTCTCAGTGAGTACCACATCATCGATCCGCACAGGTATCCCATAGTCCTCATAGGATTTTTGCACCAATATCTGGATATCCTGGCGCAGCTCCTCTAGATTCAGGATCCTCCCTGGGCGGGTAGTCATATATCTCTGCAGCTCGACAATGGGCACTATATCGTTGATTACCTCTACTTTGGTTACAACCGGGTTTTCCACCACAGTGAAAACCACGGCTAACCCCTCCGGGCCTTCGGCGAAGTTAGCCCTCACATCAAAGAAATACCCGGAGTTGGCGATAGCCTGCAAATCACTGCGGACCTTGTCCTCACTTACAGGTTCGCCCACCTTAGTCTCGGTGATGGCTTTCTCAATTATCGATCTGTCGACTCGATTATAGCCCTCAATGATGACCTCTGCCACCAGCGGATAGCCGTCTCCTTGACTCTGAGCCCATCCCGCCGCGGACAGCCCCAGCACCAGGCAGAGAGTGATCATCACCACCACTGTATGCTGCCTTCTCCTTCGCAATCCCTTTGCCCTCCTCACGCAACTTCCGACTGTGTTACCGGCAAGACTCCCATTACCACTACTTCCTCGTTATTTCGACCAGCTATCCTGTGAATCCTTCCCAAACACCAGAGCAATTGGTGTTAGGCCTGACGACTTTCTCCTTTCCTTGCGGAAACTGCGGCAGCTGCCATGCTCTGGTTAGTATGGCAGCTCCTGCAGGCTTTATACCGTCAAAGGGCAGATGTACACCGGCATCTGCCTCTCGCTCAACGACCCGGCACTCCACTCCTGCAGACATAGTTCCTGGAAAGCAGCAGCCATCCTGCTGGTTGTTTCTTCCACCTGATGCTGCGGCCATCGGCTTGAACCGGAAGCAGGCAAACAATAATAATACCCCAGGAGACGAAACCCCTGGGGCAAAGCCGTATCTACATATGATTTATATGATTTCGGCCATCGCCTATCAGCCCATCACTCCACCGGGCTAAGGCCCTGTCGAAACCGGCTGTCATCGCTCTCTTCCTCAGCTCCTTCGCCGTTGTCCACCGGTTCCTCAGTTCCGTCCCCGGCAGCGATGGCAATTTCAAAGGTAGTCTGCCCCTCGATGACGTAACGGGTCTGGAGAGTCACCCGCACAGGCTCTGTGTCATCTTGGGTCCAGCTGAGGCCGGTGCTTCTGGCGCTTTCTATCCGTTCAGATTCGCCATCAGCGGCGGCAGACTCTGCATCCTCCCCAGCTTCTGCCCCGGCTTCCGCTTCGGTTTGAACCGACGGCTCACTCTCCGCTGGGGAAGGCAGTACGTAGGTGTCGTAATATGGAACATACTCCATGACGATCTCATGGTTCTTCTCCCGCTGCAGGATTGTCTCCAGCAGCTTTTCAAAACTATCGGCATTGCTGGGCGGCCCGATGGGTTCCAGCTTCAATGGATCGCTTTCCTCTTTAGTCTCTTCATGGAATGGCACCAGCTCTGCGTACGGGTAGCCTAAGCCGCCGCCCCTGACGGTGACATGAATGGCTCCCGGCTGCGCCGTCTCAGGAATGGGCAGCCGGAGGATCTTTGTCTCCCGCTGGCCCCTGTAAGGACGGATTACGACCTCCACATCCACCAGTTCTCCAGCATGGGCTTCTGACACGGTGGGAGTCGCCTTTTCAATCACCGCTGTCCGCCGCTCTTGTTCCACCTGGGCGGTGATCTCCAATGCCTGCAAGGTGACTTCTTGGAACTCATTGTTCACCAAAAGCTGCAGCGTCTCCAGCAGTTCTGCCAGGGAGACAGCCGATATGTCCAATGAATTGTAGAACATATTGTCCCTGACTACAGGCCCCGACAGTCCATCACCGGTGATTTTGAAGACAATTCGGGAGGAGCCGGGCCCGATCCGGTCAATTCCCTGATCCAACCCCTGCAGTGCCGCACTGGACACCAACGAAAGCAAAAGGCCCGGTTCATTGACGATCTCAGCCTGCAGTTCTCTAGTTCTGCCCAGATTCCGGTCTGTCACTTTGACGTGGAGATCAATGGTATCTGGCACCCTGCCTACTCGTCCGCCCACACCGGCGCCCCGATCCTGGGTAATGGTGCCCACAGTCTCGATCGGAGCCCCCAGCTTAAAGGGCATGGAGAGGTTATCTACCGTTGTGTAGATGTAGGCGGTGCCGGCCATCAGGTTTACACTGCCCCGGTTTAGAAAGGGATGGCCAAAACCTACGAACTGATCGCCATCAACGTAAGTCACAGTCCCCAAGGAGGTCGCCTGTACATCCCCGGTAACAAGCTGTACTGCCAAGGCGCTTCCCGGTTCTAGCCTGACATCTTCTGCATCAACAGCTGCAGCACTCCCTACGGCCGCCACTGTCTCCATCCCGAAGGGCTGGAGAGAAGCTTGAAGCTCCTTCCGGGCCCTTGGCCCCAATCCGCCCACCAGCAGCGGTGCAGCTGCCGGAGCGACACAGAGCCGCCCAGCATCATAGGCAGCCAGATCCTGCGCGCCACTTCCCCAGGCAATAACCAGCTCTTCCACAGGGTAATCTCCCACAAACCGTACTTGCTCACCGCCATCGGCCCAGGTCCAGCGGCCGGCGGGCGGCTGCCAAACCGTCTGCTTCCTATCATAGTCGAGTATTTCCAGCATGGCGCCAATGGGAGTTACCAGCCCTAAACGATGATCTGTCAAGCTGAATGTATAGCTAACGGCACCCAAGAGTTTGCCGTCTATGTAGACCGGGCTGCCGCTCATGCCGCCGGCAATGCCGCCCATGCGTTCAATCACATCGCCGCTGACCTGTACCAGGACCAGCTGGCTGACATACTGCTCTCCATGAAGCACACCTAGTACTTCAACGTAGAACTCTTCGATGGCAGTACCTTGGGCCACCGTCCTGCCAATGCCCTTCATGCCAGGACGCAGTTCTTCCAGGGCGAAGGGTACCGCCGGCTGGATGGCGCTTTGCCTAGTAGATGCTTCCACAGCAAAGCCCTGCACCCCACCGAAGGTGAAGAGTATAAGCAGCGCTAAGGCAAGCACTAGTGCAAAGTCCCTAATCGATCTTTTCAAGTACAAAACCTCGCCTTCTGCACGTACAAACTGTTCCCAGCCTCTTCCGCCTGCTCTATTTTGCTGCTGAGAGCACGCTTATTCTACCTCCGCCCAAACCAGCACTGCATTGCTTACCGGCCTAGGCCTGCCATCTGAAGGTGCATTGAGTACTATGCCCCGGACTACCATGGTAGAAGAGCCGCCGCCGTCGAGATTCATGGCCTCAACAGCACCAAGTTCCAGCATCAGCTCTGCCAGCTCTTCCAACGTCATGCCGATGCTGATCCTGGCCTGGCGTCCGTTGACAGTGGCTAGGAGCAGCTCTCCGGCAGCCGTGACACCCAAAGCAGTGCGGGGTGCCCGGCCCTGGGTAATATCCGCCTGGAATCTTTCCTCTTGTCCGGTAACAGCTATTTCACCATTCCTCAAGAGCCGGGGCCCGCCGCCAACGGCATGGACAACACCTTCCCGAAGCCAATCTGGTGACAGCTGCCAGTGGGCTTCTATATAATCTCCAATTTCCAGGTTTCGTAACCACTGGCCCGCATTTCCATGCCCAGACAAGACATAGCCATCGGCGGGAATTGGACTGTTCCCCTGTCCCAGGCCTATGACCCGGTTTCCTTCTACTATGACTTCCAGCCGTAATTGTTGGTCCCGGTGGCAGGCCCGTTATCCGGAGTATACACAATCAGTTCATCAG
>LFTN01000133.1 GCA_001513495.1 Clostridiales bacterium DTU087
CCGGTCACCAGCACCTCCTCCAGGGTGCGTTCCCCGCTGATCACATGGGATAAATTGCAGGGGGGGTTGAGTCCCAAGAGCAAATCAACATTGGCAAGGCCCATATCGGCATCTAAGATTCCTACCCTCAGGCCCCTGCTTGCCGATGCCAGAGCCAGGTTGACAGCGATGTTGGTCTTGCCGACTCCGCCCTTACCGCTGGCCACTACAATCACTCGGCAATGTTGATTGGTGATTCTTCTAGGTGCGGTTTTGCTTGCCAAAGCCCGCAGTGCTGCCGCCTGATCCTTCTGCATTCAAGCATCCCCCAATATCAAGTCTGATAGATGTTGAGCCTCGGCTACCCGAATGCACTCAGGTACGCCTTGGCCGTCGGTAAGAAAGGAAAAGGGACGACGGGCTAGGGCGTAAGCTGTCAACAAGCTGCCGTGGCAAGTGGTTTCATCGAGCTTGGTAGCGATTAGGCGATCAAATCCGACTTCTGAAAAGCGGCGGATCATGCCTGCCAGATCCCGGTAGCTGGTAGTCACGCTAAACACCAGATGCCGCTCAACTCCATCGATGGAGGCCAAGGCTGCCTCCATTTCTCCAAGCCTGTCGTTATCCCGGGGACTGCTTCCCGCAGTATCGATTAATATCAGATCCTTACCGGACCAGCTGTCGATGGCTGCTTCTAGCTCCTCCGGCTTTGCTGCAACCCGGAGGGGAATCCCGATAATCTGGCTGTAAACCCGCAGCTGATCCACAGCTGCAATTCGATAGGTGTCAAGGGTAATCAGGCCAACATCTGCCCCAGCCACCAGGCTGTAGTTAGCGGCGATTTTGGCCAGGGTTGTGGTCTTACCCACTCCTGTAGGCCCGATGACTGCTGCCACCTTTGGTGTGGAATCTGAAAGGTCCCACGGAGGCACACAGCGCACCATAGCCGCCACCCGTTCCTTAACCTTTGCCAGCAGTTCTTCGCCATCCACAGCCTGAGCCGCTATCTCCTGCCACACTGATTGCACAATGGCGGCTGCCAGCCGGGTTTCTACGCCGTTATTTACCAGCCGGCCCTGGAGGCCTTTAACTTCCTGGGGCCAAGATTCCATTTGCTCGCTATCGGCCGCTTCCTCCAGGTGCTGCCCGCTGTCCTTCCTATCCGCCTTAATGGCCTCTTGGTATAGACGCCAGGCCAGCTGAGCGGGCATATTGATGGCAGGCTCACTGGCCGGTAACGGCTCGGCAGCAGAGCTGTTTCCCTTGAGGCCTGGCAGCTGGCCATTAGCCAAGGGAGCCATACCTCTGCCGCCCTTTCCGTCCTGCGAGAGCTCCGCAGATGCCTTGTGATTGGCAGCCCTTGTATCCAGGGCCGCGGTGACCTCTACGTACTTCCTGCCAAAAAGCCCCCAGATTCCTCGCTGCCTGGTCAGACGGGTATCGAGGATCACCGCTTCCCGTCCAAATTCTTCCCGCATCTGGGCAACCGCTTCATGCATAGTAGTGCCGACAAACTTCTTAACTCTCATAGTGCAATGTCACCATCCCAACTGCTTGCACTGAAGCATCACCCGCAATTTCGTTGTACGATAGGACCGGAAGTGACGGCAAAGCCCGTTCGGTCAGCCTTCTTAAGGCCAGACGAACGTGGGGCGAACAGAGGACTACCGGCTGATGACCTGCCGCCGAAGCCTTCTCCCACGTCTTGGCAATCTCGTCCAGGAGTCGGCCGGCATCTTTCGGGTCGATATTGACAAAGGTCCCCCGGTCAGTATGCTGGATGCCGGCGGCAATCAAGTCCTCAATGGCTGGATCTAGCGTAATTGCTGGTATAAAGCCCTTTTCGCCGATGTGGCTTTGAGAGATTTGCCTGGCTAGTGCCTCTCTGACATATTCAGTCAATACATCAGTATCTTTAGTTAGAGGCGCATAGTCAGCCAAACACTCTAGAATCGTGACCGGGTCTCTAATGGAGATATTCTCCTTGAGCAAATTCTGGAACACTTTTTGAATCTCTCCTAAGGTAAGAAGGTTCGGCACCAGCTCATCCACTACAGCACCATAATCCTCCTTCAAGCCATCCAACAGCAGTTTCACTTCCTGGCGCCCGACAAGTTCATGGGCATGCCGCCTAATGACCTCAGTCAAGTGGGTTGCCAGTACTGAAGGCGGATCTACAACGGTATATCCAGCCACTTCCGCCTCCTGACGCCTTGCCGCTGATACCCATAGGGCCGGCAGCCCAAAGGCCGGCTCCCGGGTCTCTATGCCTTGGACAGGTTCCGCTACCGCCCCGGAATCCATGCACAAGTAATGATTGAGCATCAGTTCCCCTTGACCTACCTCCACCCCTTTGATCTTGATGGAATAGGCTCCCGGAGCCAGCTGCAGATTGTCCCGAATCCGCACCGGCGGAATCACCAGGCCCAGCTCCATGGCCATCTGCCTGCGAATCAGCGTAACCCTTTCCAGAAGGTCACCATCTTGCTCAGCATCAACTAAAGGGATCAGTCCATAGCCGATTTCCAGCTCAATCCTATCCAGCTGGAGGTAATTCAAAACGTTTTCCGGCCGCCGGGTCTCCTCGATCTCCCGCTCCTCAGCCGCCTCCTGCTCTATCTGAACCTGAACCGCCTTGGACCTATCCAGAGCGTAAGCCAGTCCGCCGGTAGCTCCGCCCAGGACCAGAAAGGGCAAAACTGGCAGGCCTGGAATGAGAGCGAACAGGAACATCACACCTGCCGCAACCCGCAAAGTCTTGGGCTCAGACAGCAGCTGCTGACCCATCTCGGTACCCAGACTGCTTTCCGAAGCAGCCCGGGTAATGATAATGCCGGTGGCAGTGGAGATAAGCAGTGCAGGGATCTGGGTAACAAGCCCATCACCAACAGTCAACAGAGTATAGCGCTGCAGAGCATCAGCCAGCCCCATACCGTGCTGGACTACTCCGATGACCAAGCCTCCGAGAATATCGATGACTACGATGATAATCCCCGCGATGGCATCTCCCTTTACAAACTTGCTGGCTCCATCCATGGCTCCATAGAAGTCTGCCTCTCTTGCGATATCCCGCCGCCGCTGCCTGGCTTCATCATCGGTGATCAGCCCGGCATTGAGGTCTGCATCGACACTCATCTGCTTGCCGGGCATGGCATCCAGGGTAAACCTGGCAGCAACCTCGGCAACCCGCTCTGCACCTTTGGTGATGACCAGAAACTGCACTATGACCAAGATCAGGAAGATCACGAATCCCACCACATAGTTGCCGCCGACGACGAAATTGCCAAAAGCTTCAATGACCTGCCCAGCATACCCCCGGAGCAGGATCAAACGGGTTGACGACACGCTGAGAGCCAAGCGAAAGAGGGTAGCCACCAAGAGCAGAGAAGGAAAGACCGAAAGCTGCAGCGGCTCATTTACGCTCATGGTCAGAAGTAAGACCAGCAAAGAGATACTGATATTGACCGCCAGCAGGATATCAAGCATCAGGGGAGGCAGCGGCAAAACCATCATGACAATGATCAATATGACACCCACTACGACGATCATATCGTTGCCAAATGCCAATCCCTGAAGCATCCGCTGCCGGGGCATGCTGGTAGCCATCTTCGGTCCTCCTCTCTACAGCTCTCCACAACTACAACCGGTAGACATACGCCAAAACTTCCGCAACAGCCTGGTACAGATCCGCCGGTATCTCCCGACCCACCGGCACCGCATCGTACAAGGCCTTTGCCAGCGGGGGATTCTCTACTAGGGGAACGTCATGATTCATGGCTATTTCCCGGATCCGGGCCGCCAAATAATCCGCTCCCTTGGCCACAACCATGGGGGCAGCCATACTGGCTGCATCATACTTGAGTGCCACAGCAAAATGGGTGGGGTTGGTAATCACCACATCGGCTGCAGGCACTGCCTGCATCATCCGGCGGTTGGCCATCTGCCTTTGGCGGGCCCGGATGGCTGAGCGGATCAGGGGATCCCCCTCTGTCTCCTTGAGCTCGTCCTTGATATCCTGGACGCTCATCTTTAAGCTTTCTTCATACTCCCACCGCTGGTAGAGATAGTCAATGGCAGCAAGGGCCAGCAGGCAGGTACCAGTCCACAGACCGATTTTGCGGACTCCTTCCATGGTAAAGGCGGCTGCCTGAACGGGTTCAACCCACAACAATGCCTGCAGCCTATTTACATCGCTGCCGATTGCCGTATAGGCAACAAAGCCGACGATGGCGATCTTTAGGCAAGACTTGAGGAGCTCCATAAAAGCCCGTTTGGAAAAAATCCGCTTAGCTCCCTCCATTGGGTTCAGCCTCGTTAGCTGCGGAGTCAGCGGCTGGGTAGTGAAATTGAAGCCTACTTGGATGAACTGACTGAACAGACCCAAGACTAAAGCGGCAGCCATCACTGGGCCGGCTACAGCCACAATACACAAGACTGCATATGACTGCAGCCCCTGAAGGCCGGCCACAGAGAACTCTACTGTGCCTAAGCCATCCCCCAGCACTTGGCGGACAAAAACAGCCAGCCTATTGATAGACCACTCCCCGCTGATGCCCACAAGCAGTGCCATGCCCAAAAGCAGCAGAGCAGTGTTGAGTTCCTGGCTCTTGGCCACCTGCCCCTTCTCCCTAGCTTCTTCCCGCCGGCGGGGTGTAGCTGGCTCCGTCTTGCCATCTGCAAAAAGCTGAAGGTTGATCCGAAGATCCATCGGCATCGTAATCGCTCCAAACTCAAAAAGCGGCCATAAAGGCCTCCAGCACACTGGCAAGTTCACCCTGCACGCCGAAAACCCTAGCCAGGACTGTCACATAGCCAGGCACCAGCACCAACAGGAGCAGCAGCCCCAGTAAGATCTTGGCAGGAAACTCCAACATGAACACATTGACCTGGGGCACGGCCCTGGCGATAATCCCCAATGCCACATCGGCCAAGACCATCCCCGTCACCAGCGGCAGGCTCAATCTGACTCCCAGATAGAACATGCTGGCAAATATCTCCACCACAGCTCCAGGCAAGCCGATCCTGGGCAAACCTTCTCCCATAGGAATCAGTGCAAAACTTGCCGCTAGGGCCTGGAAAAGGGCGTGATGGCCTCTGACACTAAAAAAAATCAAAGCAGCTAAGATATATTGAAACTGGGCAAGAATCGGCACCTGCATCCCGCTCTGGGGGTCAACTACGTTGACCATGCCAAATCCCATGGGTACGTCAATCAGCTGACCTGCCAGATAGATGGCAGAAAAGACCAATGTCGCCGCAAAACCCAGTCCTAAGCCCACCAAAAGCTCCCTAATAATGACTGCAAAATAGGCAGGCACTGCCGCAGGGGCCGGCGGAACAGACAAGACAGGGTACAACACTATAGTGGTAACGAGAGTCAGCCCCACTTTGACCTGCGCAGGTACTCCCCTTCCGCCAATGATGGGTGCAGCCATCACCAGTCCGGATATCCGCACCATCACTGGAAAAAACCCAATAAAATACAGCATTAGTTCATTCATCAATACCAACCTACCCGATAAACTGCGTCATGTTCATAAACAGACGGTTGGTAAAGTCGATCATGATCCGCAGCATCCATGGCCCCAGCAAGACAGTAGCCCCTAGAACCACCAAAATCTTGGGCACAAAGGTCAGGGTCTGTTCCTGAATCTGGGTTGTTGCCTGAAAGATACTGACCAAGAGCCCAACCAGCAAACTCAAAGTCAGTACAGGGCCCGCCACCATGAGGACAGTCATCAAAGCTTCGCGGGCTATTTTCAAGATAGTGAGCTCTGTCAAGACCACTCGCCTCCTTCAACTATGCCGCCGCTCCCAGCTACGCCTAGCGATAACTCAACAGCAGTGAGCGGACCACCAGATGCCAGCCGTCTACCATCACAAACAAGAGTATTTTGAAGGGAAGTGAAATCATAACCGGCGGCAGCATCAGCATACCCATAGACATCAATACACTGGCGACAATCAGGTCTATAACCAAGAAAGGCACAAAGATGATAAATCCCAGCTGAAAGGCTGTTTTGAGCTCACTGACTACAAAAGCCGGTATCAGTACATGGGTAGGAACCTCACTGGGATCGGCGGGTCTAGGTGTCCGAGAGAGATTGACAAACAGCTCAAGATCCTTTTCCCGCGTATTTTGAAACATGAATTCCCGAGTTGGCTCTAAAGCTCTGTTCAGAGCATCGGTTTGGGCGATCTCACCCTGCAGGTAGGGCTGCAAAGCCGTCTCGTTAATCACCTGCCAAGTAGGTGCCATCACATAAAAGGTTAAGAACAGTGCAAGCCCGATCAGCACTTGGTTGGGAGGCATTTGATTGGTTGCCAGGGCGTTGCGGACAAAGGACAGGACAACCACTATCCTGGTGAAGGAGGTCATCATGATCAGAATCGCCGGTGCCAAGGCCAGGACTGTCAGCAGCACCAGGATCTGCAAGCTGATGGCGATATCCTCAGGGTTTTCTGCCGGCTCCACCCCAACGCTGATCCTCGGCAGTACCGGCGCTATCTGGGCCGCCGCCTGCCCGGACAAGGCATAGGCAAACAGCAATACTAGCATACTGACTAAGAGCCATCTAAATCCACGTTTAGCCATCATCACCCTGCCCATCTCCCCGTTGTCCCTTTCGCCACCGCTCCACCCACTGCCGCAAGTCAGGTGGCAGTCTATCCTGCATTGGACGTGCTTTAAAGTCAAACTCTTCTGCAGGGCCCTCCCACAAGAGCGAGGTTCTGTCCTTGCTCACCGACAGCAGCAGCACTCTGGCAGCCACCCTGGCCAGCAACAGCTGATTGCCTCCTCCCAGGTGCAAGACATCCACGATTTCTATGTAACCGTGAATGCTGCGGCTGACTGTGACCCTGCGGCCGATGACCCGGAGCCCATAGTACAAAAGTGGTATCACTACGACCAATGCCAAGAGGACTCTAGAACCGTAAACCATCATGTCCCAGGTGCTAAGCGGTTCTACTTCTGCCACCTTTTAAGCACCACCTATCTGGGCACGCTCCAGTCGATCGGCAGGGCTGATGATCTCACTAATGCGGATACCTAAGCGATCATCTAAGACCAGCACTTCCCCCCTGGCAATGTAGTGGCCGTTCAAAGTCAGCTCCATCGGCTCGCCGGCCATCTTGCCCAGCAGAACTATCTCCCCAGCTTTTGTATCCAAGAGCTCGCCGATGCTCAGTTCAGTCTTGCCCAGCTCTACTGCCATGGACAGGACTACGTCCCCTACCAGCTTGATATCGGAATCCTTGTCTCGAGTCGGCCTTTCCTCCAGGGCTGTAAACTCCACCGGCAGTACCGGAGAAAACCCCATGCGAGCCGCCTTCTGCGGACGATATGCCCTTACTATACCTTCCCGGATATTGCGATGGCCACCTAGTTCCTGCAGCTTTTCCACCCGATAGAGCTGCTGGGCGATGTCCCTGATCAAACTCACAGGCAGCCAGTATTCCAGCAAAATTACACCGCCATCAGCAAAGGTCCATCCACTAGTAAGGACCGCTGTTATTTCCCTATCCGCCCAAGGCAGCACATCATTATACGACTGGGGCGCCTCCTCCAAATACACGGTATGGGCATCAAGTTCCCAGCCCAGGAGCTGGCCGACGGTGGCAAACCACATCTTCATCCAACCTGCCAGTAATGAAGTTAGGGCTGCAGCATCTCCGAGCCGCCCTCCCGAACCCGCCAAATACTGAGCATGGGCCTCCGGCATCCTCAAAAGCACTGCTTCCTGGATGTCGCCCATCAGGTGTGTCTGCCAGGCCATCACTTGGGTTCTGTCTTCTTCTAGAGGGCTTCTTATAAAACGCAGCCCTGAGGTGTCGGCTAGTACTTCCCCTTGCAGGGCTTCCCTCAGCCACGGCTCTACCGCCATGGTTACTGCCTTGGCCAGTTCATTGAAAACTGCAGTATCTCCATCTGGAATTGCCGTGCTAGAGAACCTCAGTTGGTCCTCCCCGCCCGGCTGCACCAATGCCGACCTTACCAAAACCCTCACCCTCTCCTAACACCTACTGCACAACCAGGTCTGTGAAGAAGACATTGACCACATTACCCGACCGAAGCAGCGCCGAAATGGAAGCAGCGATCTCCTGGCGTAGTGTCTCCATACCTGCAGTACCGTTGATTTCATCGTGGGTTTTGCTTCGGAGGACACCTATCACCGCGTCCCGGACTTGAGCTTCCCGCTCGCTTAGTTCTGTTAACGCCTTCTTGTCACTGACCTCTACCGCCACTCCGGTGCGCACAAACCGGGGTGCAAAACCCGGCGGTACCATGAGATTAACTGTGAACTCGCCGATTTCGTGAATTGGTCCGACGGCTTCCTTCTCCACTGGTCCTTGTCCGCTGGCAACATTGGCCGACCGAGAGAAGACAAGGAATGTTATGTAGGCACTGCCCATAGCAGCAATAACCACCAAAGCCACCGCCATAATGATAACTCTAAGGTCGATCTCAAACCTCTCCGCCACCTGGACATCCTCCCAACCCAAAAAAATAACCGCTCATCCCCACAAAGCCGTACACGGCCGCAATCAGATTGACTCAGACTGCTCTATCTGCTGTTCCATCGCGCCTAATGGTTCTGCGCCACTCAGGCCTAGCCTCAAAATCACCAAATCGACTCGGCGATTGCGGGCCCTGCCCTCTGCCGTGTCATTGGTATCAATGGGCCGGTATTCCCCGTATCCGGCGGCAGACAGGCGTTCAGGGTCAAGCTGCTGCTCCTCGATCAAATAGCGAATTACACTGGTCGCCCGTGCCGTAGACAGTTCCCAATTAGAGGGGAACCGTTCAGTTCTGATGGGCAGATTGTCGGTGTGACCTTCTACCCGCACGTGATTGGGCAGCGGCCTTAAGACTTCGGCAATTCTCTCCAATACCGACAGGGTATCCGGGCGAAGTTCTGCTTTGCCCAGATCGAAAAACGCCCGCTCGGCAAACCTGACCACCAGGCCCCTCTCTTCCTGAATCAATTCCACTGTGCCGGAAAGCTCCCCCTGGGCAACAAGCCTCTGCATTTGCTCGAAAATCGCTTGGATCTGCTGCAGCTCCTCCCGGGAAGGGCTGCCGTCCCTGCTGATTGGCTGCGGGGCCACTGATACAGTCTGGCCGCCGGGAAGGACTCCCAAGGCTCCCTGCAGAGCCAATGCCAGGCTCATAAACTTCTGGGCATCAACAGTGGAGAATGAGTACAACAAGACGAAGAAGGTTAGAAGGAGGGTGACCATGTCCCCATAAGTGGTCAGCCAAGATGCACCACCCTTACTCTCTTCCCGCCTGCGTCGATAGCGGCTAGACATTTGATCTCACCGTCCGGGTACCCAAACCAGCCACCTCTTCCTCGGATGCACGGGCGCGGCTCCTCAACCGCTCTTGCGGCGGCAGAAAAGCCGTCAGTTTCTCTTCAACGAGACGCGGGTTCTCGCCGGCTTGAATAGACAAAATCCCCTCCAACATGATCTGCCGGTACAGCACCTCTTCATCACTACGCTTGCGGAGTTTTCCTGCGATGGGCAGGAAAACCAGATTAGCCAACAGCACGCCATAGAAGGTGGTAACCAATGCCAAGGCCATACCTGGCGCAATCTTATTCACATCATCGATGTTGGCCAGCATATTGATAAGGCCGATGAGGGTGCCGAGCATACCAAAGGCCGGCGCATAATTGGCCATAGCCTCAAAAATGCCTTGACCGGCGCGATGGCGTTCTTCCTGAAATGCAAGCTCGATTTCCAAGACATTGCGAACCAAGTCCGGATCGGTACCGTCTACGATCAACTGAATGCCTTTGCGCAAGAAGCCATCTTGAATCTGTGCAGCTTCTTCCTCCATAGCCAAGAGACCCTCCCGGCGGGCCTTCTCCGCCAAGGCCACCAATTGGTCAATTAGGTCCCGTCCCGAGTAGCCCCGCTCAGTGAATGCAATCCTCAACAGAGCTATGACCCTGGTTATATCGGTGAACGAGTGGTTGACAAAGGTAGCTGCTATGGTGCCGCCTAGTGTCACCATGATGGACGGCACATTCAAGAAACCAGCCAGACTTCCGTCGGTGGCGATGGCCATGCCAATCAGCACAGTTCCTCCGATTAGCCCAATGATAGTTGCTAAATCCATTATCTGCGGACGGGCTTAAACACCGCCCTAGCCCCCCTTTCTAAAGCGGAGCCCCTTGACATCATACGCCCAGAAGCGTACTCCTTCTGCTGCCTCCGCGAGCTTCTTAAGGACACGGGCTGGGGAGGGGACTACCTCCCTCTCCCCGTCCCGAAAGCCCTATCCTGCTACAGCCAACTCTAACGCTTGAGGTTTACCAGCTCTTGAAGCATCTCATCGGAAGTAGTGATAATCCGAGAGTTGGCCTGGAACCCCCGTTGAGTAACGATCATGTCGGTAAACTCCTGGGACAGATCCACATTGCTCATCTCAAGGGAGCCGGGAGTGATTTTCCCATTGGAGCCTGTACCAGGCTGACGTACCTTGGGTTCTCCCGAATTGGCCGACATCACATAGGTGGTATCGCCTGCCCGGGAAAGGCCGCCGGGGTTGTTAAACACAGCAGTGGCTATCTGGCCCAGCACTTCGGTTAATCCGTTGGAATACTCACCTATGATATTTCCGGCTTCATCCACACTGAAATCTACTAGG
>LFTN01000210.1:0-6846 GCA_001513495.1 Clostridiales bacterium DTU087
CTGCTTGCTGCCCTCAAGGCCAAGGGATTGTCAGTTCAACCATTTAAGATCGGACCGGATTTCATCGATCCTATGTACCACTCTGCTATTGTCGGTAAGCCATCCATAAACCTGGACTTCTGGATGATGGGCGAGCATGGAATCCGTGAGGTTTTCTCCCGATGGAGTCAGAAAGCTGACGTTGCCGTTATCGAGGGGATGGGCGCGCTGTTTGACGGTGCCAACGGCACGGGGGAGGGCAGTGCTGCCCATATTGCCGCGATCCTCGGTGTACCTGTTGTTGTGGTCATCGACGTATATGGAATGACCCGTACCACCGCAGCAATCATGGATGGCATAGATTCATTCGACCCAAACGTGAAGATTGCCGGCTTCATTCTGAATCGCTGTGGACGGTTGGGAAGCGTAGTGCACGCCACCTTGATCAGGAAAGCGGTCGGTGAGGAACGTTGGAAGCGTGTGCTGTCAATTGTCAGTGACGACCCAGACCTTGAAGTTACGGAGCGCCATCTGGGGCTTATTACTACATATGAAAACCCCGGAAGTGAGAGTAACAGCGGCTTAAGACGTGTGGCGGAACAGCTCGACGTTGACAAGATCTTTGGACTATCGCTAAGGCCCAAAGCAAGTCATGAGGCGCAAGCTGCGAAGCTCTCAACCTACACCCAAAGGCTCCGTCTGGCTGTGGCCCGTGACGCCGCGTTCTGCTTCTACTATGAGGAGAATTTGGCAGCGCTGAAGGCGGCGGGGTTTGAAATTGTGGAATTCTCTCCCGTCGCTGGCGATACACTGCCGCCTGATACAGATGCCGTATATATCGGCGGTGGCTATCCGGAGAGCTTTGCTACGCAGCTTGCAGATAATACCGATTTGGCGGTGCAGTTGCGTAAAGCTGCCGAGCTGGGGATGCCGATCTACGGCGAGTGCGGTGGATTGATTTATCTTGGGCGCTCCCTGACTGGTTTTGACGGCAAGACTTACTCAATGACTGATGTCCTGCCTATTGACTTTGTTATGGACCCGGCATATCTGCAGATCCGCTACATCGAGTTGACGACAAGCCGTGATTCCTTACTTGGTCCTGCGGGGACAGTGATTCGCGGGCAGGAGTTCCACCAATCCCGAGTGGTAGACTCTGGGCTTTCACCGGACTTCTACACAGGTAGAACAAGTGATGGCCGGGAGTTTGTTGATGGCTATCAGCACAAGAATGTTGTAGCAAGCTATGCTCACATCTACTTCAATTCTTGTCCTAAGGTCATAGATAGCTTTGTCGACGCCGCGTGGAATTTCCGACGCGGCAAGAACGTAACGCAGTAAGGCGTTATCTAGTAAGAATGATTTAGATCTCACTCAAGGAGCGCGGGCAGATATAATCTGTCTTGCGGACTACAATCCGAGAACCCTTTTCCAGTATCTGTATCGCCAAGCCAGAGCCCTCTGGTCTGGCAGCTCGGGCAGCGACCTGAGCGAATCGACAGTGATTTGCAGGTCGTGTGCATTTGGCCCTTGTGGTCTGAAGACGACATTGAGCGTGGAGTTGTCGAAGGCAAACAGGTTCGCGTTAAATGCCAGGTGATGGTTTGCACATAGAATGAGCCCGTTGCGAGGATCATCAGAGCCATCGTTAGTTACAGGTCGCAGATGAGTTGCTCGCAGCATTTCCTTCCTATCGACTGAACACACAGCGCATTTGGGGCCATACCTCTGCAGAACCCTGAATTTGAACAGAGGCTGATTGCTATTGTGCTTTGGTGAACTGGACTCTTGCGCCTGAATTTGATCTGCAAGTTGAAAGGGTGGTAGCTTCTCTGGAAGCACGTGGGGATATTGACTTCTCTCAACCCAATGCGAGTAAATGGTGATAAGAAATACCTTGGACGCATCGTCCCATCCTTCCACAAATCCTAGAAAAATATCTCGCAAATCAGAATGCGCCTGGGAGTAGCTTATCACGAATATGGGCATCCCAACCCGGCAAGCGTTCTTCGTCGCGCGGACCTCAGCTTCATCATGGCCCGCGCGTCTAGTATCTGGATAATGGTAGAGAAGGTATCTATCTGAAAAATCATCGGGTTAGTGGTGCCCCGTATGCAGAACGCTGACGGTGATGCTCTCCTTGGCGCCTAGAATCCCCGATGTATTGGCCTTGTCAAAATATATGCCCTGTTGCCCGCTGTACACCCGTAGGCCCCTGAGGAATCCCGGTGGTACGTTTCTACCGGTTGGGTAAGCTTGGATGATCTGATTGAACATATGTCGTCGGCGCTCGAGTTCTTCTATGACATTTGCGTTCATATGGAGTAATCCCCTTTCCCTATACGCGGAGTCTTGAATAGAAGCGATAGATCAGCTTACACACGTTAATCCTCAACCCATTGGAGAAGGATCTTTTCCCTAAAGCTTCCTCTTTCCTCAGCTTTCTTGGCACGAATTGCCTCAAGCTCCTCGATACTTACGCCCTTTACCTGGGCAATGGCATAGACTACCTCGAGGATATCGGCGAGTTCCTCGATTTGACCGCGAACATCCGTGCAGGTCAGATACTCATCCCATTCTTCGGTGAGTTTTCTTTCCAGTTGGGCTAGGTATTCTGAATCCTCGAGAACCGCAGTAGCACACTTCTTGCCAGCGGCCTGAATAATCTCAGGGATGCGGTCTCTCACCAGTTTGCTATAGTAAGGCAACGTACTTCTCCCCCTATCTTCGGACTAGTCACCTCTATCGTTGTCTTGAACTCGATAACGCTTCGCGAAATACCTGGTTTCCCTATACTTAAGAATATCCTTGATATGCAGCACTAATCTGGGGCCGGCGTATGGACGCAGGGACTCATCCAGGCTAAAAACTCGGTTAATCTCGTCATAATGGAAGAATCGGCTGTGGGACAAGAAGTGGACAGGATTCCTTCTGGCAAGACGGGTAAACTGTTCTGTAGTCCACGTTGCCCAGTCCCGGTTGCTCTTGTCCTGGAGATCCTGTTGATGCAGCTTGCTGGTGACGTAGTATTCCTGGAATGTCTCTCCAACCCTGTCTAGAGGTACCGACATGGATAGTTCGCCGTCAGAAGTGATCAGAGAACTGATCGTAGGTATTTTGTAGGACTTGCTCATCCCTGTCCTTTCCAGATCTCTTAAGAACTCCTCAGCCGGGGTTCCAAGCCAGGTTTTTTCTTCATCATTAAGAGCATCTACCGATCCTAGGAACCGCAGCCAGCCGTCTTGCAGATAATGCCGCATCAGAATGTCTGAACCTTGATACATGTCGTATCTCCAGGGGCGGCGCCCGAGTCTTTCCTGCAAGACCACGAACTCGTCTCTCATGCGCTTCTGCAGGGGATCTCTCTTTGCTAGTTCATCAAATAGGTCAAGGACCCGAAAATCGAACTGGACAAGGCACCCCGGAGGATATTCAATGGACCTGGCCGTTATAGACTTCCAATCCTCTACTGCATCCGGATTTTTACCCGATAGGAGATAAGGAATGTAGTGGGCCCGCTTATAGTTTCCTATAAAATCCAGCACAGTCAGGTGGCTTTTGCCTTCGTGCAGCCGCAGTCCCCTTCCCAGCTGCTGAAGGAAAACGGTATATGATTCCGTTGGTCTGAGGAACATCACGGTATCTAAGGACGGGATGTCTACTCCCTCGTTGAATATATCCACAGCGAAAACCACGCTAATTTTGCCCTGGCTCAGCTGCCTCACGGCGGTCTTGCGGTCGACTGTGTAGCGAGAACTGGAGCTTTGACTGTGAACAGCGACTGACGGTACGCCTCTTTCACTGAAGTACTTGGCCATATACTCGGCATGCTTAATACCGGCACAGAAGCCCAGAGTCCGGCGGCCGGCCATCTGCTTATATTTCTCCAGGACCAGGTCGACCCGCTCTATCCTCGAGAGCTCCCGCTCCAGGTCCTCAGTAACATACACCCCTCTGCTGATCCGCACCCGAGAGTAATCGACCTTCTCATCATAGACGCCGTAGTAATGGAAAGGCACAAGCAGGCCTCTGCCTATGGCTTCTTTCAAACGAATCTCGTAGATGACATTATCGTCACAGAGCTCATAGATATCTCTGTTATCTGTGCGGAAAGGAGTTGCAGTCAGTCCCAGCAGGAATCCGGGTTGGAAGTGCTGGAGCAGGGATCGGTACGAGTCGGCTGCGGCGTGATGGAACTCGTCGATGATCATATATTGGAAATGGTCCTTAGCGAACTTAGATAAGTGTTCTTGCCTCGACAGTGTTTGAACAGTGGCTAAGCAGATATCGCAGTCTGTGTCATATTTGCCCCCGCTGTAGTAGCCAATGGCAGCATCGGGTCTTACGTTGCGGAAGGATTTCTCAGCTTGCCTTAGGATCTCCTCTCTGTGGGCTACAAACAAGACGCGCTTGAAGGCTTTAGAGTCGAAGGCCGCTAGGTATGTCTTGCCCACTCCTGTCGCAGCTATGACAAGGCCTTTGTTTATACCTTCCTCTCTAGCTTGACGTAGGTAGTAGAGAGCTTCAATTTGGGCACCGCGGGGTTCGGGCTTCTCCTCCGGGGTTGGTGAGTGGGGAGGAGACTCTCTCTTGGTCAGAGCATTCTGTCTCCATGTTATGGCATAGGCTCTCAGGGTTTTCTCCTGAATATTCTCCGCCTCAGACTTCCAGAGGCGCTCAAATTCTTCGGAGAATCGCTCACAATCTGCCGGCGCAGTCTGCCGCTTTAATCGATAGTTCCACTCAACACCAGTCACAAGAGCCGAACTGGATAGATTCGACGAGCCTACGTAGACTTCAGAAGCGTCTTGTTCATTGTCATAGTCGAAAATATAGGCTTTAGGGTGGAAGGAAAGGTTTCGGCTCTTGAACAGCCGAATGTCCGCGAAGATGAGCGTTATGCTGACGAGGTAGAGCATGGATGGATTGAATTGTGCGCAGCTTCGTGATTTCGGTCGTGCCAACGTTCGGCTGCAGCATGATGTCCAACAGGAGGTGAGATCGTCATTAGCTTAGTAGATAAGACGATGTTCGAACAGAGCTATCAGGCTATTAAGCGAGGGATTGTTGAGGGTCGCTATACTCCAGGCTTTGTATTATCCGAAAGGCTGCTTTCAGCGCAGCTTAGGATGAGCCGTACTCCTATAAGGCAGGCCTTGCAGAGACTTGCACAGGAGGGGCTGATTGTACGGGGGCCTCAAGGAGCATATCAGATAGCCGATATCTCCCTTGAGGAGCTGGAAGAGGTTTTCCTGATCCGTGAGTATCTTGAAAGACTAGCAGTTCGTCTTGCGGCAGTGAGAATGCCGCCTGCTGAAATTGAGGATCTTCTGTATAGATTTGATAAACTGGTTTTCGAATTGCGACAGGGCAACCGTATCAATGAATTCGATTTTGACGTCGAGTTGCATCGAGCATTCTTGCAGCAGAGCGGTAGTCCAAAGCTCGTGCAAATGGTCGAGAACCTCAATGCACACATACATAGAGTCAGGATTCTTTCCAACGCAATCCCAGAACGTGTTGAAGAGACAATTGCTGAACACGCTTCAATCCTGCAGGCTTTGGCAGCACGGGATCCGGACCAGGCTGAGGAGGCTGTGAAACACCATATGCATAAGTCTGCCGGTGCGGTAAGGGAGGCTTACAAAGTCTTGCGGGAGCGGTGGGGAGAGTTGGGATAGTCGTGTGTGGAACAAGAGGGTCGAGACTCTAACCAGAACCCAAATAAACTATTGAAAAGGATGTGATGCAGTGAAAGCAGCGATTCTTAGAGGTGTTCGTGATCTTGTGCTACAGGACATACCGGTTCCTAAACCGAGGCCTGATGAAGTACTGATTCGAGTGAAGGCTTGCGGCATTTGTGGAAGTGACATTCGTTACTATCTGGGCGAGAACCCTTGGTCTCTTCACACTCTAGGCGTACAAAAAGAGAACCCGCCAAACATTGCTCTAGGGCATGAGGTGGCGGGGATTATAGAGTCTTGTCCCGAGGGCCATCCAGTCCTAAAGCGGGGAATGAGGGTCGGTGTTTTGGCATTTAAGGGTTGCGGCAAGTGCAAGTACTGCCTTACCGATCGAGAGAACCTATGTGAGTTTACAGAGCATCTGGGCCATGGAGCAGGGTGGAAGGACAGGGAGTTCTGCCCAGGCGGGATGGCCGAATATTGCACTGTGTGGAACGACAAAGTCTTTGAACTGCCGGATTCCATATCCTTTGATGAAGGAGTACTCCTAGACGGAGCGGCGGTTGCGCTCCATGCCGTCAAACGCAGCAACATTCGTGAGGGAGATAAGGTTCTTGTCAACGGATGCGGGCCCATCGGGCTAATGGTATTACAGATGGCCAAGGTTTACGGTGCTGCCAGTGTGACATGCATCGATGTTTTGAAAAAGCCTCTCGAAATTGCCCAGGAAGTAGGAGCTGATCATGTCTTCCTCAACCAAGAAGGTGAGGTAGGATACGAGAAGTTGCGCCAAATGGCTCCAGAAGGGTTCGATGTAATATTCGATTCAGTGGGGAGCGCTGAATCCTTTGGTGCGGTTTTGAAGCGCTTAGCTAGGGGAGGTACCCTGGTATGCCTGGCTGTCAAAGAGCAGTCGATTCAGCTCAACTGTCTAGACCTGGCCGGTGAGCGCACCATCACGGTTTCTGCCAACAACAAGTATGAGGATTATCCGGAGGCAATACGGCTAGTGGCAGAGAGCGCAGTACGGGTGCAGCCGCTTATCACCCACACGTTCCCGCTAGAAAGGCTGCACGAGGGCTTCGATGTTATGCTGAACAAGGAAAGCGGCAATGCGATGAAGGTTGTCATAAGGCCCTAGCTTCATAGGTGTTCTAGCCGCACGATCCAAACCCCGCGTGGG
>LFTN01000210.1:6894-7457 GCA_001513495.1 Clostridiales bacterium DTU087
GCTTATCAGGCTCTGCTGAACCATCTGGGCATCGAAGAAGAAGTTAGGATTACATCGCTGTCTTCCCAATTGGCGGAAGTAGGAGAGACGCTCTGTAATCTGTGGGATATCGATACCAAGGGCATGTTTCCTCGAAGCCCATCTGGGTGGAGACTTCAAATTGAGGATGAAGGCAGGTATTGGAGCTACTTCGACGAGTGGGGCATCAAATGGAGCATGCCGAAGGAAGGCGGTCACTACTACGACATCAGACAATACCCTCTTCAGGGATGCGATATTGGGGATTTGGGTAAATACCCCTGGCCCAATCCCCGTGATCCCGCTAGGATCGAAGGGTTAAGGGGAGAAGCAATCAGGCTTCGGGAATCTGGACGAGCGGTGCTCATGGCTGGAACAATGGGAAACGGGTTTCTTCACACAGGGAACTGGCTCGAAAGCTATGAAGACTTCCTGATTGACCTTGCCTGCAATCCCGACAAGGCATGCATGGTCATGGATAAGGTGCTGGAAATCAAGCTGGAATATTGGGACATGGTGCTTGGTGAAGTCGGCGATCTCGTCCA
>LFTN01000029.1:0-1066 GCA_001513495.1 Clostridiales bacterium DTU087
AATCGTGTCAAGCCCCATTTTGCAGAATTTACATCTATGGCAGCTCGTTGCTGCCACCACTTATACCGCGTAAAGGCACATCCCATTTGATTTTCCTTGTAAATTGTGTCTTGGTGCAGGACTCTGCCGCAGCAGCGCTAAAGTAGTGGTTAAGGATAACGTTGAAAAAGCCCATGGAGGAGGCCCTGTCATCAATGCAAGTCACAGTAAGGATAGCAGCCGGTATCTGCGGCATGGGGACTGAGCTCATACTGAAGGGTGCGATGGATGGGGATTATCAGATTATGCTAAGCAGCGACTGCCAGCTGGTTCAGAGCCTTGCACCATACCTTGAAGAAGTTGACCAATTGATGGCCGCTGCAGGCCGCTTCAGTAAGAATCCCATCTTTCAGGCGGCGGAGGCTTGCAGGCTCCATGCTGCCTGCCCAGTGCCCACTGGGATCATCAAAGCATACGAGGCCTTTTGCGAGTTGGCTCTGCCTGGCAATGTAACAATCACAATGGAGAAGCAAGATTAGGGAAGTACCTAAAGCCTACACCTGTAACGGGTACGCTGCCTAGGATGCCCGTTCCAGCACCTTCGGCAGTTTGGCTGCGACATGAGGGCTAAACTGCTGGCCGGAGCGCCGCAGTATCTCCTGTACGGCTTCTGTGGGAGTGCGGGCCTCTCCATGGGGGCCCGGCCGCGTCAGGGTATCATAGGCGTCTGCCACTGCCAAGATGGCTGCAGCGGTGGGTATTTCTTCTCCCCGCAGGCCATCGGGGTAGCCTTCGCCGTTCCACCACTCGTGAAGGTGGCGGATGGCTTTTATTACATCCTCATCAACATTTAAATTGGCCAAGATGGCCGCACCGATTTCTGCATGCTGCATCACGGCCTGCTGCTCTTTCAAACTTAAGGGTTCGGCCTTGTTTAGTATGTCTTTCGGCACAGCGATTTTGCCCACATCATGTAAAGCTGCAGCTTGCATTAAGACAGCCTGCATGTCTTCAGAAAGGCCCATGGCTGTACCCAATGCCCCTGCCAACTCCACCATCCTCGCCATAGATGCTATACTCTCTTCAT
>LFTN01000029.1:1096-10207 GCA_001513495.1 Clostridiales bacterium DTU087
CTGTTTCTGCCCTGGAGTTTAGCTCCAGCCATGAGGGCCCTGTCCGCTTTGTTCAAGAGCTCTGTCAAACTGGCGCCGTGTTCAGGATAGGTTGCTACCCCAACGGAGATGCTGATGGGACACTCTGACAACTCCTGGCTGAAAACGTCTGCTACCCGTTTTCTCAGGCGCTGAGCTGCTGCTACGGCATTCTTGTGATCAGTATTCCTCAACAAGATGGCAAACTCATCACCGCCGTAGCGGCAGAGGATATCCTCTGAGCGAATCTCCCCATGGATAAACTTGGCAAACTTCTCCAGTACAGCGTCTCCCAAGGCATGGCCGCCGTGATCATTGACCCGCTTGAAATTGTCCAGGTCCAGCAGCAGGAGGCTCAGCCGCTGGCCTCGCCGGTTCGCCTCAGTCAATGCCGTTTTGCTCAGCCATCCCAGCATCCGCCTGCTGCCGACGCCGGTAAGGTCATCACAGAATCCCCGCCGATAGATGCTCTCCAAAAGGCTGAGGCTCTGCAGCAAGAGCACACTAACCAGCACAAAGATCAGTATGGCAATGGATGCCGCATTGGAGGGCAAAACCTCGTTAAGCTCCCTTCCCTCAACGGCCATCAGGATAGACGCCGCCCATAAGGACAAGGCCATAAAACCAGGACGGGAGGGCATGTCTAGAGCAGAAAGTGCCAGGCCCACCAGCATCAGCACATATCCAAGGCTAAAGGTCGCCGGAGAACTAATCACAATCCCAGAGAGGGCGATCCAAGCAGTATAGTACCCTACCCAGCTTAAGGCCCAAGAACCCTGCATGGTGGCCGCGACCCAGACTGCGCAGCTGACAGCTGCGTGAAACCACAGGAACGCCGGAATCCATGTTTTCGGCTCCACGTTCCGGCTCTGCACAGCCACTAAGATCATGATGGCAATAATGAATCCCCAGACAAGCCGCGGGAAGTGGGAGCCTTCCCCCAGAAAATGTGCTGTGGAACGCCAGCGTATATGCCGCAAGACCTGTTCATTGTTCCTGCAAAGGGTCAAGTTCCCTACCCCCCGGTACTGTCAAAATGCAGACTAAAAAAGTCCTTATTATAGGCTTCAACTCCTAGGACAAATGTCCTGCTATTATATTAATCAAACTGTAATATCTATACTTATACACTCCTTTGCATAATGTTGCTGTATATATTACAGTCACTTCGGATTATTTTTGCAATTTATGCCCCCGAGTCTCTGCTAGAACGAGGGCTCCAACTATGTGATAGCAACACCAAGATAGGCAGGTATAAGAACGTCTATTACCTGCCTATCTCAATCGCCTCTAAACCTGCGGAGGCTTCATAATTCGATTATCCTGCCTGTCATTCCTGCCTTACGCCATATTCTTGATCAAGCTGAAATCGCCCACTTTGGCTGCTTCCAGAATAGGCGCCATGTACTCATCCACCAAATCCGCATTCAAGGGTACCGGCATGTTCTTCAGCTTCATGTCCAGCTGGGGATCCTTGGCAGCAGTGAGGGCCCGCTCAATATGCGCATCGGTAAATCCTTCTAGATCGGTGAGCTTAGTGGGGAAGCCGACGCGGCGGCTCAGTTCCACCATGCCGTTGGCTACCGCGATACCCAGGTCTCTGCCGGAGAGCTTGTCAAGATCCTCGCTGATCAAGCCGGCCCGCCGATAGATATCTCCTATCAGCCGCAGCTGCTTCTCAACAGCAGGCGCAAAGAACACGGTATAGTACGGGTTCATCAACGCGCAGGCCCGTCCATGGCTGGTAAGGTCAACCAAGGAGAAGCTGGTCAAGTGGGCGCCGTTGGTCCCGCCGATCATGATGGCATAGCCTCCCAAGTCGGTAGCCAGGCCAAGAGCTTCTCTGCCGGCCTCGTCGGTGGGATTCTCCATGACCTTCTCGACATTGTTGACTACCAGTTCAATCCCTAAGAGGGCTACATCCTTAATTCTGTCAAAGGTCTCATCGGATGCGCCTAAGAAGACCTCTAAGCAGTGGGCAACGCCGTCAAAAGCTCCGTCTGCGGTAAAGCCTCTCGGCATTGTCTTGGTAATGGAATAGTCAAATACTGCCCGCTGGGGTACTACGGCATCATCAACGATCAGCTTCTTCTGCCCAGCAACCACGTCGGTGACATTGGAATACTTGGTCAGATGGGCTCCGGAGCTGGCGGCAGTGGCCACAGCGATCAGGGGCCGCAGCTTTTTACCGGTTGCCTCTAGCGCCTTGGTAACCTCGCCGGTGCCAAAATACCGGTCGATATCGGCATCATGGGTCCCCAGGGTGGCCAGCATGTTGGCAGCCTTGGCTGCATCGATGCTGCTGCCCCCGCCGATCACCACTACAACATCAGGCTGGTGGTGGAGAATATAAGTCTCCAGCCGGTAGACATCCTCCCGGGGAGCGTTGGGTGCCGCGTCGGGCACGATCTCATTGGGAACTAGCTCTACGCCGTTTTCCTTCAGAGAGCTGACCACCCTATCCACGGTAGGCTTCATCCAATCGGCCCGGTTGGCAATAACCATCGCGGTCTTGCCCAATTCAGCTGCAAACTCTCCTGTCTTGCCCAGAACACCTAAACCGAAAGCGTAAGTATCGCCTTTCCACTGGCGCAAAAGCTCACGGGCTTTTTGAACTTCATTCATTATGTCATCCCTCCACTAAATGTTATACGGCCAAGATTACCAATCGAACCCCGTCTTATTCTTTACGCCATGTCAATCCTGTTATCCTGCCTGGGTCCGGGGTCAGGGATCTCATCTGTCCCAATGCTTAAGATGTTCCCAAATTGCCGCGATAATAATCCACAGTGGAGCCGCTGGATGAAACAAGATAAGGGGCTGGCCAGCCCCTTAGGTCAGAAGAATCTCTTCCGGCCGGATATCCCCCTTGAGGGGATATTGACCCCTTTGTTCAATGACGGCCGTTACAGCCAGGAGATTTTCAATGGGCGTGCCGTAGGCAACGGCATCCCCGCTGCTTAAGATAAAGGCCTTGCCGGGGGCCATACGGTTTAGGACCTCCGTCACATACTCCACAGTCTCCCTCACCGACATCCACACCAGGGATGGAGGTTCGATGCCGCCAATAATCACCTTGTCTTCGCCCCAAAGCCCACGGGCTTCATGGGCCCAAAAATCGCCGGTGGTCGGCGGGCAGAGGGAATCGACACCGTCCATGGCACCGGCTCCAATAAGATGGGCAAACCCCTTGAGCTTGCCGCACATATGGGTGATAAACACCTTGCCTCCCTCATGGAGGATCTTGGCATATTCATCCAACTGGGGAGCTGAATAGGTGAGGTACATGTCTGCGCTCATAACTGTTGTCGAGGTATCCTCATAGGTAAACACAACTGGAGCCGGAGATTCGGCCAAGAGCCCATAGGATTTCAGGTTATGCTGATGCATGGCTTCCAGAAGCTCATTCATCTCCTGAGGATAGTCAGCCAGGTTGTAGACAACCCCCTCCACTCCCATCAGGTGCTGCAGCAGGCTCTGGATTGGAGTTAGATTGCCCGAGGGAGTTGCTAGGCCATCATCGCCGATAAACCGGTCCCGTTCCAAGAACTCATCAAAACACGGCTGATAAGACGTATGCTCAATGATGTACTGGTAAACCTTGATGTCCTCAACAGAGCGGAGCAAGTACTTGCTCCGGTATATGGTCTTACCCGAACGCTTTCTCTCTTCCACTAGCGTGCCTACAGGAGTCATATATTCATAGGTGATGGTATCTCCCCTGCTGACCTCCCGGACGGACACCTGTGAACATACTGCCTCCACGATAGGAACATGGCGTTCCATGATATCACTGCGCAAGAACCGCAGTGTCTCGATGAGATCCATATTGTAGCCTTGTTCCGGCAAGGAGCTGGTATAGTATCCATCCATGCAGGGAGACCAGGGAATCCGGTCAACCTCCTCCCCCCGTAAGGCTGCCAAGAGACGCTCTCTCCCAGTCACCCGGCATCTACCCCTTTCATCTCCATCTCCGCTGAGCCTACATACATTTCTCCTGAACGGCACCTAGCCTTTAATGCCGCTCAGTGTGATTCCCTCGATAAAGTTCTTTTGGGCAGCAAAGAAGACTATCAGCACCGGCAATATGGAAAGCAGGGTGCCGGCCATGATCACATTCCAATCCATCATGCCGAACTGCTGCCTAAACAAGGCCAGCCCCAAGGGCAGTGTCCGCTTAGGCATATCATCCAGGACCAGGAGAGGCCAGAGAAAATCGTCCCAACTGGCCATGAAAGTAAAGATGCCCAGGGCCGACAGGGCTGGTTTAGACAGGGGCAGGACAATTTTGGCATAGATACCGAACTCGCTGCAGCCATCGATCCTGGCAGCATCGATTAGTGCAGTGGGAATGCCGCTCATGAACTGGCGCATCAAGAAGATCCCGTAAGCACTGACCAGTCGGGGGATAATCAGTGCCCAGAGGGTATTGAGCATTTTCATCTGATAAACCAGAATGTACACCGGGATGACGATGACTTGGAAAGGAATCATCATCGTCGCCAGGATTCCCAGGAAAATCTGTTCTTTCCCCCAGAAATTGAACTTGGCGAATATGTAGCCCGCTAAAGAACTGGTAAACAGTACACCGGCAGTTACTGCTGCAGCTACTACTACGCTGTTGGATAGGAACCTGGCGAAGGGGATCTCAGTAAGGACTCGCTTATATGATCCAAATCCGGCAAACTCCGTAGGCAAAAACCTGGGAGGAAATGAGATGGCGTCCCAATTGTATTTAAAAGAGGTGGAGACCATCCAGATGAACGGCGCCAGCATGACAACGCCGATGGCCAGGCAGGCAGCGGCCTTGACCATAGTTCTTAACGTGCCTTTGAGGTTATGCAATGGTACCCCTCCCGACTCAATACTCGAAATCGGCCTGTAAATACTTGAGCTGAAGCATTGTAATGACTAGTACTAGAGCAAAGAGCAAGAAAGCCAGTGCCGATGCCCTTCCCATTTCAAAGAATTTGAACCCTGTTTCATAGATATGCATCACCAAGGTGCGGCTGGCGGTACCCGGGCCGCCTCCTGTCATCACGTATATCTGGGTGAAAACTTGAAAGCCTCCAATCATACCTGTCACCAGGGCGAACAGTGTGGTGGGCTTCAGTAAAGGCAAAGTGATATGGAGAAAACTCTGCCATCCTGAGGCGCCGTCAACCTTGGCAGCTTCGTACAGCTCCCCGGGGATAGTGGTCAAGCCCGCGAGGAAAAGGACCATGGTATAGCCCACCGATTTCCACACACTCATGGCTACGATGGAGGGCATCACCTGAGTGGTGGACATCAAAAAGTCGAAGGGCCCCAGTCCAATAAACCCGAGGAGGTAATTGAGCACTCCATACATGGGCTGATACAACCATACAAACATCAGCGATACAGCCACCATCGAGGTGACTACGGGCATGAAGATGACTCCCCGCATCACAGTGACAAAGGGCTCCACCAGGCTGTTGACAAACACAGCCAGGAGCATGCCAAGCAGTGTCCCCCACAGTACATAGTAGAAGGCATAGTAGAGCGTGTTTTTCAATGAGACCCAAAACACCGGATCATTGAAGGCCCACAGGTAATTGGTCAAACCGATAAACGGCCGGTTGAGGTCCAGCAGCCCCCAGCGGTGTAAGCTGATCTTGAACGCGGAAAACACTGGATATACGGAGAATATGAGGAAATAGAGCAGTACCGGTGTAAGGCCCAGTACGATGAACCGAACTTGCTTCGCCCGCCCGGAAGACATCCTGCGACGCCCCGGAATCCGAGAGGTTCCTGTTTTCTCAGCCACTGACTCGAGCCTCCCTAGAAGGGGAGAGACCAGGGAAACCTGGCCTCCCCGCTTGGTTAAATCACTCAGTTAATTTCAGCCAAGATCTCGTTGACCCGCTTCTCTGCAATCTCCAAGAACTCCTCTGCGGTAAGCTCGCCAACAGTTAACCGCTCAAGCTCCTGGCCAATTGCTACGTCAACCTTCTCCCAGCCGGATACTTTGGCGTAGTAGATGTCTGCAACCTCTAGAGCCTCTCCAAAGGCCTTGATCCACTCATCAGATGCGTAGCGGGGATCATCATAGTGGGCCTTGCGGAAGCTGATGAAACCAACATCCATGGCCATGTCCAGGTAGTTGTCATCATTGGAGATATACTGCAGGAACTTCCATGCCCACTCCTTCTGCGCTGGTGCAGCATTGGCATTGACCGTCCAGAACCAGGCATACATGGCCATTACCTGACGAGCGGGCCCCCGCAGTGGTGCAATAGCTTGGAACTCCAGCCTTGGGTTGTTCTGCAGGTAGAAAGCCTTTGTCCATGGACCCTGCCACTCCATAGCAGCTTTCTCTAGAGTAAAGGCATCCTCAATGAAGTTGGCATGGGTCAGCTGCTGGTAAACCTTGGTGGCTTCCAAGCCTTCAGGGGTGTTAAAAGCCGCTTGCTTGCCATCAGGTGTCACAAGTTCGCCGCCGAAGGCCTTGAGGATTGTCGACCAGTGGATCACGTTCCAGCTGCCGTCCTTACTTACAGAGAGCGTAGTGCCTGCTTGAGTCAAGCGCCCTCTGTTATCGTATTTGTCCAGTACCTTGTTGACTTCAAGAAGCTCATCATAGGTTGTGGGTATGTCCAAACCAGCCTCACGATACATCCTGGCATTGATAACGGGAGCCTGGATACCGATATGCTGTATATAGCCGTAGACCTTGCCGTCGTACTCGGCACTCTGCCCGGCTACTGGTACCGTATTTTCCCGAATATCCTCGACAACGAAATCAGGGGCCGGGTCAATCCATCCATTCTCGACCAAGTCAACCATCCAGGGTCCATACACACCGAGGATCTCTGGAGCAGTACCTGCTGCCAGAGACGTCATGAGCTTCATATTTAGGTCTGCATGCTCTACTGTGGTGATTACTATCTTCACATTGGGATGGAGTTTCTCAAACTCCCGTGCCTGTTTGGCCAGGAGATCGTTCCACGGCTTGTAAGTATGCATTAGAAACCGCAGAGTTACTGACTCAGCGGCGGCGGCCATTGCGCCAAAAGCTAATACACCCGTGAGCACTACCACAAGAATCAACATGGTCCTGCGCTTTAACATCGTGCTTAGTCCTCCTCTTCTAGTTCTTGACGTCTTTGGGCCTTAGTACCCTCTGAAGGCTTCCTCGATCATCGCAGCGTAGTTCAGGGGGTTCACGTAATCGGGGATTGTATTGCTGGAACCTACGCAGTATCCGCCGTCGTACCCCAGTTTCTCGATCCGGTCTCTGACCAGCTGTCGGACCTGCTCTGGAGTTCCCCTGCTTAACAGATCAACATCGATGTTGCCGATCAGGCAAAACTGATGCCCTCGCTTAGCTTTCACCTCCTCTGCATCCATGGATTTAGGCTCCAGCGGATGAATTGCATTAACACCGATTTCAACGAAATCATCGAACACTTCCCATAGGTTGCCGTCGGTGTGATATAGGAAAGGTACGTTGAGCTCCTGCGCTAAGGCGGCGATCTTCTTCATCCATGGGAAAAGATGCTCCCTGAGAAACTCAGGCTGCACCAGAAGGCCTGTATTAAAGGCGATATCATCGGTGTACCAGATAGCCCCAATATTCTCGCCGGCCAGCTCCACTGCCCGCCGGTTTACCTCATAGATGGCTTCCCCTTGCTCCCGCATGAGTTCCGCCACCAAGTCGGGCTGTTCGAACAGGGAGATGCAGAAGTGGGTATAGCCCATATGGGTCCAAGCCCTGGTGAAGATATCTCCAGTAGACATGATGATTTTCATGTCTTGGGGCAGCCGCTTGCTCACAGCCTCCAGGAGCGAATAATCTACATTATCGACTTCCGTGCGCCACGGCCACTCCTTTTCCCTTAGATCCTGCCATGTCTGCAGGACGCCGACACCTTCAATGTCGCCGTCTTCGTGGGTAACAGCATCAAACCGGTAATGGGGCCTTACATGTATGTAGTCATATCCGGCTTTGATCCAAAAGTCGATCTCATCATCGGCACTAACCAAAGGCCTGTCGATAATGGCTTCCTTCACAGATTTGGCAATCAGAAATTCTCCCAATGGGGGCCGGTCAGATTTCCCCTGCAGTGTCAACGCTTTTCTGATCCGTTCAAAATCTGGTTCTGGCTTGATGTTCAGCTTCAACTAATAATCCCTCACTCTCGTCGATTCTCGTTTGACGAGCATCCCCGGCACCAATACCTGTTCTCCCTGGCCGCCGCCTTCACAGATATCCAGCAGCATGTCGACGGCTGTCTCCACAAGAACTTGGGGTTGAACGTCAAAGGCCGTTATGCTCGGCTGGCTCAGCTCATCCAAAGACCCGCCCATGTAACCAATGACACCTACATCTCCGGGAATATCTATGCCTCTGGCCCGGGCCATCTGCACAAAACGAAACCGCTGCAGGCCATCACTGATAAACACCAGATCATAGTGTTTATAGTTGGCAAGCAGATGATTGATGGCCATTTCCTGCTCACTGGTCTTGCCGGTACTCCAGATAAACAGCGATTGATCGACTTCCATGCCTGCCCGCAGGCATTCTTGGACCAAACTGTGATAGATCCGCAGATCAATAGCTGCCGAAGACCGGCGGCCCAGGTGGGCTACCCGCTTATAGCCCATCTCCGCCATGTGCTGAACCGCTTCACAGAGCATGCTCTCGACATCAGCATCGACATATGCAAGTCCGTCGTTGTTTGCACACCGCCCCAAGAGAACAAAGGGGATATCCCGTTCTTTTAAGACAGAAACCCGTTCGTCAAGCATTTCTACTTCGAATAGAATCACTCCATCAACCTGTCCGCTATCAACTATCCTCTTGGTCTCCGATGCGGCTGTATTGGGATCATGGTTTGGGTAGAAAGCCGCATGCTTGCCCCGCTTGCTTAGTGCTAACACCAACAGCGAAACAAAATCAATATAGGATTCTCCTGCTCTGTAATCGGGATCAAAAGGATAAAGCACACCTATGGTGTCTGTCTTGCCTTGAGCTAGGCTGCGGGCGATGTGGTTAGGTACATATCCGATGTCCCGCATGGCTTCTTGAACCCGCCGGCGCAGTTCTGGCCCTGTCTCTTATACACATCT
>LFTN01000139.1:0-8005 GCA_001513495.1 Clostridiales bacterium DTU087
TGACTATGAAGGCGGCAATGTAGTCGATATTGCCAATGACAATCAGCTGCAGGCTGCCCTAGATGTGCTTCGGCCCAGGGAGCTCAAGAAGGCCAGCTAGCTGGGGAGTGGGCGTAGAGGAAGTTCATTCTAGCTGAAGCCGGCAGCAGCCGCGGCTTGGAACGGGGGGTGGTCGTCGATGCCGATCTGGGAGCTTCTAGGCTTGATCGGGCGGGCCATCCCTCAGATGTTCTTGAGCCTGGATTTTCTGATCATCCTCGGCCTTGTCTCGATGTTCAGCTACAGCCAATACCGGCAGAGGGCCGTCTTGGAAGGGCATCTCTTTGGAATAACCTTGACCGATCCGGTCTCAGAAACCATCAATACCCTGCTGTATGGAATCCTGGGCGGCTTGCTTGCCAGCACCGTTTTCATCGGTGTTGGAATTCCGCTCTCCGAGGCCGGCCTTTGGTATGTCTGGCCTTTAGCCCTGCTCTTGATGCTCATGCATCCCCGCTACCTATGCTTTTCATATGCCGGGGGCATTTTGGCCTTGAGCAGCCTTTTGTTCGGCTGGCCGGAGCTAAATGTACCGGCTGTCATTTCCCTGGTGGCTGTACTCCATATGGTAGAGGCTGTCCTAATCCGCTGGCATGGACATCTAAACCCCAGCCCCGTCTACCTGCGCACTGAAGAGGGTGAGGTGGTGGGCGGCCTCAATCTCCAGAAGTTCTGGCCCCTGCCCATGCTGACGCTGATACTGGTGACAGCAGCCGGCGATCTAGCCGGTGCAGACACTGTGGCCATGCCCGATTGGTGGCCCTTAATTCAGCCGGCGAGGACTCCGAGGGAAGGCGAACAGTTCTTATACCTGCTGTTTCCCATGATGGCTGCCTTAGGCTACAGTGATATCTGCCTCTCCCGCCTGCCTAAGGAGAAAGCCGGCCTATCTTCCCGGTACTTGGCAGTCTACAGCCTGCTCCTGTTGGCTGCTGCCCTTGGTGCAGCCGCGGTGCCGGCACTGCGCTGGCTGGCAGCGGCAGGAGCTCCTTTAGGACATGAACTGGTGATTCGCCTTGGCCAAAGGAGTGAGCGGGCCCAGCCTCCCCTCTTCAGCTCTCGCCATGGCGCCATGGTCCTGGGTGTGAAGCCTGGCTCGGCGGCAGAAGTGATGGGGCTGGCGCCGGGCGATGTCATTATGGCTGTCAATGACCTTCCGGTGCCTACTCCTGAAGATGTCCAGCAGGCCATGATGCCATGGGTGATCGATCCTGCCATTGCGGTTGACGGCAGGCTGAGCGGCAAAGGCTATCGAGTAGTAAACTACAAAGGGAAACTGCCGCCTTTGGGAGTAGTATTTGTACCGGATTCAAGGGTACCTAGAGCTTTGACCATCACTTCAGGAAGTCCCATTAGCCGCTGGCTGCAGAGGCACTGGAAGTAGACTACAGGGAGCAGCTGGAGTTGGGCGGGTTAAGGCGGGCAAACGGAGGTTCCCCACCAGTGGACGAGATTCGCAAGGTAATCCGGCAGGATAGGTGCTTACTGATTACGGCTGTTATCGTTATCCTGATTACAGTCAGCCTGGTGTTTATCGCCCAGTTCCTCGAGCTGCGGGACTCTCAAACTGCAGTATCGGCATCGCTGTTGCCGGCAGCTGTCTCGGGGAAGGCCAAGCCTGAAGGGGAACATCTTGGAGAGAGCCGCTGGTTATTGGTTTGTCCGAAGCTGCAGAGCGGCGTCTTGGCAGAGTCCCTCAGGCTCTACGGGAAATGTATTTCTGTGGCCAACCAAAACCAGGCTGGAACGGAACTTGACCCGTGTTCTGAAATCTCGGCAGGGGAGGGCACCCATGTGGCCCCCTGGCGCCTAGGCCAGGCGCTGCCGGTTGTTTCTTCAGGCATCCCCACAAGTCTGTTGGCTCCCTCAAGTGAAGTGCCGCTGCCGGAGGCCCGGCTGGAGATCAGGTTCTTGCCCCGGCTGGCCCTAATCATTGATGATTGGGGTTATGATTGGGCGATGGCTGATAGATTTCTCAGCCTTGACCTGCCCTTTACCGCCGCGGTGCTGCCAGGAAGGGAGAAAAGCCAGGCACAGGCCGCGCTTTTGCGGCAGCGGGGGCATGAAGTGATTCTGCACCTGCCTATGGAGCCCATCGATCCAGAGATTGAACTGGATGAGGGATGTATTACTACCAGCCTGGATGAGGCCGAAATCCGCCGCCGGGTGGAGCAGGCCTTGGCATCGGTAGGGGAAGTGGCTGGTGTCAATAACCACATGGGATCAAAGGCCTCCTCTGATGAGCGGGTTGTGCGGATCGTCTTGGAAGTGATCGGGGAACACGGCCTGTATTTCGTCGACAGCCGGACGGCACCTACATCGGTGATTGACCGGGTGGCGGCAGAGATGGGCATCCCCGCGGCTGTCAACCAGGTGTTTCTCGATCACTATTCCGATGTAGACAAGGTCAAGGCCCAGATCGAACGCCTCATCCGGCGGGCCAAACGGGATGGACAAGCGGTGGGCATCGGCCATGTCCGCCCCCAGACCTATTACGCGCTGGCTGAGATGCTCCCCCGCTTCCACGAAGAAGGTGTAGTCATTGTTCCAGCCTCCAGGATCGTATCTTCTTCTCCAGATTCTCAAGACTGAGCAGGAATCAGCTGCCCTCCAGAGAAAGAATATATGTTCGCATCGGCTTGCCAGTCATTCCAATACAGTACTGATTTGTGTGGTATAATAAACTGTTAGCCGCCCCGTCTTCCTCCCGATGGGTGGAAGGCACATTACGGCCTGGGGCGGAGACACTTGCTGCCCAAAGGGGCTGTGGGCCCAGGGGCCCCGAAGGAGTTGAGCTGAGATGGCACTAGACAGGCCTTTTCAGGTTGTATCGGATTTTGCTCCTGCCGGCGATCAGCCGGAAGCTATCGATGCTTTAGTTGCCGGCCTGCAGTCAGGTATGCGGGAGCAGACTCTGCTGGGAGCCACCGGTACAGGCAAGACATTTACCTTGGCCCAAGTGATTGCCAGGGTGCAGAAGCCTACCTTGGTGATTGCCCACAACAAGACGCTGGCAGCCCAGCTGTGCAGTGAGTTTCGCCAGTTTTTTCCAAATAATGCTGTCCATTATTTTGTCAGTTATTATGACTATTACCAGCCAGAGGCCTATGTCCCCCAGACCGATACTTATATCGAGAAGGATGCCTCCATCAATGATGAAATTGATCGGCTGCGGCATGCTGCCACCAGCGCCCTGTTTGAGAGGCGGGATGTGATTATCGTCGCCAGTGTCTCCTGTATCTACGGCTTGGGTTCGCCGGAAGACTATGTGGGAATGACCTTGTCCTTGCAGCACGGCGATTTCCGGGACCGGGATAAGATCCTGCGGCGGCTGGTGGGCATCCAGTATCACCGCAATGATATTGGGTTCACCCGGGGTACCTTCCGGGTTAGGGGAGATGTGATTGAGATCATTCCTGTATATAACGAGAATGTCATTCGCATCGAACTGTTCGGTGACGAAGTGGACAGGATCCTGGAGATCGACCCCATCACCGGCGAGATCCTAGGGAAACTTGAGCAAATCACGATCTATCCTGCGAACCACTTTGTCACTACTGAAGAGAAGATGCAGCGGGCACTGGCTGCCATTGAAGAAGAACTGCAGGAGCAGCTGGCATATCTCCGTTCCCGGGGAAAACTCCTGGAGGCACAGCGCTTAGAGCAGCGGACCAACTACGATCTGGAGATGCTGCGGGAGATGGGCTACTGCTCAGGGGTTGAGAACTATTCCCGGCATTTGGCCGGCCGGGCTGCTGGAGAGGCACCGGCAACGCTGTTGGATTATTTCCCCAATGATTTTCTCATGGTGATTGATGAGTCCCATATGACCATTCCCCAGATCGGGGCTATGTATGCCGGTGACCGTTCCCGTAAGGAGACCTTGGTGGAGCACGGGTTTAGGCTGCCGTCAGCTTTGGATAACCGCCCTCTGCGGTTTGATGAGTTTGAGCAGCGGATCAACCAGGTGATATATCTGTCAGCGACTCCTGGAAAGTACGAACGGGAGCGGAGTGAACAGATTGTAGAGCAGATCATCCGTCCCACCGGCCTGGTGGATCCCGAGGTAGTGGTGCGGCCGGTAAAGGGACAGGTGGATGATCTAATTGCTGCCGTCCGGAAAGTGGTGGCCCGGGGAGAGCGGGTGCTGGTCACCACGTTGACCATCAAGATGGCTGAGGACCTGACCGAATATCTGATGGATATGGGCCTCAAGGTGAAATACCTCCATTCGGAGATAGAAACCCTGGAGAGAATCGAGATTATCCGGGGGCTGCGGCTGGGAGAATTCGATGTACTGGTGGGTATTAATCTGCTCCGGGAGGGGCTGGATTTGCCGGAAGTCTCTCTAGTGGCCATCCTGGATGCAGATAAAGAGGGATTCCTGAGGTCGGAGACCTCCCTGATTCAGACCATCGGTCGGGCAGCCAGGAATGTCAACGGCCAGGTGATCATGTACGCCGACCGCATCACCGATTCCATGCGGCGGGCCATCGATGAAACCAACCGCCGGCGGGCCATCCAGATGGAACACAATCGGAAGCATGGAATCACTCCTACCACCATTAAGAAGGCAGTCCAGGATCTGGCGGAAGCTGTGGGGGCTGCCGAGGCAGAGGTGGAATACAAGGCAGCTAAGAAGCCGGCAGCCGCCAGGCTCGCGCCGGAGAAGCTGGCAGAGTACATCAGCCAGCTGGAGGAAGAGATGTATAAAGCCGCGGAGAAGCTGGAGTTTGAGCGGGCGGCAGAGCTCCGGGATGAGATTGCAGAACTGCGGCAGGAGCTCATCGGATTTGCCGGCTAGGCCCAGTTGCTGGGCACTGTTACGAGGAGGGTTACCCCTTTGGATAGGGATCATATAGTCATTCAGGGTGCACGACAGCATAATTTGAAAAACGTCAATTTGACCATTCCCCGGGATAAGCTGGTGGTTTTCACCGGCCTGAGCGGGTCAGGCAAATCTTCCCTGGCCTTTGATACCATCTACGCCGAAGGGCAGAGGCGGTATGTAGAATCACTTTCTGCCTATGCCCGCCAATTCTTGGGGCAGATGGATAAGCCCGATGTGGATTTTATCGGCGGGCTGTCGCCGGCCATTTCCATTGACCAAAAGACCACCAGTAAGAATCCCCGGTCCACAGTAGGGACCATTACCGAGATCTACGATTACCTGCGGCTTCTGTATGCCCGGGTTGGGCATCCCCACTGCTACAACTGCGGGCGGCCCATCGCACCCCAGACTGTTGAGCAGATCGTGGATCAGCTGCTGGCCCTGCCAGAGGGCCAGAGGCTCCAGGTTTTGGCACCGGTGGTGCGGGGCCGCAAAGGTGAGCATAAGAGGCTATTTGAGGAGATCCGCCGGGACGGTTTTGTCCGGGTGCGGGTTGACGGCGAGCTGCGGGATATCGGGGAGCCCATTGAGCTGGACAAAAATAAGAAACACGACATTGAGATAGTAGTTGACCGGATTATTGTCCGGCCGGGGGTGGAGAACCGGCTGGCTGATTCCATTGAAATTGCCCTATCCAAAGCAGAGGGAGTTGTTTTGATCGATACTTTGGATGGCCAGGAAATGCTGTTCAGCGAGCACCTTGCCTGTATCGAGTGCGGCATCAGCATCGAAGAACTCAGCCCTAGAATGTTCTCCTTCAATACGCCCTATGGAGCCTGCCCCACCTGTGACGGGCTGGGAACCAGGATGGAGATCAGCCCAGACTTGGTCCTGGACAAAGAGCGCTCCATTGCCGATGGCGGGCTGATTCCCTGGGCCAGGACTACCAGCAAGTGGATCAACGGGATGCTGGATGCTGTCTGCACTGAGTACGGCATCGACCCCAAGCGGCCCATCGGGGAGCTCACCGAGAGGCAGCGGGAGATACTCCTCTGGGGCCTAAAGGATCAGAAGATCAGTTTTCCATACACCAACCAGGCAGGCCGCACCCGCACCTTCAGTGCATATTTTCCCGGCATAATCCCCAGCCTGGAACGGAGGCTGCGGGAATCGACCTCCCAATACGTACAGCAGGAAGTGGAGCAGTATATGAGCTACATTCCCTGTCAGGACTGCCACGGGGCCCGGCTGCGGCGGGAGAGCCTGGCGGTGACTGTGGGAGATAGGAATATCCATGAGGTCACAACCCTGGCAGTCAGGGATGCCCTGGAGTTTTTCGATAGCCTGGCCCTCAGCGAGAAAGAGCAGAGCATTGCCCGGGAGATTTTGAAGGAGATCAAAGCCCGCTTGAGCTTTTTGGCCAATGTCGGTTTAGATTATCTGACCTTGAATCGGGCGGCAGCTACCCTTTCCGGGGGAGAAGCCCAGCGGATCCGGCTGGCTACCCAGATTGGGTCCAGCCTGATGGGGGTGCTGTATATCCTGGATGAGCCCAGCATCGGGCTGCATCAAAGGGACAATGAGCGGCTCTTGGAGACCCTGAAGAATTTGCGGGATTTGGGTAATACAGTGATTGTGGTAGAGCATGATGAAGAAACCATCAAGGCCGCGGATCATATAGTAGATATCGGCCCCGGGGCCGGCTCCCACGGAGGGGAGATAGTAGCGGCCGGGACTCTGCAGGACATTATGGACTGTCCCCGGTCCATCACCGGCCAGTATCTGTCTGGGAAAAAATATATCCCGATTCCCAGGGAGCGGCGCCAGTGCAACGGCAAATATGTAGAGGTTCTAGGTGCCCGGGAGCATAACCTTAAGAATATAGATGTCAAATTCCCCTTGGGAGTCTTTATCGGGGTGACTGGTGTTTCCGGCTCCGGAAAGAGCACCCTGGTCAATGAGATCTTGTATAAATCATTGGCTTCCCGCCTGCATCGGGCTTCAGCCAGGCCGGGGGCCCATGAAGATATCCTCGGGATCGAGAATCTAGATAAGGTGATCAATATTGATCAATCACCCATCGGCCGCACCCCCCGGTCTAACCCGGCAACTTATACCGGGACCTTTGATGCCATCCGGGAAATATTCTCCCAGACGCCGGAGGCCCGGGCCCGGGGGTACAAGCCGGGAAGATTCAGCTTTAATGTCAAAGGCGGCCGCTGTGAGGCCTGCCGGGGGGACGGGATTATCGAGATCGAGATGCACTTCTTGCCCGATGTGTATGTGCCCTGCGAGGTCTGCCGGGGGAAGCGCTATAATCGAGAGACATTGGAGATCCGGTATAAAGGCAAGAATATCGCCGATGTGCTGGCCATGCGGGTTGACGAAGCCCTGGAGTTTTTCAAGAATATCCCCAAGATCCGCCGGAAGCTCCAAACCCTCCAAGATGTGGGCTTAGGCTATATGGAACTGGGACAGCCGGCCCCCCAGCTGTCGGGAGGCGAGGCACAGCGGGTGAAGCTGGCCACCGAGCTCAGCCGCCGCAGTAACGGCCGGACCTTGTATATCCTCGATGAGCCGACCACTGGCCTGCATGCCGATGATGTCAAGAAGCTGCTGGCTGTGCTGCACCGCTTGGTTGATGCTGGAGATACAGTAGTGGTAATCGAGCACAACCTAGATGTGATCAAGACTGCAGATTATATCATTGACTTGGGCCCCGAGGGAGGGGACCAGGGCGGTCAGGTGGTGGCCTGCGGAACCCCTGAGGAAATAGCGGCAAATCCCGCGTCCTATACGGGGGGGTTCCTGCGGAAGATACTGGATGATCAGCCCAGTGTGCCCAGAGAGGAGATTATAGAGAATGATCCCTGTCTGGCGGCAGCCAGTGATGCTTGAGGGGTTCGGCGAGATAGAGTAAGCCTATATATTGGTTAGATTGGGCAGAAAGGTATGGCGGCAGCCGCTGGACCTTGGGCCGCAAAAAGCCAAATGACGTGGACGGAGTAGGGAGGAACAAGCAAGCATGGTGACTACTGCATCGGAGCCGGCTCCGATGAACATCCAGGAAAAACTCAAACTGCTTCCCGCCAAGCCCGGCGTCTACCTGATGAAGAACGAGAGTGATGAGATCAT
>LFTN01000139.1:8159-12254 GCA_001513495.1 Clostridiales bacterium DTU087
ACCCTGCAGGAGCCCTTTCCCCGGGTGGTAGTTGTCCGGAGGATGCAGAAGGACGGATCCCGCTATTTCGGCCCCTACGCTGATGTCCAGGCAGTGCGCCAGACTGTCCGCTTTCTGCAGAGGCTTTTCCCCATCAGGAGCTGCAAGCGGGAGATCGGGCCCGAGGGGACGGGTGAGCGGCCCTGCCTCAACTACCATATTAAGCGCTGCTCGGCTCCCTGTGCCAGGAAGATCGGCCAAGAGGAATACCGGAGGATGATCGATGAGATGATGCTGGTCCTGGAGGGCCGCCATGAAAAGCTGCTCCAGGAGCTGACCCAGAGGATGCAGGCTGCCGCCGAGGCACTGCGCTTTGAAGAGGCGGCCCGGCTGCGGGATCAGATCCAGTCACTGACTACTGTTGTCGAGAGGCAGAAGATCGTCTCATTGGACAATATTGATCAGGATATCATAGGTTATGCCCGGGTTGAGGATCTAGCCTGTGTGCAGGTGTTTTTCGTGCGGGGCGGCAAGATCATCGGCAGTGAACACTTCTTTCTGGATGCCCCTGTCGGTGATGAGGGCAGGGAGATTCTCACTGCCTTTGTCCAGCAGTACTACGCCACAGCTTCCTTCGTGCCCAAGGAGCTCCTGCTGCCGGAGGCTTTGGCAGAAGAAGAGGTCATTACCCAGTGGCTCAGCGGGCTAAAGGGTGCCCGGGTGTACTTGCGGGTACCAAAACGGGGTGAGAAAAAGCGGCTGGTGGAGATGGTGGAAAAGAACGCGGGCCTGGTTCTCCAGGAGCGGCTCACCAGGCAGGAGCGGGAGCGTAACCGCCGGCGGCAGGGCCTAGAAGAGCTGCAGTCGCTGTTGGGGTTGGCTGAGCTGCCCCGCCGGATCGAGGCCTTTGATATCTCCAATATCCAAGGTGCGGAGGCAGTGGGCTCTATGGTCGTCTTTGAAGATGGGGCACCGGCCCAGCAGGAGTACCGGCGGTTTAAGATCCGGAGCAAATCCACCCCCGATGACTATACTATGATGCGGGAGCTGGTCTACCGGCGGTTTGCCAGGGGCCTAAAGGAGCAGGAGGCTGGAGGGGAAGCCGATTTTGCCCAGATGCCCCAGCTGGTCCTGATTGACGGCGGGAAGGGGCAGTTGAATGCCGCCAGCCAGGTGTTGACGGAGCTGGGCATCGAGAATATCTTCATGTTGAGTTTGGCTGAGCGTTTTGAAGACGTTTACGTTGAGGGGAGAAGGGATCCCATTTCCATTCCCCGGAACAGCAATGGCCTTCACATTTTGCAGCACCTGCGGGACGAGGCCCACCGGTTTGCTTTGGCCTACCACCGGCAGCTGAGATCCCGGCGGACTACCCATTCCCTGCTGGATGAGATCCCGGGGGTGGGGCCTAAACGCAAGAAGCAGCTGATCCGCCACTTCGGTTCAGTCCAGGCTGTCAGGGAGGCAACTTTGGAACAGCTCAAAGGAGTGCCGGGATTGCCGGCATCGGTGGCTGAGCGGATTTACCAGGGGATGAACGTGGAATAATAGATGAAAAAACGAGCATAGACAGCAGTGCGGGGGATGGCATGTGGGGCTCCCCCGCATTCTTGTCTTCATGTTGCGATCAATGTGCCCAATTGTTGTTGACTTGTAGTATCCACCTGCGTATAATTTAAAGTGACCCTTGATAATATTAATATATGAATTAAAGATGTGAAGGTCGAGGTGAGATAATGTCCAACAGGAGAGTGCTGGGTGCATGTCCGGTGTGCGGCAGTGCGATGCATGTAACAGGCCTTCACTGTCCAAGCTGCGATACTTCCCTGACAGGGACCTTTGACCGGTGCAAGTTCTGCCGGCTCAATGAAGAGCAGCAGTGGTTTGTGGAAGTCTTCATCACTGCCCGGGGGAATATCAAGGAGGTAGAGCGCATCCTGGGTATATCATACCCGACGGTGCGGAGCCGCTTAGATAGTGTCATTGAGGCACTGGGGTATGTGGTGCAGGGGCCCAGGGATAAGGATGACGCGGTGGTGGAACCAGCAGAACGGCGTGAAGTGCTGGCAGCCTTGGACCGTGGGGAGATCAGCGCTGAGGAAGCTATCCGCAGGCTGCGGGGGCAAGGCCGCACCGCTGACAACTAGAATTCGCGAAATGAGGAGGATAGACATGAATGACGAGAAATTCCTGATTCTCAAAATGGTAGAAGAAGGGAAAATCACTTCCGAGGAGGCTGCCGCCTTGCTCGATGCCCTGGAGGCAGATAAGGCCGCGGGATTGGGAAAGCTCGGGGACCACGGCGGGACCATCCCTACCTTGAGCGAAGCCGAGGCAAGGGGCGGAGCATCGAGCTTTGAACGCCTGCGGGATGCCCTTGAGCATCGAGAGGATGCTGAGTTCAAGGTGGTGCTTGAGGAGGAAGCCAGGCGCTTTGCCAAGAACGTAGAAGCAGCAGCGGAGAAGTTTTCCCGCCTGGTTGAGGAGCGCATTGAGAAGGAAGTCAAACCTGCCCTGGCGAATCTCCCTGCTTTCTTAGCCAAGATTCCCGTCATCGGCGAGTGGGTAGGCGAGTTCTCCACGGCAACAGAGGAGAGGCAGGGGGCTTTCCTTGACAGCACCATCAGGCTGGAGCTATCCACCGATAACGGCTCCATCGAGGTCCAGGGATGGCCAGAGAGCCACTACCACATGGTGCTGAAGAAAAAGGTGCGGGGCAATGACGAAGAGGCTGTCCGGGAAAGGGTAGCAGAAGTTGTGCAGGTAGAAGAGAGCGGCAACTGGCTGCGGGTTAAGGGCAGAACAGGGATCAACGAAGCAGTACATATTAAGCTGTCGGTACCGCAGGACAAGCTCTACGAGCTGGCCGTCTCCACTTCCAATGGGAGGATTACCATCACATCCCTCAAAGATGTGATGGGCAGCATCACCACATCCAACGGCAGAGTCACAATTAAGGATCTGCAGGGGACCCGCTTGGCTGCACGTACCTCCAACGGAACCATAGAATGTGATAATATCAACTTGCAGGAACTGATTCTAAACACTTCCAACGGCCGGATCAGTGCCGATGGCTTTGCCCAGCGCCTGGAGGCCCGTACCTCCAACGGCAGCATAGAAGTAACGCCCCGGCTGGGCAGTGCACTGCAGGAACAGTCGCTGGATCTCCACACCGCCAACAGCGGCATCCAGGTCAACCTGCCGCCGGCCCTAGCCGGTGCCTGCTGGCTGGATCTGAGCGGCGGCTTCGGTTCCATCAACGTCAATCTAAACGATATGCTGTACCACATCAAAGAGGACTACTTCGGGTCTAAGCGGGTCCAGGGGGAGACCAAGGGTTATGGGACCGCTAATGCCCGCATCCGAGTAGTGGCCCGCTCAGCCAATGGCGGCATCACTATTGATAAGATCCAGAGCTGATGATATCCAGTTTGCTGATGCTGATTGAAGACGAGGGGAGGGGGTAAAATTGAGACGACTTACCCGTTCGCAGAGCAACCGCATGCTGGCAGGAGTGTGCGGCGGTATAGCTGAGTATTTCGGTGTCGATGCCACGGTGGTCCGATTGCTGTGGACCATGCTGTCGCTGCTGACCATCTGGCCTGGCATCGTCGCCTATATCCTGGCCTGGATCATTGTACCGCCGGATTCCAGGTATTAGCCGGCTTCTGCCGGTAGATCGCGGTATTTCTGGTTATACTATCGCAGTGACGGGGACACGGCATGGGCTCACCTTCGGGGGTGCCCATACATATGCTAGGTCCTGGGAGGGAGACCGGTGTGTCCAGTGTATTATGAGTATTACTCCGCCGGCTATCGGCGGCGCAGCTGGGTGGTTCGATGGCTTGTTAACGCCATCGCTCTGTTAGTCACTACTGCCGTGGTGCCAGGTATTGAGCTGAAAAGCGTGTTTACCGCTTTGCTGGCGGCAGCTGTTATGGGAGTGATCAATGCCTTCGTGCGCCCAGTGTTTCTGATTCTGACACTGCCCCTGAACTTTCTCACCTTGGGGCTGTTTACCTTCGTCTTGAATGGCTTGATGCTGCTTCTGGCAGCTGTCTTTGTGCCTGGCTTTACCGTGTCGGGATTATGGGCAGCTATCCTGGGGGCTTTACT
>LFTN01000023.1 GCA_001513495.1 Clostridiales bacterium DTU087
AGGAAGGCCTCCACGTCAATGTGTATCTCGATGGCGAGATGTATGTGAAGGAGCTCAACAAGTACTCAGAGTTCTACGCATACTTTACTAAGGTCCTCGGCCATCCGGTAGGAGACTTGCTGGCCTTTATGGATCGGCCGCCTACTAAGCTGCTTTATGTCTGTGAACCGGAGACTGCAGAGCGATGGCGGCTTCATCTTAAGGAGTTGTACCGGGGCAGGCTGGAGGTATTCCGCTCCAAGGCAGAATATGTTGAGTTTACCGCCTTGGGAGTCTCCAAGGGCGCTGCACTCAGGGAGCTGGCTGAGCTGTACGGTTTAGTCCCGGCAGAAGTGATGGCCATCGGCGACAGCTTCAACGACATCCCCATGCTGGAGTATGCCGGAATTGCAGTAGCGGTAGCCAATGCTCCGGAGATTGTGCGCTCCAAAGCCGATTACGTCACTCTTTCCAATGAAGAGGGCGGGGTAGCGGAAGCCATCAACCGGTTTGTCCTCAGCTAAAGCAAAACCCATAGCCTAGGCCTTTGAAACGGCACCTCCTAACGGCTGCCGTTTTCTGCTTTCTATCCCAAAAAGTGATGGATGAAAGCCTGCAGGATTGAGCAGCCTGGGAGCGAATATGGGTAATTGTCCTGATAACAAATGTAAGTTAGATCCCGTCTGCTGGGGGAAAAACAAAGCCGATCCAGGATGCAGGAACTAGCAAGACAGGGAAGACTTACAACCTGAGATCCAGCAGGAACCTCCGGTAGAAAGGCGAAGTGAGCAGTGTAAGGCGACGGGCCCGGGAGCCTGTCGCTGAAGGGCTGACTTATATTAGTCAGGACACACCAATCCATGTCATCAAGTTTTATCATCTGGCCCAGAAGGTTGGGCAGGGAGTGAGGAAGGAGGTGAGCAACCCTAAGTGCCCTGTTCGGCTGGGGTTGGGTGGTAAAAGACGGAGCATTAGACGCAGCCAGGGCGGAATCCGGTGAGGAAACATGGACACTCATGGGAGGCCCCCGTTACGCACCAGAAGATGCAGCCCATCTAGCAATAACTGATGCAATCACAGTCTAATCACAGCAAGTATCTAAGAAAACTAAGCAAAACTTAGGGGGATTAAAACGCATGAAGAAGACAATTATAGCTCTAATCGCAGTACTAGCGCTTGTAGTAGCAGCCCCGGCAATGGCAGCTGAGATCAATCTCGGCGGCTCGCTGGAAACCCGCTTCAACTTCGGCCCGAAGCAGGCAGACGAACCCTGGACAAACTGGGGCATCGAAGCTGACAACGGCCTATCCATGAAGTTGGATGTCAACGCTGGTGAGAAGATCCGTGTAGGCCTCGAGTTCGGTACCACTGAAGTTGGACTGGACGAGGATGGCGAGCTGGAAGAAGGCCATCACGATCCTACGGGAGACGAACCAGCTGAGTTGGATATCACCTTGCAGAAGGCCTATCTGGAGACCACCGGTGCTTTCTGGCACGGCGGCCCTGAACTGGTTACCACCATTGGTGACATCAAGGTAGACTTCAACGACTATGTTGCTAACCTCAGCGATGGCAACGGCGTTAAGGTGGAAGGCATCGAAATCGGCCCGGTAAACGCCAGAGCATTCTATGCTTGGGATGAGGGTCAGGTTGGAGCAGCTGCTGATGCCAACTATGCAGGTATCGACCTAGGCGCAGCCATTGTAACCAACGGTGAGGATCTCGAAGCTGCCGGTTCTGCCGGAACCGAAATCTCCGGTGTGAAGGTAACCGCTGAAGGTGCAGTAGACAAGGATCAGAATCTCGCTTACAAACTGACTGGCGAGACCGAGGTAATGCCTAATGTGACACTAACGGGCAGCTACCGTGACTCCGAGAACTTTGCCAGCCAGTATCCCAAGAAGGATGACGGCGACCCAGTCGCTTATGACAATCACAAGGGCTTCAACGTTGGCGTAGCTACCACCCAGTATGGTATCGCCATGGAAGCCAGCTATGACCAGCCCACCGAGAAGGTTGCCTTCTCCGCTGAAAAGGAAATGGAACTCGCTGGCATGAACATCAAGGGCGAATATGACGCCACCTACAAGAAGGACCAGGCTATCGAGCACCAGATTGCAGTCAGCACACCGATGAACTTGGTGCCTCAGCTGCAGGGTCTGGAACTCAGCGCTGGCGCTACCATCAACAAGGATAACATCGATGGCGACAACAGCTGGAACGTTGGCGCAGAGTACGAGGCTCCTAATGGTATCAATATCGGTGCCGAGTACCACTCCGTTGATGGCCCCTCCGCATACGCCGGCCTGAAAGTCGAGTTCTAATCGAAAGTCAACCACAAGCCCCTGGGAACCCCCGGGGGCTTTCGCTACTTCCCAGCCCAACCCCCAACTTGCGAAAAACCGCCCACCCATTGAAGGAACAACGTATAGCTAACCAGAATAAGGAATATAAAGTAGTAAGGGCAAGCCCAAAGAACAGCGACCCTCCATAACACCGCGTAGAATCGGCACTTTCGCTGAAAAATTTCCAGCAGACAAGAAGGACTTTAATCGGGAAGAAAGAATACATGAACGGAACCCTGATTACATATATATGATCAGGTGTATATAATTAACAGTGTCTATGCTTCCCGGGAAGGGCTTGGTATGAAAGGAGGTGCACCCGACCAGTTTGGCCAAGGCCTCGAGTGGGGAAACCATAGAGGTGCGGTTACTGACGAATAGGGTGAAAAAGGAAACTAGGATACTTTTTCGGGCCCTCAGTTCAGATGCCGCATCAAAAACAAATCTCATGACAAACTGAGGGGGATATAAAATGAGAAAGGTATTAGCACTAACCCTAGTCATGGTTCTGGCCATGGCAGGAATGGCTTCTGCCGCTGTTACTCTTGGCGGAAGCTTCAAAGTGGAGTATGTAATCGACACTGACAACGACTTTGACGCCAATGCAGCAGGCAAAGGCACCCCTGATGTGCCCGTAACTCTGAGTGTAGACGCCGCTGATGAAGGTGTTTGGG
>LFTN01000111.1:0-9446 GCA_001513495.1 Clostridiales bacterium DTU087
CCCGCCGCAGGCCATGGCAGTCATCAGAGAAGCCTATACGCTGGGAGCGGACAATGGCTATCTGTTGTCTGATCGGGCATTCGCCGGCGCTGATACCCTGGCCACATCCTATACCCTCTCTGAAGCCATTCGCCGTATGCCGCCGGCTGATCTGATCTTTTGCGGGATGCAGACTACCGACGGCGATACTGCCCAAGTGGGCCCCGGCATCGCAGAGCTTTTGAACTTGCCCCATGCTTCTTATGTGACCAAGATTCATGAGCTGGGCGGCAGCAGTATAGTCGTGGATACAGATATGGGGGACGGCATCGAGACGCTGAAGATTAAGCTGCCGTGCCTTTTGACAGTTACCAAAGAGGTCAATGAGCCGCGGCTGCCGTCATACAGATTGAAGCGAGCTACCCGGGATAGAGAAATCACCGTATGGGACAGCAAAGCCTTGGCCGGGGCCAACGCCGCGTATTTTGGGCTGAGTGGCTCCCCCACCCAGGTAGAACGGATTTTCCCGCCGCCCCGGGGAAGGGATAAAGAGATATGGCAAGGTTCCGCTGATGAGCTGGGCCGGCAGTTCCATGTCAAGTTGAAGGAGCTGAAGTTTGTATGAGCCGCATGCGGGTAGATCAGGAACTTTGTATTCTATGTGGCCAGTGCGTAGAAGCCTGCCCCTTCAACGGAGTTGAGCTGCGGGCTGATACCATAGAGTTTACTGACTCCTGCCGTCTCTGCCGTGTCTGTATTAAGGCATGCCCAGTCAATGCCATTTGGCTGGAGAAGGCGGAGCCTGTCGACACCGTAGATAAAGGGCAGTACAAAGGAGTGCTGGTTTTCGCCGAGCAGCGGCAGGGCAGGGTGCAGCCGGTAACCTATGAGCTCATCGGCAAGGGGTTGGAATTGGCAGGGGAGCTGGGCGAGGAAGTTGTGGTATTTCTCGCCGGCAGCAATGCAGCCTCGGAAGCCGATGCCCTGCTGTACTACGGGGTGGATCGGGTGTATTTATACGATCATCCTGCCTTAGAGCGTTTTCGCATTGAGCCGTATACTGCACTCATGGTAGACTTGGTCAACCAGATCAAGCCCAATATCATTTTGATGGGTGCAACTCCTGTGGGCAGATCCCTGGCTCCCCGGGTAGCTGCTCGCCTAAGAACAGGCCTGACTGCTGACTGTACCTTCTTAGATGTCAAGCCCAATGGGGATTTGGTGCAGACCCGGCCGGCCTTTGGCGGCGATGTGATGGCCCAAATCATAACTCCCCGCCATCGGCCTCAGATGGCGACAGTAAGGCACAAAGTCATGCCCATGGCAGAGAAGGTGAGCAAGCCCCACGGTGAAGTTGTCAGCTGTAATGTTGATGAGCGCTTGCTGCGATCGGGGATCGAAATCCTGGGGTTTAAGCCTTACCAAGCCGTCAGCTCCATTACCGATGCCGAGGTGATTATCGCCGCCGGCAGGGGGATAGGCAAACCGGATGGATTGGATCTTTTGGGAGAATTGGCCGCGCTTCTGGGAGGAGTCGTCGGTGTGACCCGGCCCCTGGTGGAGCAAGGCTGGGCTGACTATACGCGGCAGATAGGAATGAGCGGTAGAACTGTTCGTCCCAAATTGTACATCGCCTGCGGCATATCCGGTGCCATTCAGCATGTAGCCGGCATGCGGGGCTCTGATGTTATTTTCGCGATTAATACCGATCCCGCTGCGCCCATCTTTGATGCAGCCCATTACGGGCTGGTGGGTGACTTGTATGAGATTGTACCGGCTATGATCGATGCTCTAAAGAAGGGGGGAGGCGCCGATGCAGTATTCCAGACTGGTTGATGCAGATATTGAATATTTGACAAGTGTTGTCGGCAGTGAGCATGTTTTGGTGGGAGATGCGATCCTGGAAGATTATGCCCATGATGAATTAGGTGAAACCAGGGCTTTCCCCGACGTAGTGGTGGAACCGGACAGCACAGAAGCCATCTCGGCCATTATGCGCTATGCCTATGAACGGAATCTCCCAGTAACTACCCGGGGGTCCGGTACCGGCCTATGCGGCGCCTGTGTGCCTATCCATGGGGGGATCCTGTTATCTACAGCCCGGCTGAATCGGATCCTTGAGATCGATACAGATAATTTGATGGCTACGGTGGAACCAGGGGTCATTCTGCTGGACTTTCAAGAGACTGTGGAAAAGCTGGGCTTTCTCTACGCTCCGGATCCCGGTGAGAAGAGTGCCACCATCGGCGGCAATGTGGCTACCAATGCCGGCGGCATGCGGGCAGTGAAGTATGGGGTTACCAGGGACCATGTAACCGGCTTGGAGGTAGTGCTCCCCAATGGAGACATAGTCCAGCTGGGAGGCAAGGTTGCCAAGAACTCCTCCGGGTACAGCTTGCTCCATCTCATGGTGGGTTCAGAGGGGACCTTGGGGATTATCACCAAGATCATAGTCAAACTGCTGCCACTGCCCCGCAAGGTCTTGACTCTCCTGGTACCTTTTCCTTCTTTGGACCAGGCCATTGAGACTGTCCCCAAGATTATCCGGAGCCGGATCATTCCCCAGGCTGTGGAGTTTATGGAGCGGGATGTAATCCTCAGTGCAGAAAAGTATCTAGGCAAGTCGTTCCCCCATAGGACAGCTCCGGCTTATCTTCTGCTGCGGTTTGACGGAGGCAGTCTAGCTGAGTTAGAGGAAATCTATGAGACTGCCGGGGACATCTGTCTAGAATCCGGTGCTGAAGACGTACTCATTGCCGATACTCCCGAACGGCAAGATGGCCTTTGGGATGCCCGGGGTGCTTTCCTGGAGGCACTGAAGGCCGAAAGCGAGATGGACGAGGTAGATGTAGTTGTCCCCAGGGACAAAATTGCTGTATTTATCAGGTATACAAAGGAGCTGGAGGAGGAGTACGGCGTTAGAATCCGCAGCTTCGGCCATGCCGGGGACGGCAACATGCATGTCTACATTATGCGGGATCAGCTGGATAGAGCAGTGTGGAGGGCTAAGATGGATGAGATTATGGACCGGCTCTACGCCAAGGGCAGTGAGCTGGGCGGCCAGGTGTCCGGTGAACACGGGATTGGTGTTGCCAAGCGTCCATACCTGCTCAGAGAACTGGGTGACACCCTAATTAATCTCCAGCGGCAGATCAAAGAGGTCTTTGATCCCAAGCAGATTCTCAATCCTGGGAAGGTGATTTAGGCCGCCGGCCGGGGATTTTTCCATAGAACTAGGACCGTTTTCCCACCACAGGAATACAATGGGGTGGAGGTGATTCCTGTGCGTGAAAGATTCTGGGAAATGGTCCGCGAGGCAGCCCAGGATGAGGCTGATGCGGTCAGCCTTTACCGGCGGATGGCGGATGCTGCTCCCTGTCGGGCCATAGCGCATTCCATAGAAGATATTGCCAGGGATGAAATGCAGCATTTCAACTACTTCGAGTCGCTCCTCTGCAGCCGGCAGGAGAGGGGAAGAAATCCCAGAGAGCGGCGGAGAAAGGACACACCCTATGGACGTACCTTGACGATTCCCACAATCTCTGATCCCTATCCGCCCATCCAGGTGGAAGGCCCGAATCCCGAATATGCCCGGCTGTTGCTAGATGACTATGCCGGAATGGTCAGTGAAATGACTGCCATCAATCAGTACCTCTTCCACCACTTTGATATGCCTGAAGAGTTGGCCGATGCTGCCCAGCTGCTGGAAGAAGTAGCTATAGTCGAGATGCATCATATGGAGATCCTAGCGGAACTCATCAAGCTGCTCGGTCAGCCGCCCATGTATATGGATGGGCAAGGATTATTCTGGAACGCGACCTTCGTTCCCTATCTGCCGGGCTGTCCCTGTGAACAGCTGCAGAGTGATATCCATGCGGAACAGATTGCTATTGAAACATATCGGCGGCATATGGAGCTGATTGATGACCGGTATATCAAAGAGATTTTGGCCCGTATCATCATGGATGAAGAACTGCACCTGCATCTATTCAACGAGGCTTACGAGAAATACTGCGGCGGCCACACAGACAGATAGTTGAGCTGCTATACTCCTGGAACTCCCCAACTGGAAATGGGGGGTTCTTGGTTTTTTGAGCCCTGCTTCTCAATTGGGATTGGGTTCCCGTTGCGGCGGCCACTGCTGGACGTATATTGTAATACGTCAATAGGCACTGGGTGTTGAGCCGCGAGATGGCTTGGCCCCCAATGGCGATAATCTGAGAAAGGGGTTATGAGTATGGGTCGACGTCGCCGCCGCAGAGATAATATATTCGATTTCCCCATCGTTTGGATCATCATCGTGGTATTGATCATAATCTTCCTTTTCGACTAACTCCTAGGTTAGCGAAGCTGGTCCTTAGGCATCTGGCCCGCAATGGAGAGCGCCTTCCTTCGACAGAATGGAGGCGCTCTCTTCATAGTTCCTTTTCGCAGCGGAAGAGGAATCACTTGGCCCTGGGGGGAAATCAAAAATTAGACCTGCATCACTTGCTGAAGGGAGAGAGGAAAAATGAAGATTAGGCTGACTGACTGTGGAAACCGCAGCCTCCGGGGGCTGGCAGTACTTCTCTTGAGTGTCGGGTGTCTTGTGGTGTGGACAGCTGCGGCTATGGCCTTTTCCGATGCTGAAGCAGAACAGGCATTGGCAGCAGCTATGGAATACGTGACGGTTGAGTATAGGGTTGATGGGGAATTGCATCAGGGAGTTGCCTATCTCTACGGGGGCCAGGATACGGTGGCTGCCTATTTGGACAAGCTAAAGCAGGGTGCGGAGCCGGGAAGCCAGACAGGTATCGATGCATCAGGCCTAGTGATCAATGCATATAAAGCCGTGTATCCGGCGCTAGAGCTGGTTTCCATGGCAGGATCCCGGGAACTGCGGGTTAAGGATGCAAGCAGTGAGGCCCTTTACTTATGGAACGTCCGATCCTTGTCCGCCGATGAGCTGCGCCCCGGCGACCTAGTCTTCTTTGGCACCGAGGGCAGGAGGGTCACCGGTGTTGCCTTGTACGCCGGGCGGCGGGGAGATCTCATGGAGATAGTGACTGCCTCCCAAAGCCGGGGGAAAGTAGTGCTGACCACCGTCCGGATCGGCGGTGACTATTGGGATAACAGCTTTGCCGGCGCCGGCAGGCTGATCAAACGGTAGCTAGAGAGACAGCTCCATAAGACTAGAAGCAGCAAGCAAGCCCGTGCGGGTACTGGTTCGTCTTGAACGAACAGTACCCGCATCTGCATTACAGCCGGCATCAGACCCGGGTTTCTGCGCCTTCCAGGGCTATCTTGTTCTTGAGGCTCTGGTGAATAATAAAGGTTAGGATTGAGGTGATGACTCCCTTGACTAAGTTAAACCCGGTCATAGCCACCACCAAGGGCATTGTGATCTGATGGGTAGGCAGGCCCCATAGAGGCAAGAAAATGAAGTAATTGGCGGTCACCATGATGACAGTCATAGAGACGCTGCCCACCAGCAAAGACAAGATAAGGGAACGCTTGCCCAGGGCATATGTCTTGCCCGCGGCTACAACAAAAGTGCCGCCGGCCACCAAGGCTGCCGCTGCTCCTACGATGCCGTCTGCCGATTTCCCTGAGAGGAAGAAGAGGATGCTTTTCACCAGCTCTACCAAGAATCCGGCGGCAGGCCCAAAGGAGAAAGCTGCCAACAGGCCGCAGACATCCGACGGATCATACTTGAGATACGGTGGAAAGCCGGGCAGGGGGAACTCCAGAGCAAACATCAAGAGGAAACTAATTGCAGACAGCAGTGCCAAGACAGTCATTCGCCTTACGTTGGTCATAAACCCTCACCTTTCTTCTTCTGGCCTTCAGGGTAAAGGGTGGACATAGATAAAGCCCCGGACAGACCTCCGGGGCTTCGTATCCCATGTCCTTGCGTCTTCTCCCATCCAGACTATACTGTCGGCTCCGGAATCTCACCGGATCAGCCATGACGGCTCGCGGGCTTGCCCCATTGGGCACACCGCCGGTCAGGAATCGAAGGTTATCCCTTCTCACCTAGCCCCGAAGACTTATATAATTTGATTTTAGTGTACGCCGAGAAGCTTGTGTTGTCAAGGGCTGGCGATTAGCCGCTTTATTCCAGATCTTGGCTGCCGTCAAGATCCTCTCCAATACCCAAGGGGTCACCATCGATGATCAGTACGACTTCATAGCCTTTCTTGCGGGCCCGGTTATACAATGTGGCGACAGTACCTTCACCGATACCCAGCCGCTGGGCTATGGCTTCAGTGGAATGGCCCGATTCTTTGAGGGCCACCACCTGTCTTTCTCTCCAGCTGAGTTTTTCCACGCCCCGGATCTCCAAGCGCATACCTGTGCCCCTTACCGTGAATTGACTGAAAGGTTATCAACAGCTGTGGATAACTCTGTGGACAAATTTTAGACAGAGATTATACATATTGGATATACTTCCCGAGATGATCGCAACATCCTGCTGTTCTGAGAAAAAGTTGCATTGGGCAGGTAAAGGCCTCCAGGTAGCTAATACTGTACATGATATGTCCAGAACATCATCCCACGAGGGGGCATCAGTAAGCTATGGCCTTATTTGGTTTAGTGATTACGATCTTTTGGTTTGCTCTTTATGTCTATGTGCCGATCCTCCCCAGCTATGTTGCCCATCTTGGCGGTTCTCTCAAGGTGGTGGGGCTGGTGGTGGGTTCCTATGGTTTTGTACAGATGCTGCTCCGGATCCCCTTGGGGCTGTGGTCAGACGGCATCGGCAAGCGGAAAGGATTTATCACTCTAGGAATACTACTCGCCTTGGCCTCCAGTCTTTTGATGGGGCTTTGGCCCAGTGTCGGGATCATGCTCTTGGGCAGGGCGTTATCCGGTGCCGCAGCTGCCACTTGGGTCACCTTTACAGTCCTTTTCTCAAGCCGTTTCTCCAGCGAAGATGCACCTAAAGCCATGGGGTTGGCTGTGTTTTACAGCAACTTGGGCCAAATCCTGGCCACCCTCATCGGCGGCCATATAGCAGAGCTGTATGGATGGCATGCTCCCTTTGTGCTAGGGGCGGTATGCGCTTTGGCAGGCGTGCTGCTAAGCCTAGGGATTCGAGAAACCCGGCAGGTGAAAAGGGAGAGAGTCCAGTTGTCCCAGCTGCTGGCAGTTGGCAGGGAAAGGGATCTACTGATAGTCTCCGGCCTTGCAATTTTGGTGCAGTATATGACCTTTGCCACCATGTATGGGTTTACGCCCATATACGCAGAGGGGATCGGTGCTGATGCTGCTCAGCTTAGCCTTCTAACCTTTTGGTCAACTCTGCCTATGGCGGCTGCCGCCCTGGCCAGCGGCTCAGGGCTGGCATCTAGGCTTGGCACCAAGCGGATTGTAACGGCGGGTTTTGTGCTGGGGGCCTTGGCAGCCGCAGTGGTTCCCTTTGCCAAAACCCTGCCTCAGCTGTATATCACCCAGGCGATTGGGAGCCTGGGACGGGGTGCCGTCTTCCCCTTGGTCATGGGGATGAGCATCCAGACTGTCTCAGAAGAGAAAAGAGCGACAGCAATGGGCTTCTTCCAAGCGATCTACTCCCTGGGCATGTTTGGCGGGCCAATCATCGTGGGTATAATAGGTGATATATCGGGCCTTGCCGGAGGTTTCTTGTCAACCGGCGCAGTAGGCTTGTTGGGAAGCCTGCTGGCATGGAGGCTCCTGCCTGCGCCGGGGATTCAAGATAGACAAGCTCCGCATCAAATGGGCGCGGCAGGCAAACAATAACCGGGCAGCCGCGGAGAAATAACTGAAGTTCATACTGATGTGAAATGCGTACCGATGTGCCGTGTTCGCTATTGACAGCAAGAGCGAACTCGTTATATAATATAAGTGAAATGATGATTGGCCAAGGCTGCTAGGCCAGTTGTCGGCAAGATGTTGGACTTGACGGGAGAGCCTATCTATTCAGGGAGGTTGAGATTGTGGTTCGGCACCTATCTGATGCTACCTTTGAAAACGATGTCCTGCAGCAGTCCGGTGTAGTCCTGGTGGACTTCTGGGCACCTTGGTGCGGCCCCTGCCGCATGGTAGGGCCCATTGTGGACGCTTTGGCCGAAGAATACGCGGGGAAAGCAACCATTGCGAAGCTGAACGTTGATGAGAACCAGATGACGGCGATGAAGTACGGCGTTATGAGCATCCCTACTATGATGATATTCAAAGACGGCGAGCCGGTAGATAAGATTGTGGGGGCAGCGCCGAGACAGATCATCGCTGCTAAACTGGATCAATATCTAGATGGGGAAGCTTGAGGAGCTGCAAACTGACGGCAGCTGCAGCAGCATTAGGCATGCTTTTTGAGGGGGCGGGGTTTCCGCCCTTATCTTTTTGCAACAATCCCGCACCATCGACATAGGATAGGACTGTTGAAATGGGCGGAACAGAGTCCCATAGAGCCAGAGGTACAGGGGGTTTGGGCAGATGACTCAAGGCGGTCGGATTAAGCGGGTCTTCCCAGCAAGCAATACAGGCGTTGGTTTTTACTCGTTCTTTGACTACATTGCCGGCCCGGAGATCAGCCGGGTCTACATACTGAAAGGGGGGCCGGGAACTGGCAAATCAACATTGATGAACAAGATAAGTAATGAAGCCCTTGCCAGGGGCCTTGACGTAGAACTCCACCACTGCTCATCTGATCCCGCGTCTTTGGACGGCATTGTGGTTCCCGCGGTGAGGACGGCTTTGCTGGACGGCACCAAGCCCCATATCTATGACCCCAAATTTCCTGGTGCGGTAGATGAGATCATCAACTTGGGAGAGTACCTGAATGCCGGGGGTTTGAGGGAGCATTCCCAGGAGATTCAGGCTGTCAACCTTGAAGGCAGTCGCCGCTTCCGCAGTGCCTACCGCTACCTGGAGGCAGCGCGGCTGGTATATGAGAATCTTGAAGAGAAGATCAAGGGAATGCAGGATTGGGGCTGGGTCAACCAAGAGTCAGACCGCCTGTGTAAGGAGATCTTCCGAGATATGCCGGTTGCGGGCAAGTTGGGAAGGCAGCGGCACTTATTTATCTCGGCTTTCACTCCCGACGGGCCCAAGACCCATATAGACTCCCTGCCAGGGCCAAATACCAGCATTGTGATGATCAAGGGACAGCCGGGGACAGGGAAATCCACTCTCTTGGGCAAACTGGCAACTGCAGCAGTGGAGCGGGGCTGCGGCGTAGAGATCTACCACCACCCGGTGGATCCTGCTAAGCTGCAGCATGTCCTGATTCCTGAGTTGGACGTTTTGGCTGCCGCCAGTACTGAGATGTTCCCCTTCTCCATTGATAGGCAGTGTCCCATCATTAACTTGGACTACGGCCTAGATGCCGACAAGGTCAACCGCTATCAAAGGGAGCTGGAAATTGACCGTCAGACCTTATATCAGCTGATCAATACAGCCGTCTCCTTGATTGGCAAGGCCAGGGAAGGCCATAGGGAGCTGGAAAAGTACTATGAACCCAATAT
>LFTN01000111.1:9516-14429 GCA_001513495.1 Clostridiales bacterium DTU087
CGGGTCAGGGGATGCAGCTGCCGGCAGGATTAACGCGCTGAAAGGTGAACCCTTTCACACAGCAGGGAGGCGGTAACATGTTTTGGAGAAGTGGTTGGCCCGCGTCTTGTAGAGTGTTGATTCTTCTTGCAGCATTACTGCTGGCTGCCGGAACCTGGGCTCAAGCAGATGAGCTCATTATTCATTTTATCGATGTCGGCCAGGGCGATTCCATTTTGATTCAGACACCGGCCGGGGCCAATATCCTGGTAGATGCCGGGGAGGCCTGGGCTGGGACTCAGGTGGTGGTGCCTTACCTGGAGAAGCTGGGGATTGAGGCATTGGACATGGTAGTCATCACCCATCCCCACTTTGATCATATTGGCGGCTTGATTCCGGTTCTAGAGACATTTCCTGTGGGACAAGTCCTGGCCGATGGCCAAATCCATACCAGCCGGACATATGAAGACTTACTGATCTTGATCGACCGCAAGGCGATTCCTTTTCGCCTAGCCCGAGCGGGAGATAGGCTGGATATACAAGGCCTCGATGAAGTCTTAGTCCTGAATCCCCGGGAACCCTTTTTGAAAGGGCTGAACAATAACTCTGTGGTGCTGGCCTTAACCTACGGTATGACCAGTGTTCTCCTGACCGGCGATATTGAAGCCGAAGGTGAACAGAGGATTTTAGCAGGGGATCTGATTACTACGGCGAATATTCTGAAAATAGCCCACCACGGCAGCAATACCAGCAGCACGATAGAGTTCTTGGAGGCAGTACAGCCGGAGATAGCGATTATCTCAGCAGGCGCAGACAACAGGTATGGTCATCCCCACCCTGAGGCGCTGCTCAATCTGGAAGCCGTGGACAGTAAGGTTTTCCAAACAAGTATAGTGGGTACCATTATGGTGGTCAGTGATGGCATGTCATACCGGATTGTTGTTGATGATTAGGATGTTTTGCGGTCATTAGAGAAGAGGCCCCGGGGGAGTGGAATGATGTCAGTGGTGAGGCTGGTAGCTACCGTCGATCGGATTGAAGGGGAGTATGCTGTGCTGCTTGTGCCCATAGGTGAGCAGGAAACCGCTGTTGACTGGCCGGTGTCTCTGCTTCCTTCCGGAGCTGGGGAAGGAAGCAAGATCAAGTTTAGCTTGAGTAAGGATGAGGATGAGGAGGCTGCGGCCCGGCAGCGGGTGGCTAACCTCTTGAAGAAACTCACCGAGGGAACTAGATAAAGCTGTGTCATTTTTTGGAGCTTTCGGGAGTGATGTGATTTTGTATTTGACCATAACGAGAAGATTGCGGGAAGCGGGGTTTAGGGCAACTCCCCAGCGGATCGCGATCTACATGACGCTGGCCCAGACCAAAGAGCATCCTTGTGCCGAGCTGGTGTATGAGCAGCTCCACGATGAGTTTCCCACTCTGAGTTTGAACACTGTCTACAAGACGCTGCAGACCTTTGAGGAGCTGGGCCTGGTGCGCCGGCTGGATACCGGCGAAGGTATGTGCCGCTATGATGCCAACCCTTCACCCCATGTCCATCTGGCATGCAGAGCCTGCGGCCAAGTGTTCGATATTGATTATGACGGCGGCCATATTCTGGAGGAAATGGCTCACTATGTGGAAGCACACGGCGGCCATGAAGTGTGGGACTTGAACCTGATCCTTTACGGCTATTGCCGGGCTTGTGCCAATCAGAAAGTCTGTTCCAACTAGTGGAGCTTGCAGCTTTCGGGTACACATGAATCAGATTGCACTACAGAGGGTGGGAACGCAAAACACTCGGTGATACAAATATGAACCGCAGAAGGCCCAAGGCCTGGTGCTCCTTCTGCGGTCATATATCTCGGCAAGGTCTCTCAGTTCTTGATAGAAAGCCTCGCCTAAGTGTCAGTCTTCGCCAGTCAGTTTTTGCAGGAGATGGGCGATGTTCTCCCGGACCCTAAGGGTTGCTTCTTGATCGAGTTCATAGGGTCGAGAGGGATCGCCGGCGGCTCGCAGGATATCGCCTTCTTGGGCAGACCCCACACTCGCGTAAGGTACTGCAGCCAACTCATCTGGTTGGCAGCGGGAAAGCAAGATGACGGTGTCCCCTTCGATCAAATCGACACTATACAAGGGTGCTTGCATAGTGTCGATTTTCTTGGTCTCGACCTCTTTTAGGCTGGAGGTTCCTTGGACCTCTAAGGGGATTCTTAAAGTGCAGCCTCCCCAAATGAGGCTAATGCCTGCTGCCAAAACTATTAGCCGCCGGTACTGCTCAGGGAAGTTGCCACAGCTCATCACGGGCCTCCTTTAGAGAGGCACGGCTGGTGATTTAACTTCAATCAGTCTAGTTCCCCGCAGCAGCCTTGAACTCCTGCTGGGCCTGCTACCGGCATCTGCGGCAGCAGGTGCACTGATAGACCTTATCCAGCGTGGTCTGCATATTGTCCAACCTGTTGTTGATCTCCCGCAGCAGGCCGTACCGTTCACATGCCATCTCCGGGTAAAAGGCGGCTGCCAGGGCATTGGCGTTATCATAACGCACTGGGTACATAGTTTCACCTCCATCCATTGATTTACATCTTTGTTGGATGTTAGTTCACTATATGTGCTTTGATGGACCCAGGTGCCCTGAGGAAGGCGTCTTAGCCTCAAAAGGGGATCTCAGTCCTAGACTACTTTTCCGAAGACTCTCTGTCTCTAGTCTTTCTTGCCTGAGCTTGGAGATTTTTCAACTCTTGCTCATCAAACAAGTACTGTTCCTGGCAGAAACGGCAGGTGAGCTCGGCCCTTCCCTGCTCCCGGATGAGATCCTCCAACTCCTCGGCTCCAAGTGCGATCAGTGCTGCTTCACACCGCTCTCGCGAGCAGGTACAGCTGAACCGAAGGGGCAGCCGATGCAGATACTTTGGCTGTAGGTCGCCTATGGCCTGTTCAATGATGTCTTCCGGTGTGCTGCCGCTGTCGATCAGGCTGCTGACGGGGGGCAAGTCCCTGATCATATGCTCCAGCATGACGGCAATACCCTCACTGGCTTCCGGCAGCAGCTGCAGAATCAAGCCGCCGGCTGCCTGCACTCCGCCGTCGACTCCCACTAGTACGCCCAAGGCAACAGCCGAAGGGGTCTGTTCCGACTGGGCAAAATAGTTGGCAAAGTCTTCGGCGATCTCGCCGCTAACCAGGGGCACACCGCCCCGATAAGGTTCACCAAGGCCCAGATCCCGGATAACCCACAGGTGCCCGTTGCCGACCGCGGCCTTGACATTGAGTTTGCCGTTCTCGGCCAGGGGAAGATCGACATAGGGGTTCTGGACATATCCCCTGAGGTTCCCTTCACCATCGCTGTCAGCTGTTATCTGCTCCAAGGGGCCATCGCCTATGATCTGAATGGTCACCTTTTCCTTGCCTTTCTGCATGGCCCCAATCATGGCAGCGGCAGCCATGGTTCTGCCCAGGGCCGCACTGGCCAGCGGCCACATCTGATGCCTCCGGACTGCTTCGTCAATGACTCCAGTAACAACAGCAGCCAATGCCCGGACTTGACCGTTGGCAGCAGTTGCCTGTACTACATAGTCTTTTGTATTGGTCTCACACAGCTGTGCATTAAGATTTTTCAATCTAGCTACCTCTCTCTCACAATGCCCAATACCAAGAGATTTCCTGACTTATTTCATCCAGTATTGTACCACACAGCCTCACGGAAAGTAATCGGTTAACTTATTGTGAAATCTATCACGGATCGGTTGTCCTCTGTGGGGGCCCATGGTATCATGGGATTGTGAAAAAAGGTACGAGCTTAGGGAAAGAGGGCTTGATATGCTCACCATCGCTGTTTGTGTAGGCAGTTCCTGCCATCTGAAGGGCTCCTATGAAGTGATTGCCCGCTTTCAGGCTTTGATCCGCCAATGGGAGCTGCAGGAATCGGTGGAGCTGAAGGGTGTTTTCTGTATGAACCACTGCACTGGAGAAGTGTCTGTCAGGATCAATGACGATCCGGCAATTGCTGTTCCCGTCGACGGCGTAGAGGAGGTCTTCCGGCAAGAAGTCTTGCCGAGGCTGGGGGTGAGCTAGTGGGGGTTTTGACCACATTGGAAACTGAGTGCAAAGACTGCTACAAGTGCGTACGGGCTTGCCCGGTCAAGGCTATCAAGGTTAATACAGGCCATGCCCAGATCTGGGAAGAGCAGTGCATTCTAGATGGCCGCTGCATCAGCGTCTGTCCCCGGCAGGCCAAACAGGTCAGAGATGATCTGCCGGCTGTTCAGGCTATGCTGGCTGAGGGAGAGACGGTAGCGGTAAGCATCGCCCCCTCTTATGTCTGTGCATTCGATGTGCCCGACCCAGGATGTCTGGTGACTGCTCTGCGCAGGCTGGGATTCGCCTATGTGTCCGAGACTGCCGTTGGGGCAGATGCAGTAGCTGCAGCCCATATCCAGTATCTGCGGGAGGATCCCAACGCCAAGCTGGAACCGAGGATCACCAGCTCCTGCCCTACTGTGGTAAACCTCATTGAAAAGCACTACCCAGAGGCTATCAGGTTCCTGGTGCCGGTTGTCTCGCCTATGGTAGCCCATGCCCGGCTCCTGCACAGCCGCTGCGGCCCCCAGGTGAAAGTGGTATTCATCGGGCCGTGTGTCGCCAAGAAAGCAGAGGCCGAAGAGGCCCAGTTTGCGGGGGACATCGCCGCAGTGCTCACCTTTGCCGAGCTGGAAAGGTGGCTGGAGCAGGAGAACATCAATCCCGCTGACCTGCCGCCGGAACCGTGTGACACCCTGGGTTCCAGATGGGCGAAGCTCTTTCCCTTGGCGGGCGGCCTGCTGCGCACCGCCGGCCTCAGCAGCGATCTGCTGGCAGAGCGGATGGCCACAGTGACGGGCATCGATGAATGCAAGTCCCTCATCAGCCATCTGTGCAGCGGCAATGACCTAGCGCTTGACTTGATAGAAATG
>LFTN01000111.1:14491-23232 GCA_001513495.1 Clostridiales bacterium DTU087
TTAAATACGTGAAAGGTGCTTCTGGTTCAACATCCCAGGGAACTGGCCACGATACTGGCCCAGTCCGGGATGTGCAGGAAACTGGCGCAGCCGCCGCCCTGGAGGCTGCCGAGAGCAGTGAGGCTGCTGGCGGGGCTTTCCCTGGATGGCTGCTTAGGACCTATGCAGATAGAAAAATCCGCCTTCCGGAGCCATCGGAAGAAGAGCTGCAGCAGATTCTCGCCGCCATCGGCAAGCGGGAACCGGCAGATGAGCTCAACTGCGGAGCCTGTGGATACGATTCTTGCCGGGATAAGGCCCGGGCCGTTTACCAGGGAGTAGCCGAAAGCGAGATGTGTATGCCCTATATGCGGGCCAAAGCCGAGTCCCTGGCCGACGTAATTATTACATCGACACCCAACGGGATTATGGTGGTAGATGATCAATTGTCCATTTTGGCACTAAACCCCGCTGCTGAGAGCATGTTCAGGTGCCGTGCTTCAGATTTCCTCCATCAGCCCCTGGCCCAGCTGATACCTACAGACAGCTTCAACCGGGCGTTGCAGCATCGACAGCTGATCAAGGAATCCAGGGAGTATCCGGAACACGGTCTGATTGTCAGGCAGTACATTTTCACCCCGGAAGACCAAGATGTCGTCATCGGCATCTTCACAGATATAACTGCCGAGAAACAGCGCCAGGATGAGCTTGACCGCCTCAAGGCAACCACCCTGGAGCGGGCTCAAGACGTGATTAACCGCCAGATGCGGGTGGCGCAAGAGATCGCCGGGCTTTTGGGAGAGACCACTGCTGAAACCAAGGTCCTGTTGTCTCAACTGATGCGCTTGATACAGGATGGTGATAACCCATGACGCAGTCAACTGCAGCTGAGCTTTTGCATACGCCTGAATACATCATTGAGACAGGGACTGTGTCCCTCAACAAACACGGCGAGGAACTTTGCGGAGATAATGTGGTCATTGCCCGCAGGCCCGATTCTGTAATTATGGTGCTTTCTGATGGCCTGGGAAGTGGAGTCAAGGCCAATATCCTAGCTACTCTGACCACAAAGATAGCCGCAACCATGCTGGAGATGGGTGCCTCTTTGGAAGAGGTAGTGGAGACTGTGGGTCACAGCCTGCCCGTCTGCCAGGTTCGGGACTTGGCATATTCCACCTTCACCATCTTGCAGATCTTCTCCGACGGCAGGGTGTATCTGGCTGAATTTGACAATCCGGCAGTATTCTACCTCCACCGGGGTGAGCTGACCGAGATCCCCAAAACTGAGCGCTATATCGGTGACAAAAAGGTTAAAGAAGCCAGGTTCCAAGCTGAAATCGGCGATTTTCTGGTGGCGATTTCCGATGGTGTTGTCCACGCCGGCATTGGCGGAGTTTTGAACTTGGGATGGCAGTGGTCCAATGTAGCTCGTTTTCTGGAGAAAACCGTAGGCCGGGAGCGGAGCGCGGCTAGTGTAGCGCAGCGCCTGGCAGATGTCTGTCAACATCTCTATGCTGGAAAGCCGGGGGATGATGCTACTGTCACAGTGGCCTACATCCGCCGTCCCCGCCATCTGACACTGGCAGTCGGGCCCCCTAAGCGGCGTCAAGATGATGCCCGCATGGCCAAACTGCTGGCCAGGGCGCCGGGTAAGCGGGTTGTCTGCGGCGGTACCACCAGCAATATCATTGCCAGGGAGTGGAAGGCTCCCTTGGAGGTGGATCTGCGCTACTGCACTCCCAAGGTACCTCCCCTAGGCCGGATGCCCGGCGTGGATTTGGTGACCGAAGGAATCATCACCATCTCCACCGCCTTAGAAAAATTGAAAGCGTTGTACGAAGGCCGAGCAATGGCTGAGATTCTCACCGGCGAAGACGGAGCCAGTCTCCTGGCTAAGCTCTTGTGGGAGAGCGACAGTGTTCATTTCCTGGTGGGCAGAGCCATCAATCCGGCCCATCAGAATCCCGAACTGCCTTTGGGATTGGCTTTGAAGGAACAAGTGATCAATGAACTCACCCACTGCATAGAAAGAGCCGGCAAGGAAGTGCAGGTAACATCGTTCTAGGATAAGCCTGCCGCAGCGCTATACAGTCAGAAAGGATGATACCAGTGGCCAAGGTCTTGCGTATGGAACACGAACACACCAGTGACAACATGGGAGCTCACCAAGAGCACAGCTTTGAAAAAGTCAATGAGATAATCGCCCAATACAAAGGGCAAAGATCCGCGTTGATCTCCATCTTGCAGAAGGTCCAGGAGGAATACCGGTACTTGCCTGAGCAGATTCTCACTTACATTGCGACGGCTTTGGACATGTCGCCGGCTACAGTCTATGGAGTGGCAACTTTCTATGCCCAATTCTCTCTGGATCCTTTGGGCAAATACGTGATCAGGGTATGTGACGGTACTGCCTGCCACGTGCGGGGCTCTCAAAGTGTGTTGGATGCCATTCGCAAGAAGGTGGGACTAGCCGATGGCCAAAAGACCACCAAGGATCTGGGATTTACTGTTGAGACTGTTTCCTGCCTGGGTGCCTGCGGCTTGGCTCCCGTGGTAATGATCAATGACGATGTCTACGGGAGCATGACTCCGGAGGCCATTACTGAGATCATAGACACCTTGCAGAAACGGGAAGGGGATGCGCAATGATTGAGACTGCGGCTGTATTGGCAGCTCTTCGCCAGGAGAAGCAGCAAGAACTAGAGCGGGTTAAGCGGCGGCTGCTGGTTTGTGCTGGGACCGGCTGTGTTGCCGGCGGCTCACTTAAGGTATATGAGGGATTGCTGCAGGCTGCCGCCGACAAGGGGCTGGCCGTTTCAGTGGAACTGGATAGAGAAGACAGAACACCGCAGCAGGAAGGAGTCGCTGTCAAAAAGAGCGGCTGCCATGGATTCTGCGAGAAAGGCCCCTTGGTAAGGGTTGAGCCTGAGGGGATACTCTATGTCGGTGTTAAGCCTGAAGATGCCCAGGAGATCGTCGATGCCTTGGCGGCAGGCGGGGTTGTTGAACGGCTTCTGTACAAGGATCCCAACACCGGCGAAGTCTTTGTCCGGGAAGATGATAACCCCTTCTACCGCCGGCAGGAGCGGGTGGCTCTGGCTAACTGCGGCGTCATCGATCCCGAGGACCTCTGGGAGTATGTCGCCAGAGATGGTTATGCAGCTGCAGCTAAGGCACTCACTGAAATGAGCCCCGAGGAAGTGTGCAGCGAGATTCTAACAGCGGGCTTGAGGGGCCGGGGCGGCGGCGGGTTTCCTGCCGGCCGCAAGTGGCTGTTTACCAGGCAGGCTCCCGGTGAGCAGAAGTATGTCATCTGCAATGGCGACGAAGGGGACCCCGGAGCCTTTATGGACCGCAGCGTCATGGAGGGCGACCCCCACCGGGTAGTTGAAGGTATGCTGATTGCCGGCTATGCCATTGGCGCAAGTCAGGGCTATGTCTATATGCGGGCAGAATACCCGCTGGCTGTCCAAAGAATGCAGAAGGCTTTGGATGCTGCAAGAAGCCACGGACTTTTGGGTGAGAACATTTTGGGCAGCGGCTTCAGCTTTGATATCGTCATCAAAGAAGGCGCGGGCGCTTTTGTGTGCGGAGAGGAAAGCGCTCTCATCGCCTCCATCGAAGGCGAACGGGGTATGCCCCGGCCAAAGCCGCCCTTCCCTGCTCAAAGCGGCCTGTGGGGATGCCCAACTCTGATTAACAACGTAGAGACCTTTGCCAACGTACCGCCCATTATTCATCATGGAGCTGATTGGTTTAGACAGCGGGGTGCTGAGAACAGCCCAGGCACCAAGACCTTTGCCATTACTGGAGCAGTGGCCAACACAGGCCTCATCGAAGTGCCCATGGGCAAGACACTGCGGGAAGTTATCTTCGATATCGGCGGCGGTGTCCGCAACAACAGGAAGTTTAAGGCTGTGCAGATCGGCGGCCCCTCCGGCGGCTGTCTGACCGAAGACCACCTGGATCTGCCCTTGGATTTTGATTCCCTGCAGGAGGCAGGTGCCATGATCGGTTCCGGCGGCCTGGTAATTATGGATGATACAACGTGTATCGTTGAGGTTGCCCGGTTCTTCATGGACTTTACCCAAAACGAATCTTGCGGCAAGTGTGTCCTCTGCCGAGAGGGGACAAAGCGCATGCTGGATATCCTGCAGCGGATTGTCGATGGTGAGGGCACGCTGGAAGACTTAGATGCTCTTGAGGAAATCGGTGAGGCCGTCAAGGAAGGCTCGCTGTGCGGCCTGGGCAAGACGGCTCCCAATCCTGTTCTCACTACTATGAAGTACTTCCGGGATGAATACTTGGCCCACGTGGTTGACCGCCGCTGTCCGGCAGGGGTCTGCCAGGGGCTGAAGGTGTATAAGATCATTGCCGATGAGTGCAAGGGCTGCAGCAAGTGTGCCCGGGTTTGCCCCGTCGGTGCCATTTCCGGCAAGGTGAAGGAACCTTTTGTCATCGACACCGAGAAGTGTATCAAGTGCGGTGCCTGTAAAGAGGCTTGTCGCTTCGGCGCTGTGGAGGAGGTTGCGTAAATGGGCCAGACGATGATAGTTGACGGAAGACCGATAGAGCTGAACGGAGAGAAAAACGTACTGGAAGTTGTGCGCAAAGCCGGAGTAGACCTGCCCACCTTCTGCTATCACTCGGAGCTGTCTGTATACGGGGCTTGCCGCATGTGTCTGGTGGAAACGGGGGACGGCAGGATCGTAGCAGGCTGCTCGACACCGCCGGCGCCTGGCATGGAAGTTAAGACAACCACCCCCCGGGTACAGAGAATCCGGAAGATGGCATTGGAGCTGCTCTTGGCCAACCATGACCGGGACTGCACTACTTGCGAGAAGAACGGCAGTTGTAAGCTGCAGGACTTGGCCCAGCGTTTCGGTATCCGGCAGGTGCGGTTCGGCCAGCGGGATGTGAAGGTGGATATCGACGACTCCAGCCCATCGCTGGTCCGGGATCCCAATAAGTGCATCCTCTGCGGCGACTGTGTCAGGATGTGTCAAGAAGTGCAGGGCATCGGGGTATTGGACTTCGCCCACCGGGGCTCCAAGATGACCGTTACTCCAGCCTTCGGTAAGAAGATGGCAGAAGTAGACTGCGTGAACTGCGGCCAGTGTGCTGCTGTGTGCCCCACCGGCGCCCTGGTGGTCAAGAGGCAGACAGACGCTGTGTGGCGTGCTCTGCAGGATCCAGCCAAGACTGTCATCGTCCAGATTGCCCCGGCGGTTAGGGTGGCTGTTGGCGAGGCCTTTGGCTTGGCTCCCGGTGAGAACACCCTGGGGAAACTCACAACTGCCCTGAGGATGATGGGGTTTGACAAGATTTTCGATACCAGCTTTGCCGCAGACCTTACCGTCATGGAGGAAGGCAGCGAGTTCCTGGCCCGGTTCCGGGAAGGCGGCACCATTCCCCAGTTTACCTCTTGCTGTCCGGCATGGGTGAAGTACGCTGAGCAGTATTATCCAGAAGTCTTGGATAACCTATCCACATGCCGTTCGCCTCAGCAGATGTTCGGTTCATTGGCCAAGAAGTTCTATGCCAAGGAGCTGGGCATCAGTCCGGAGGATCTTGTGGTTGTGAGCATCATGCCCTGTACGGCTAAGAAGTTTGAGGCCCAGCGGCCTGAGTTCGTCACCGATGGCGCACCGGATGTAGACTTTGTCCTGACGACCCAAGAGATTATCCAGATGATTCGGGAGTCTGGGCTGGATTATCCGAACCTAGAAAGTGATTCCTTGGACATGCCCTTCGGCTTCAGTTCCGGCGGCGGCATTATCTTTGGTGTGACCGGAGGCGTTTCGGAAGCGGTCCTGCGGGCTGCCCACTATCTCTTGCTCGGTAAGGAACTGGAGCAGGTGAACTTCACCGCGGTGCGGGGAATGGAAGGGCTGCGGGAGGCAGAAGTAGACCTGGATGGAATGACCATCAAACTGGCCATCGTCCACGGCCTGCAGCAGGCCAAACAGCTTCTGGAGGATATCAAAGCCGGCAGAGTTGAATATCACTTGGTGGAAGTGATGGCCTGTCCCGGAGGCTGTGTAGGCGGTGCAGGACAGCCGGTGGGAACCAATTCGGAGACCAGGAAGGCCCGTGCTCAGGGGATTTACACCGCGGACAAGGCTCAGCAGCTGCGGAAGTCTTACCAAAACCCCCTGATCCAAGCTGTATATGAGAAATGGCTTGGCAGCCCCAACGGCGAGACAGCCCATGCGGCACTGCACACAGCCTATAGCGAGCGGCGCCGGATCAATGGCAGCAAAATCAGTCTCAGCAGCAATAATGGGAAGAAGCAGCTGGCGGTAGATGTCTGTGTAGGGACCTGCTGTTACCTGAAAGGCTCCTACGATATCCTGCAGGATCTAAACCGCAAGCTCCGGGCAGCTGATCTGGATGATCAGGTGGATATTAGGGCAACATTCTGTTTTGAAAACTGCGGCTCCGGCATCAACGTCAAGGTAGGAGATACACTCTACAGCGGCATGTCGCCGGCCAAGACCGGTTTTCTCCTTGATACCATCACCAAGGAGCTGCAGTCCAAGTAGCAGATTACGGATGGAAAAACACTCCCCGGCTGCCTAGAAGGGGCGGCCGGGGAGGCTCATGACCACAGCGTCAATGGGCAGGGGGTTTAACTTGTGCCTATTCAGGAGGAGTGCTCTATGGACGGAATAGTCAGTATCCCGAAGCGGACTTTGGAGCGGCTGCCTGTATATTACCGGGTCCTAACTCAATGCCTTGCTGAAGGCATGGAGTACATATCCTCCGGAGAGTTAGGCGAAAAGGCCGGGTTTGATAATGCCCAGGTGCGGAAGGATCTGAACCATATCTGGAGCGGCGGCCGCCCGGGGTTGGGATATGAAATCATCAAACTGGCGGAGTGTCTCGGAGATTTTCTCGGGCTCAACAATTCAACCGATGCAGTACTGGCGGGCGCAGGGCGCTTGGGCACAGCATTGGCTGGGTATCCGGGCTTTGGCGAATATGGGCTGAATATCGTGGCAGTGTTTGACTCAGATCCTGAGAAAATCGGGGGATATGTAGCAGGCATTCCTATCTTGCCCGCGGCCAAGCTGCCTGATCTTATCAGACGCCTGGGTGTGAGGCTGGGAATTATCACAGTGCCGGGGGAAGCTGCTCAAGAGGTCGCCGATGCCATGATTGCGGCTGGAATCAGGGCCATCTGGAACTTCACTCCTGTGCGGCTGCAGGTTCCCAAGGATGTCTTGGTACGCAATGAAGATCTGGCTGCCAGCCTGGCCACACTGTCATACTACCTGAGGCAGCACAGCTTGACAAAAGAGGGAGGGCCGGCCTGCGGCGGTGCAGCAGCTGAGAGCAGCTGATCCGCGGACTTGCCCCCGGAATACCGGGCTGCACTAGAGGATGTCGGCGGGGGACTAAGGATCGAAGAGCAGTCTCTGTTCAAAGTCCATTGTGAGTAGTTCGGTCAGCCAGATGAGGAACTCTGCCACTTCATCGGAGGTCTTATCCTCAGTCCATCCTGTCTCCTCCAGGGTCCTGAGGACGAGGCCTGATACATGCTGGGCGAACCTCTCGGCATAGGTCTCCAACGGAGATTCAGACGCCTGTTCGTCTGCGGCACAGAGCAGCCTGTTGTACAGGCGGAAGGCCTGCAGGTACAGGCGCTCATCGCCTTGCTGTTTGGCCCGGAGGTATATCTCCCTGAGCTTGGCCAGAGTTGTCTGTTTTACCTCGGCCTGGGGGCCGATGAGGGCACACTCCAGCTGATTCAGATGCTCATAAATGTGGTCAACGATCTCTTCCGGCTTGGGCCCCTCCATGGAAAAGCCTCCCTGATCACCTAACAAGATTCCATAGTATATATTCACAGATGTATAATGACTCTCCTGCCGGAGGGAGATCTGTTGGGCAGATTCATGTGGATGTGATTTCTGGCGGTAAGCTGAAGATGCATCGGACTGCAGCAGACTGGGCTGATGGACGGCTAAAGCTCTTTGGGGCACGCCTCTCCACAGCCTAGACTGCCGATGCAAGGCTCTGGGAGAAAGCTGCCCCGTCAGCTAAGGGTCCTGCGGCTGGGGGAGGAACTTGGTCAGCCTGATCAGGGCTGAACACTGATCTTCTACCATGCGCAGGCCGACCTGATAGTGATCAACTAAAGAAGAAATCACCAACAGATCGATGTCTTTATATATCTCTTGTTTGTCTAGGACGGGATGGGCTGCAACCCGATCCCGGCAGTAACACTTGCCTGCTATGTTGCAGGAGATGGTGATCCGATCAGAGGTTAGAGAAATCACTAACCGCAGATCCTTGGCACACAGATGGCGATGGGCAAAGTACATCAAATTACGACAGGCATCGGTCAAGGCCACCTTATAGCCTGCTGTATCACAGACGCTGAGTCCCATCTTGTCAAATAGATCACTGAGGGTCAAGCGGAGAATGGTCAAGTACTGCTCCTTCAGAGGAATCGTCAGTTCTATTCTATCTAGTTGGCCGTGTTTAAAGCGTTTCTCCATTTGGTTCGCCTCTCTGGCTCTACTAATTCGCCTTTCTGTCTCTGTCTGTGCTGCATCCACCCCAATCTTACCCGGTAACAATTGATTTGAAACAGCAGCTGCCGTCCCCCACACCCTGGTTCCGGTGTCCATAAAGGCTGTGATAGTCACTTGGCGTCTTCCATCCGCAACGGATCTCGGCGGGCCCAGCAAGTTTTGGAAAGATATGGAAAAATGTCGACAGCAAAGACAGGAAACTGGAACATGCCGCACAAT
>LFTN01000056.1 GCA_001513495.1 Clostridiales bacterium DTU087
GCGGGCATGGTATATGAGCAGAATTATCGAGGTGGAGGGCCTGAAAAAATCCTATGGGCCCATCGAAGCCGTTAAGGGCATTGACTTTTTTGTAGAAGAAGGCACTCTGTTTGCCTTTTTGGGGCCAAACGGGGCCGGCAAGTCCACCACTATTGATATCCTCAGCACCTTACTTCTGCCGGATGCTGGAGAAGTGACTGTCGGTGGGTATCGCTTGGGCAGGGATGATGCCGAAATTAGGTCGGAAATCGGCATCGTGTTTCAGGATGGCCTGTTAGACAAGCTGCTTACCGTCAAGGAAAACCTTGAGGTCCGGGGAAGCTTCTACGGCCTTAGGGGCAGGGAGCTGGAAACCAAGATTGCCTATGCGGCAGAATGTGCGGAGGTTACGAGCTTCTTGAACCAGCCCTATGGGAAGCTGTCTGGGGGACAGAGAAGACGGGCAGATATTGCTAGGGCTCTGCTTAATACCCCCAGGATCTTGTTCTTAGATGAACCGACTACAGGCCTGGATCCTCAAACCCGGCAGCGGGTGTGGGAGACCATTCAGCAGATCCAAAGGGATACAGGGATGACCGTGTTTCTGACTACCCATTACATGGAGGAAGCCGCCAAAGCAGACTATGTCGTGGTGATTGACCACGGCAAGATAGCTGCCAAGGGAACGCCCTCTGATCTGAAGGAGCAATATACTTCTGATTATCTAATTATCCACGGACGGGATCGGGCTAAGCTGGAGGAGATTGTCAAGGAGATGGGCTGTGTCTATGAGGCATATGCCGACACTCTGACCATCGAGCTTGAGTCCACCCTAGATGCCCTGCCGATATTGGAGCAGTGCAGGGATGGTATCCGGGGATTTGAGGTCATACAGGGCACGATGGATGATGTCTTTATCAAGATTACCGGCAGGGAGTTGAGGGAATGAGAGCCTTGGTGAAACGCAATCTGCTGCTGTTTTTCCGGGACAGGGCAGCGGTTTTCTTTTCTCTCCTCGGGGTGTTTGTGATCATCGGTTTGTACCTTTTGTTCTTGGGAGATGTGATGAAAAGCGACTTTAGGAGAATCGAAGGCGCCGGGCCCCTGGTAGATAATTGGATCATGGCCGGGGTCATTGCTGTAACCCCCATCACCACAGTGATGGGAGCCATGGGCAATATGATTGATGATCAGCGGCTTAAGATCAGCAAGGACTTTATGTCATCTCCTGTAAAGAGAAGTACCCTGGCCAGCGGGTATATCGCCAGCAGCTTTATTATTGGTGTTACCATGACATTGTTTACCATCATCCTGGCAGAGCTTTACATTATCGCAAATGGAGGAGATCTGCTGACGGCAAGGGCCCTGGGCAAGGTAGTGGCTGTTGTGCTGCTAAACTGCTTGTCGGCTACCTTCATGCTGTTTTTCGTTGTATCACTTTTCAAGAGCCCCAGTGCCTACTCCACTGCCAGCACGCTGATTGGGACACTGATCGGCTTTTTGACAGGCATCTATATCCCCGTGGGCGCTTTGCCGGCAGCTGTTCAAACGGTGATCAAGGTATTTCCGCCCTCCCATGCCGCTATGATGCTCCGCAGAATCATGATGGAACCCGCCGAGACTGCGGCCTTTGCCGGAGCTCCTGCTTCGGAGCTAATGCGGTATCGGCTGTCCATGGGAGTTGCATTTGAGTTGGGAGGCAGGATTATCAGTCCGTGGCAGAGTACCCTGTACCTCCTGGCCGTAGGCGCTGTCTTCTTTGTGCTGTCGGTGTGGAAGATCTCACAGAAGCAAAGAGCTTAGCTGCCGCATACAGGTGTTACCTTTGGGAACGGCGGCTGCGGCGGGCCCGGCTGTGGCGGGTATGAAGAAGAACCTAGAACATCCAGGCATCTAGAACGTAAGACCATATCAAAAAAACACTCGCCCTGGGGCTCCCCATGGGCGAGTGCTGCGTTTCTAGTCTTTGCTCTTTGAGTATGAAAGCCTTGCGCTGGTTTTAGTTGTTGCGGGAGCTTATCAAAGCATCCCTAAAGCTCAGCGATCTTGACCTGCCGGCCGTTTTGCTCAGCAGATTTGTACACAGCTTCGATGATCTTTGCGACGTTGATGATCTCCTGAGGGGTGGTCAAAGGCTCCTTGCCCTCCCGGATGCAGTCAACGAAATGGGCAATTTCGGCTTCATATATGTTGATATTCTCATCTACTTGGGGCTTGATATCCAAGAGGCTTCCAGCTTCTTCGCCGAATAGCTGGAGTCCCCGGGCATCTTCCAGAGCACCCGCCTTAGTGCCGAAGAGCTGCATGTAGGAGCTGGGTTCACAGTTACCGGCCCAGCAGGCTTCCAGAAGCAATGTGGCTCCGTTGGCAAACTGGACATAACCCGATGCCATATCTTCTACATCATTGATACCGGCATACACATCACCGATTCTGGTTGCCAGGGGAGGCCAGCCGCCATCTACCGCGTTGTCTGCAAAGGCCTGATAAGTCACTCCAGACACCGATACAGGCTCTGGAGCTCCCATCAGCCAGTACATCCTGTCCAGGGCATGGACACCGATATCCAGCATGCAGCCGCCGCCGGATAAGGATTTGGTGGTGAACCAGCCGCCTAGGCCGGGGATCCCTCGGCGCCGTATGTAACCGCCCTTTACATAGTAGATGTCACCGAGCTTGCCATCTTGGGCAAACTGCTTAAGTACCCGGGATGCTCCTGTAAACCGCAGGCAGAAAGCTCCCATAAAGACCTTACCGCTGGCTCTTGCCGCGGCAATAATGGCCTCTGCATCCTTGCCGGTGACGGCCACCGGTTTTTCGCAGAGCACGTGTTTGCCGGCATTGAGGGCGTTGACACTCATTTCCCTGTGCAGGCCGTTGGGGGTGCAGATGCTGACAGCATCGATATCGTCTTGTGCCAATAGCTCCTTATAGTCCACAAACTTCCGGGGCACATCAAACTTGCCTGCCACGAAATCCAGCTTCTTTTCGTTGATATCTGCTATGGCCACAACGTCAACACCGGGAGTGTTCTTGAAGGCAGGCAGATGACTGCGCTGGGCAATACCGCCAACACCGATAATACCGACGCGGATGGTTTCCATTGGACCTCCTCCTTTGGTGCAATAGATAGTGTACTCGCTAACCGACTGCTCCTGCCTCCCATTATATTCCGATGGTCAGCAAAGTCAATTTAGGGCAGCAGCTCAAGTCTATTGTGAGATGGATTGTCCCCGGCGGCGCAAGGAGGGTATCTGGCCTTCGCGTATAATAGAATATGGAAAGCCTTCAGGCTTCCTTGTTTTACAGCCAGGTAAGCTGCTCAGTCGATGGCGACACTGACGGAGCAGGTATAAATAGCATCAAATTGGAGGGTAGCAAATTGAGGAATAAGGTGAGCAAAGTCTGGTTCGCACCTTTGGAAGATAAGCCGACGAGGGAAGCTGTAGCCCAGAGGACTTTGGAGCTTTATCGCGCGGCCAATTTCAGCAGCATTATAGAAGAAGGCGACTTGGTGGCCATGAAGATGCATTTTGGTGAAAGGAACAATACCGGGCATATCAAGCCCGATTACCTCCTCCCACTGATCAAGGCACTTAAGGATGAAGGCGCAAAACCGTATTTGACAGATGCCAACACCCTCTACCGGGGCCAGAGGTCCAACTCTGTAGATCACTTGATGCAGGCTTATGCCCACGGGTTTGGGCCGGAGAAGATGGGGATACCGGTGATCATCGCCGATGGAATTCGGTCCAAGAGCTACGAAGAAGTGCCCATCGAAGGCACCCATTTTCAAAGTGTGAAAATCGCCAATGACATTCTCCACAGTGATGTCCTGTTTGTGCTGTCCCATCCCACCGGCCACGGCGGTACCGGCCTCGGCGCGGCTATTAAGAATATTGGGATGGGCAGTGCCAGCCGCAGTGGTAAGCAGAACCAGCATTCTGACGTGAAACCCCGGATCATGGTGGAAGTCTGCCGTGCCTGCGGCCTGTGCATAGAGTGGTGCCCGGTGGATGCCATCTCTATGGTGGAAGGCAAAGCCTACATCTATGAAAGTGTCTGCTACGGGTGTGCAGAATGCACCGCCACCTGCAGATTTGGAGCAGTCGCTGTCAATTGGGAGGGGACCAGCCAAGCCCTGCAGGAGAAGATGGCAGAATACGCGTGGGGAGCCATCAAGAGTAAGCAGGACAAGGTGGCTTGTTTGAGTTACCTGATTCATGTGACCAAGGACTGTGACTGCACAGCAAAGGCTCAGCCGGCAATCATCAGGGATGTGGGGATTCTGGCATCTTATGATCCTGTGGCCATTGATCAGGCGACGGTTGACCTCTTGGCTGAGGCTGCTGGGAAGGATCTCTTCCAGGACCTGTGGCCGCGCAATGACTACAATGCCCAGCTTTCCCATGCTGAACGGCTGGGAATGGGAACCCGCCGGTATGAACTGATCACGATTGGAGACTAGCTATGGATGTTCAAATAATGAATGCTGCTAAAGACGATTCCGCGCAACGCCGCAACTTCTGGGCACTTTTGATGGAAGGAATTCTGTTTACACCGGCCTTAGCCCTGTTCGATCCAGCGACAACGATGCCCCTATTGGTAGACCGGCTCACCGGCTCATCGATGCTGGTGGGATTGCTGGGTACCTTGAGGCTCGTCGGAATGTGGCTTCCGTCTCTGCCAGTTGCCAATTTCGTTAAACACCGGGAAAGGAAGCTGCCATGGCTCATATATGCTTGCCTTACCAGGATCCCCGTAGGCCTTCTGGGGGCAGCGCTGCTCATGGCTCACCGGATGTCCCCGGCGGCCCTTGTCGCCCTGATTTTTATAGCCCATTCTCTCTTTTGGCTGGGAGAGGGAAGCGCAGGGCTTATCTGGACGGATATTCTCGGCAAGTGTATACCCGAGAGGCAGAGGGGCCGCTTCTTCGGGATATTGCAGGCTTTCGGCAGCCTGGGGGCTTTCTGCCTTGGGTTCTTTGTCAAGTGGATCTTGGAAAATGATGCTTGGGCCTTTCCTACAGACTATGGGGTAGTGCTCATCGTATCCTTTATTCTGTTTATGGGTGCGTTAATCTCCATGGCTTTAGTTAAGGAGCCGCCCGGGAAGGCCTATAAGGAAGCGGAGCCCTTCACCCAGTTCTTAGGGAGACTGCCCGACTACTTGAGGAAAGAGCCGATGTTTGTACAGATTGTGGCTAAGCTATTCTTGATCGGGTTCTGCGGTTTGGCCCTTCCCTTTTATGTAGTCTATGCCAAGGAAGTGTTGGGGCTGCCGGCAAGCGCGGCGGGATACTTCATCTCCGCCCAGACCTTGGGTGCGGTGATCGGCGGCCCGTTTTGGGGTTACCTAGGGCACTCTAGGGGATTCCGGGCGGTGCTGGGC
>LFTN01000135.1:0-8078 GCA_001513495.1 Clostridiales bacterium DTU087
ACCAAGCGGGCTTTTCTGAATGGCCGCTTGGATTTGAGCCAGGCGGAGGCGGTAATTGACTTAATTCAAGCCAAGACAGATCGGGGCCACCGCCTGGCCGTGCGGCAGCTAGAGGGCGGCCTGTCCCAGGCCATCAGGGAGATGCGCAGTGAATTGGTGGGTTTGTTGGCCGCGATTGAGGCGGGCATCGATTTTCCCGACGAAGTGGGAGATATGGAACCGGAAGCGATTCGCCAAGTGCTTGGTGCTGTTGCTGAGGAAGTTGCCAAGATGCTGGCCACCGCCGACACCGGCAGGCTACTGCGGGAGGGTATTGATACTGCCATTGTAGGCAAGCCCAATGTGGGCAAATCCAGCTTGCTTAACCGCTTGGTGAGGGAAAACAGGGCCATCGTTACCGAGGTGCCCGGCACCACTCGGGACGTAATTGAGGAGATTGTCAATATCGGGGGTTTTCCCTTTGTAGTTCGGGATACTGCCGGCATCCGGCATACTGAAGATATAGTGGAAAAGATAGGTGTAGAGCGGGCAGTAGCTCTCATGGAGGGTGCCGACCTTGTCCTGTGTGTAATAGACGGTTCCAGCCCTTTGGAAGATGATGATCTGTCTATCCTGCAGCAGGTTCAGGGAAAGACAGCGGTTTTGGTAGTGAATAAGCTTGATATCGGCAGTGCAGAGTCTGATGAGAGATATGCGGAGATTCTCCCTGATGTGCCTATCGTAAGGGTCTCTGCCCAGACCGGTGAGGGCCTGGAGCAGCTTGAGGAAGTTATCGTCAGTCAGGTTGTCCAAGGGGGGATTGACCTAGCGGCGGACTCCTTGGTTGTCACCCGGGCCCGCCATAAACAGGCACTCAAAGAAGCGGCGGCCAGCTTGGAAGCAGCCCGGGAGACCCTGGAAATGGGTTTGCCCCAGGATTTGGTAGCGGTAGATATCAGAGGAGCAGCGGAAAGTCTGGGCGAAGTTACTGGTGACACCGTAAGAGATGAAGTCATCGAACGGATTTTCGCGGACTTCTGCATTGGGAAGTAGGGGTTTGTTTGAAGGCTTTATATGAATATGACGTGGTCGTAGTCGGCGGCGGCCACGCCGGGTGCGAGGCGGCCTTGGCTGCCGCCCGCCTCGGCTGCCGGACTGTGCTTGTGACAATGAAAATTGATACCATTGCGGAGCTTTCCTGTAATCCCGCCATTGGAGGGCCAGCTGCCAAGAGTCACCTGGTCAGAGAGATTGATGCTCTGGGAGGCGTCATGGGCCGGGTGATCGATCAGGCGTACATTAATATCAGGATGCTGAACCTATCCCGGGGGCCGGCTGTCCATGCTCTGCGTGCCCAGGCTGACAAGCGGCTTTATCAGAGGGTCATGATCAGCATGCTGCAGAACCAGCCGGGCCTCGACTTGAAGCAGGGTATCGTAACTGAGATTATCGTTGATGACGGCCGGGTTTGGGGAATTAAGACAAAGCAGGGTACAATTATTAAGGCAGGGACTGTGGTGCTGTGTACCGGTACGTTTCTAGACGGCTGGATAGTAGTAGGTGACATTAGATACCCCGGCGGCCGTCAAGGGGAGCCTTCGGCGCCAGAGCTTGCCGAAAGCCTGCGCCGGTTTGGGTTTAGCCTAGGGCGGTTTCAGACGGCAACACCGCCCCGCCTTGACCGGGGCAGTGTGGATTTCAGCAAGCTCAATGAGCAGCATGGCTCAGCAGTGCCCCTGCAGTTCTCGTTCTGGCAGCCCCGGCGGAAAATAGAGCAGATGCCGTGCTGGTTGACAAGTACAAATGCGGCCACCATCGAAGTGGTAAAGAACAACCTGCACCGGTCTCCCATTCAGACCGGCATGATCTCAACGGAGGGTCCCCATTTCTGTCCATCCATCGATCGCAAGGTGGTGCGCTTTCCAGACAAGGTGGATCACCAGATCTTCCTGGAGCCGGAGGGGTGGGAGACTACCGAGCTCTATGTGCTGGGCCTCACCACCAGCATGCCTGAAGATGTGCAGCTGGCGATGTTGCAGACGATTCCGGGTCTAGAGGATGTGAAGATCATCCGGCCTGCGTATGCGGTAGAGTACGACTTTGTCGATCCGTGGCAGGTGAAACCTTCACTGGAAAGCAAACTAATCCGGGGTTTGTTTACAGCAGGCCAGATCAACGGAACTTCCGGTTATGAAGAAGCGGCAGCCCAAGGTATCATGGCAGGGATCAATTCCGCTCGCTTTCTTCAGGGTAGGCCTCCCTTTTACCTCAGCCGGCGAGAGGCGTATATCGGAGTGCTCATCGATGATCTGGTGACTAAGGGTGTAACAGAACCCTACCGGATGATGACCTCTAGGGCAGAGTTTAGGGTTAACCTAAGGCAGGACAATGCCGACTTGCGGCTGGCCGATTACGGTTATCGCCTGGGGCTGATATCGGAAGTAGAGTACCGGCGGTTTGAGGAAAAGCGGGATATGATCAATGGAGAGGTGGATCGGCTGCGGCAGATGAGGGTCACTCCGACGGATGCTGTAAGAAAGGGTTTGCAGGAGTTGGGCAGCGGCGATCTGGCCAAAGCAGTGAGTGCCGCTGAAATCCTGCAGAGGCCTGAGTTAACCTATCGGGACTTGCCTCAAGTCGGCATAGAGATCCGGGAGCTGCCATGGGAAGTAGAAAGGCAAGTGGAGATCGAAATTAAGTTTGCCGGTTATTTGGAAAGGGAAAGACGGCAGATGGCTCACATGGCCAAGCTGGATGCCCAGGAGCTGCCTGCAGATCTCAACTACCGGCAGGTGGCAGGGCTCAGCTGTCAAGCAGTTGAGCTCCTGCAGCGGGTGGAGCCCTTGTCCATCGGTCAAGCGGCGAGGATTCCTGGGATCGAGGCCGGCGATATTTCCATCCTTCAGGTTTGGCTGGCGCAACGGGGGAAAGTAAGGCAGGGATGAAGATTGGACAGGTTTGATGTAATAGTCATAGGTGCAGGGCATGCCGGGTGTGAAGCTGCCCTGGCTGCTGCCCGTATGGGATTCCGCACAGTCATATTTACCATTGCCCTAGACAGTGTGGCAATGATGCCGTGCAATCCTTCAATTGGAGGCCCAGGTAAAGCCCATCTAGTTAGAGAGATCGATGCCTTGGGTGGAGAAATGGGCCGTAACACCGATTATGCTTATATGCACATAAGGATGCTTAATACCAGAAAGGGGCCGGCGGTGCAGGCACTTCGGGCTCAGACTGACCGCAAGGTCTATTCATGGCGGATGCGTCAAGTGCTGGAGAGGGTCCCGAACCTCTACCTCCGGGAAGGATGTGTGGACAATATCCTGGTACAGGGCGGCAAAGTCCAGGGTGTTACACTGGAGACTGGGGAGAAGGTGCTGGGACGGGCTGTAATCGTGGCTACAGGTACGTTCATGAGGTCCCTGATTCATATGGGCGAAGTAAACTATGAATCTGGCCCCCAGTCTCAGCGAACCACCCATGCACTAAGCCGCGCCTTGGAGAGGCTGGGGTTTAGGCTGGCCCGGTTTAAGACTGGAACCCCACCCAGGTTAAACAGCCGCTCACTGGCCTACAGCCGTATGACTCCGATGGAGGGAGAGTCCCTAACCCAGGGCTTTTCTTTCCGAGAAAAGCTGGTCGAGAGGGAACAAGTGCCTTGCTGGCTGACTTACACCACTGAAGAAACCCATGCCATCATCTCTGCCAATTTGCACCGGACAGCCCTGTACAGCGGTAGGATTATCGGGGTAGGGCCCCGGTATTGTCCGTCGCTGGAGAGCAAGATTGTGGAATTCCCTGACAGGGATTCCCACCAGGTTTATGTGGAGCCGGAGGGCTGGGATACTCAAGAGGTGTACCTGAGCGGAGTCTCTACCAGCCTGCCGGCTGATGTCCAAGTGGAACTGGTAAGGAGCATTCCCGGGCTGGAGGATGCTGAGATTATGCGGATGGCCTATGCCATTGAGTATGATTGTCTAGAGCCGCATCAGCTGCGGATGACCCTTGAATCCAGACACATCGATGGCCTCTATTTTGCGGGGCAGATTAACGGTAGTTCTGGGTATGAAGAGGCGGCTGCCCAGGGGCTGATGGCTGGCATCAACTGCTGTCTGAAACTGCAGGGTAAGCCTCCCTTTATCCTCAGGCGGGATCAGGCATATATTGGAGTCTTAATCGATGATCTTGTGACCAAGGCTATCGCGGAGCCCTATCGAATGATGACCGCTTTGGCTGAGTACCGGCTGCTGCTCCGCCAAGATAACGCAGATCGCCGGCTGGCAGCCTACGGCAGAGAGTTGGGCTTGCTGCCCCAGGAAGAATACGAGAAGGTGCAGCGGAAATGGGATAGTGTTGAGCGGGAGATGGAAGCGCTGCGCAGCTGGCGGGTGACGCCGTCAGATGATGTAAATCGAACCATTGAAGCAATAGGAAGTACGCCGTTGAAGCAGGCGGTATCAGGTGAGGAGCTTTTGCGGCGGCCGGAGATGTCTTATGCCAGGCTTCAGGCTCTGGGATGGGCCAGCCGTTTGGACAGCGGCCTTTGGGATTTGGTGGAGACTGAAATCAAGTATGCTGGCTATATCCGTAAGCAAGAACGGGCAGTAGAGCGCTTTCAAAAGCTGGAGGCCAAACGGCTGCCGGAAAGGCTGAATTACGAAGAGATCGAGGGACTCTCCCGGGAGGCCCAGGAGAAGCTGACAGCAGTAAGGCCGGAGTCTATTGGACAGGCCTCCCGCATTGCCGGGGTTTCACCGGCGGATATATCGGTGCTGCTGGTCTATTTGGAGCAGCGGAGGCGGGGGAAAGGGCGAAAGATTGCGCTAGATGAGAAGGGTGGCCGGGAGGAATGAGTCTAGGAAGGGAAGTGCGGGAGAAGGCTGCAAGGTTAGGTATTGAGTTGCCGGTTGAGGCAGAGATGCTGTTTAACAAGCATGCCGTACTCTTGGAGGAGTGGAATCGGTTGATGAATCTCACCCGGATTCCCGAAGAGGAGATGGCGGACAAGCATTTCCTTGACTCTGTAAGTGTCTTGGTGGTGCCCCAGATCCGGCGAGCCGTGAGAGTAATCGATATTGGGAGCGGCGCCGGTTTCCCCGGTATTCCTTTGAAAAGCGCGTGCCCGGAAATGCACATAACTTTGGTGGATTCTTTAGGAAAACGTGTAAAATTCTTAGAAGCTGTAGTGGACAAGTTGGGCTTTGAGAATGCGGTGTGCCTGCACGGGCGGGCGGAGGAGCTAGGGCAGGCCCCCGAACATCGAGAGAAGTATGACGCTGCGTTAGCCAGGGCCGTTGCAGGCTTGCCGGTTCTGTGTGAGTATCTCCTCCCGCTGGTGAGGGTAGGCGGTACTGCGGCGGCGATGAAGGGGCCTGGCGGCAGAGGAGAAGTGGAGGAAGCAAGCAAGGCTTTGCAGACTCTGGGCGGAGAGGTTGTCGATATAGTGGAGATCACTCTTCCCAGCGGCGACCAGCGGCAGATCATAGTGATGGAGAAGGTGAGTTCGACGCCGAGGGAGTACCCTCGTCGTCCCGGGATACCTCAGAAGAGGCCTCTAGTCTAGCGGGCAGTCGCAAGCAATTGAGTAGCGAAAGCAAGGTGGGAGCCGGTCCCGATGGGCGGGCTCTTTCTTGTTGTTGGAGTAGGATGTAAAGGGATGCTGAGGGCGCTCTGCAGTCGATCTGCGGATCCAGGCTGGGGATGTTTGGCAGCAGCCCTGACCAGGGCAGGAATGATTGCCAGACAAGGCGAAAAGCAGAGAGAGGGTAAGCAGCTTGTTGAGGCAACGGCTTGGGGAGGGTAGGGTATGCGGCTAGGAGATGTTCTCAAAGCTATGGGTAAGGACAGAAGCGGCAGCGGGCAGCAGCGGGATATGAGTGAAAACCGAGAGCAAGTGGTGGAGATCCCCGTGGCGGCAATCGAGGCCAATCCCTTTCAGCCTCGCTCACAGTTTGATGAAGAGGCCATGGCTGAGTTGGTGCAGTCTTTGAGTGACCATGGCCTGATTCAGCCGGTGATAGTGAGGCCTTGTTCAGGCGGGTATCAGCTGATTGCAGGTGAGCGGCGGCTGCGGGCTGCCAAGGAGTTGGGCTGGAAGACGATTTCAGCCATCGTCAGGGAGCTGGATGATGCCGCCAGTGCCCAGGTAGCGCTGATTGAAAACCTGCAGAGAGAAGATCTGAGTTATTGGGAAGAGGCAGAGGCATATCAGCGGCTGCTTCAGGAGTTCGGTATGACCCAGGAAGAACTGGCTGGCAAGATTGGCAAGAGCCAGTCTGCCATTGCCAATAAGTTGCGGCTCTTGAAGCTGAGCCCCCGGGTCCGAGGGCGTATTTCCCGGGAAATAATGTCGGAGCGCCACTGCCGGGCGCTGCTGGCGCTGGAATCAGAAGAGACTCAGTTGATAGTCATAGAGGCAGTTGAGAAAGGCCGGTTGTCTGTCAAGGAGACCGAGGCGTTGGTACGCAGGCTGCGGAAGAGAGACAAGGGTGAAGATGAGGGCCGGCGCCAAAAAGTAGTCAGGCTGTGGCGGGATGCGAGGCTTCTGCAGAATAGCGTGCGCCAGCTGGTAGAGGGGATGCGGGCCGGAGGAGCAGTCGTAGAGTTGGAGGAAAAGCAGGAGCCGGGATTATTGGAGATGAGAATTAGAGTCAAACAGGAGTCTACTGCGAGAGGCGAAACAGGTGACCGGGGAGAGGCAGGTGAGGCAGGTGACAGAACGTCTAGCCGTAGTGAATCAAAAGGGCGGAGTCGGTAAAAGCACCACTGCTGTTAATCTAGGTGCTTGTCTGGCTGAAGCAGGTAAGAGAGTGCTGCTGGTAGATATCGACCCCCAGGGCAATGCCACCAGTGGGGCTGGTATTGAAAAAAGCCAGCTCAACGGCTGTATGTATGATGTGCTGATTGAGGGCAGGCCCATGGATGAGGTTATTCTGCCTACTGCAGTTCCAGGCCTTGATGCAGCCCCGGCTGCATTGGAGCTTGCCGGCGCAGAGATCGAACTGGTGTCCGCTATGGCTCGGGAATACCGATTAAGGGACTCACTGGACGGATTGCAGGCCAGCTATGATTATATCCTGATTGATGCCCCTCCCTCCTTGGGCCTTCTGACCATCAATGCCCTTAGTGCGGCAACTGCCGCCCTGGTGCCAATTCAGTGCGAGTATTATGCCTTAGAAGGTGTAAGCCAGTTGGTCAGCACTGTCAGTTTGGTAAAGGAGCACCTAAACCCGGAGCTGGAACTTGCCGGTGTGCTGATGACTATGTACGATGCCCGCACCAATTTGTCCCAGCAGGTTGTAGAAGAAGTAAGGCGGTTCTTTGGCGACAAGGTTTTCAAGACCATCATACCCAGGAACGTCAGGCTGAGTGAAGCTCCCAGCCATGGCCAGCCAATCATCTTGTATGACCCCCATTGCCGGGGTGCCCAGGCCTACAGGGAGCTAGCCAGGGAGGTGATGAGAGCGTGAGCAGACAAGCATTGGGCAGAGGTTTGAAAGCGCTGATCCCCCAAGCAGAGGCGGAGCGGGGAGAGGAGATCAAGCACATCCCCGTAGAGGCAGTGGAGCCAAATCCCTATCAGCCCCGACGCCACTTTGACGAAGAAGGCCTTGCTGAGCTGGCAGCCTCCATCAAGGAAAAGGGAGTCCTGCAGCCGATAACGGTGCGGGAGAAGAATGGCACCTTTGAGCTGGTGGCTGGGGAGCGGAGGTGGCGGGCTGCTCAGATTGCCGGCTTGAGCGAGATCCCGGCGGTGGTGCGGGAACTGGCTGACCGGGAAGTCATGGAGATTGCACTCATTGAGAATCTGCAGCGGGAGGACCTAAACCCCATCGAAGAGGCCGAGGCCTATGCCGTTCTGATGGAAGAGTTTAGCCTCACCCAGGAGGAAGTGGCTCAAGCTGTTGGTAAAGGCAGGCCGACGGTTGCTAATCGGCTGCGCCTGCTGCGTCTGCCTGATGTGGTCAAGGGATGGATTGCAGAGGGCCGCTTGAGCGCTGGGCATGCCAAGATTCTAGTAGTAATGGATGGACAGCTGGCAGAAGAGCTTGCCCGTCGGTGTGTGGAGGAAGGCTGGTCGGTAAGACAGCTGGAAGAGT
>LFTN01000135.1:8177-16315 GCA_001513495.1 Clostridiales bacterium DTU087
AGGCTGCAGCAGGTACTGGCAACTAAAGTGAGGATTAAGGACAGGGACGGCAAGGGCAGGATCGAAGTGGAGTACTATTCCACCGAGGAACTCAACCGCATATTGGATGTAATCGGCGGCGGGCTGCTGGATGAATGATGCTTGACGCAGACGTGCAGCGGCGGCCTGATACAGAGCTGTGGCAGTGGCTGAAGGCCCTGTGGGGCAGCTGCCCCCGGGAGGCAGGCTGCTGCAGGCTGCGGCAGACTGAAGTGCGACTGGAGGTACTGGACATCTGCGCCGGGATTATACAGACGGGGCATATCAGCATGGGTGCCTGCGTAGAATACTGAGGTCTTGGGAGTGCGGCGGGAGCTAGAGCAGGCGGACGATGTATTCTTGCACCGGCAGCTGCTGGCACCGTTGACTAGCGCAAGTAAGGTCAAGGCACTTTTGAGGAACATGGGGAGAACTGGATGTTCCACGTGGAACATTGGAGCCAGCGGACACAGCAGATGTTCTACGTGGAACATCTGCTGTTAGGGTGGGCCTGTCCGTCGGTCTCTCCTTTAGATACTGCAATGATATGCAGCGGCAAATCTTGTGTAGAGGAGGAAGTGGAGTCGCCTGCTCCTACTCCATTGGAGTCAGAGGATTTCGCGGAATTGATGTGGGCTTATTTGGACTGTTTCTCCGGCGTCAGTGGCAACATGTTTCTGGGGGCTTTGCTTGATGCAGGAGTGCCGGCAGAGGTGTTCGAGGATGCCATTGCGTCTATGGGTCTGGAAAACGTGGAAGTCAAATCTTCTGTAGTAAGGAAGCACGGAATAGCGGGCCAATATGTTGAGGTAGTGTACCCTAAACAGCGGGTTCGCAGGCACTTGCAGGAGATCACCGATATTATTCAGGGGGCTGGATTGGACCAGGCGGTCAGCAGCAAGGCTGTTAAAGTCTTCCGCCGGCTTGCGGAAGCTGAGGCCAAGGCCCACGGTACCGCCATGGACAAGATTCACTTTCATGAGGTGGGAGCAGTTGATACTATAGTAGATGTCGTCTGTACTGTGGCCGGCTTTCACCATCTGGGAGTTGTGGAGATCCACGCATCACCAGTTCAGCTGGGCACCGGCTTTATCAAGTTTACCCGCGGTACCATGCCCGTTCCGGCACCGGCCACAGTGAATCTCTTGAAAGGCGTGCCCAGCTACTCCACAGGGATTGAGGCAGAGCTGACCACGCCTACGGGGGCAGCTTTACTGACATCACTAGCCTCCGCCTATGGCCCGCTGCCGGCCGGGCGCATCGTGGAGGTTGGGTATGGGGCCGGCGTCCGGGAGCTGCCCATACCAAACCTACTGAGATTGATCTTGTTTGAGCCGATGGGCAACGATGAGGGCATCCGGCCCCGGGAAGAAGTAGAACTACGGTCAAGCACGGATCTCTGAAGCCGCAATCGTGGCTGTCAAGGAATCTGAGGCCGGGACAAGGCCGCTTGCCTCTGGCCTGAGAGGTAAGCTGGCCGGAAGGCCGGGCAGGAATGCATTGGCTGCTGCCTCCGGGGAGACACTAAGACTATTGGGCTCCTAGGGAGGTGATGCAGATGGGTCTGCAGCCCATCATAGCCGTGGACGGCCAGATGGCTGGTGTGAAGCGGGCTCTAGAAGAAAGCGGTTATCAAGTTCAGGATCTGAGCAGGGGATTGGACCAAGCCGCAGCAGTCATTGTCAGCGGCCTGGACAGAAATCTCCTGGGGGTGCAGGGTATAGTCACTGAGGCGCCTGTAATCGATGCTGCTGGAAGGGACATCGATGAGATAGTCGCCGATGTGAGGCGGGTCGTTGAGCTGAAGAGCTAAGAACAATAACAGTAAGTAGAGGCAGAGCGGGCCGTCTATCCGGCCCGCTCTGCCTCTAGGCCTGCCGTGATTGATCCCAGCTCAGTTCTCCTAGTGTGCTGTGGAAAGCTATTCGCCTGAGGATGGCGCAGCATGGTCTGCCGCCCAGCCATCTGTGTGCAGCTGGGGCAGCGGTTGCTGATTTCGTCCATCCATGCAGAGGTTGGGATGGAAGCATTCCCAATACCACCCCAATACCGCTGCAATGCTGCCGGCGATGACATCTGCCATCCGCATTACTAAGCTGAGACGTGTGTTCTGCAGAACAAAATACTCCATGAAACCACCAACATTCACTACTCCGACCAGATGAGCAGAACCCACCTCTGTCAGCTTCTTGTTGACGCCGGTACCTGGTTTGAGGGGGCCATCCTTAATGCTGATGTATCCTATGTTTTCAGACCTGCCTAGGCAAGCATCGATGGCGAGTACAAATGATGATCCCTTATCTTCCTGCAGCAACTTCATATACTCATCTAGGTTAGCGGCATGTACCGGCTCATCTAAGGTTCCGAACAGCCCGACGCTGGGCGGAAACGTGCCCAGTGAGGACAATTTCGATCCCACCAGCGGCCCCAGACAATCCCCGGTGGACCGGTCGGTGCCGATACAGACAATCTGCAACGGGGCCGACACTGGATGGATCCGGGGGTAAAGAAAATTCCATAGTTCTTCGGCTAAAGCTTCGACAGCCCCTGGGCTATCGACATGGACCCGGGAGATGAGGTTGAAGTCGCTTCCCAGCCCAGAGGTCTTATTCAAGTTCACCACTCCCCACACCAATCATTTACAGTGAAGTATATGATTGATGGCAGCTATCTATACATGTAGGGAGAGTGGAAGCCCGAGATTTCATCCAAAGAGAATCGGCCGGCGGGAGAGGGGCGTCACGGTTGATGATGAGCAGGCACTGGCAGATGGCAGCTGCATATATGGGAGCCGTTGTCGGTGCTGGCTTTGCATCGGGTCAGGAAGCACTGATCTTCTTTGTGATCTACGGGCCCCGGGGGATCTGGGGAATCCTAGCGGCGGCGCTGGGGTTTGCCGTGCTCGGCGCTCTCAGCTTCGCAGCCGCCCAAGAATTGGGAGGAGCATCATACGAGGAGCTGCTGAAGACAATCACCAGCCCTTTCTGGGCGAAGCTCTATGACATCGCAGTGACCAGCTTTCTTCTGGCCGGTGTGGGAGTCATGCTGGCGGGAGCAGGTTCTTTGGCGGTACAGCAGTGGGGCCTGCCGGCAATATGGGGTGTAGGGACAACGGCCCTGATTGCCGGCATCAGCTGCTACGGGGGCATCGAAGGCGTATTTTTTCTCAATACCCTACTAGTGCCGGGTATGGCAGCAGCTGCTGGGAGCTTGGGCTTCATAGGGCTGGCCGGCCTCTGGGGTAAAATCATCCAAACAGGAACTGCGGGCCTGTGGTCGGGGATGACTTCGCCTCTAGTCCCCACTTGGTGGCTGGGGGCCATTCTCTACTTATCCTATAACGCCATGTTGGGCATCGCTGCCTGCACGCCCCTGGCTGCCAGCCTGCCCAGGCGGAAACACGCGGTTTGGGGAGGAGCGGCGGGAGGCTTGGCCTTGGGCTTCATGCTCCTAAGCTCTAGCCTTGCCATCTGGAATGCGGGCCCCCAGGCGGCCCAAGCTGCAGTGCCTTTGAGCTGGATAGCCTCTGCTGCTGGTCCCTATGTAGGTGCCCTTTACGGGATTATCATCTGGTTTGCAATGCTCACCACGGCAGCCACCAATCTTTACGGAGTTGTCAAGCGGCTGGGGAAGAGCCCCCGACCGGTTCTTCTAGGCATCCTGCTGGCGCTAAGCTTCGCCCTTTCACTCCTCGGCTTTGGTGCACTCATCCAGCTTCTGTACCCATTCTTTGGCTACTTCGGCTGTTTCTACGGCCTGCAGATACTGGCATACTGCTGGCACCGCCGGTGCCGTGTCAGAATCCGGAAGTAGCACCCTCTAAACCGCCTCCCCCTAGATAACCGCTTGTGAGTACGATATAATAAGGGCAAAAATGAGAGGAGTTGGGCCGGCATACCCGCCAGTGCCGTAAACTCAATGCCAATGGATGGGATAAAAGAAAAGAGATTCCGGATTAATCGCTTAATGGAGCTGGGGCAGCTGGATGAGGCCCGGTCCGAACTGGATACCTTGCGGGAGCTGGAGGGTGACTCGGCCTTTGTCCTTAACAAGCTGGGGATTATCGCTGTGCGCAGCGGTGAATTGGAGCAGGGGAAAGAGTATTTTGAAAGAGCACTGGCCGTTGATGAGGGCTATGTTCAGGCATATAATAACCTTGGGAATATCTGCAGGGAAATCGGCGATTTGGATCAAGCCGTTGAATACTATCAACTAGCACTTAAGTATGATGGGGAGTATGCCACCGCCCATCATAACCTCGGAGTTGTCTACAAGCAGAAAGGCGATATACATAAATCGGTCGAGCATTTGAAACAAGCTAGTCGCCTGCAGAGGGTGATGGCCCGGCGGGAACTTGCCGAATCCCCCCTGGGCAAGGGGAAATCCATTCCTTGGCTGCTTATAGCAATAGCTGTAGTGCTGCTGCTTCTGTATAGAGCCAGGACCTAATCGAATTTGGCGGAAAGCTCCAGGCCTTCTAGCGCAGCGGAGTGTTGGGCGGCAAACAGCAGCTGCGGCGCCACCAGGGGCTTTGCTCGGGAAGGAGGGCTCATGAGTGTATCTTGTGATCAGTCTGCGGCGCCCTGTTCTACTGCTGGCAGTCGCGGCGATGATCATTGGCTGTGTATCTACAGCGGGGTATGCTTTCGTAACTTCGTATCTTTCTGGCGACACCATAGTGTCGGGTGTGAAGGTGGCCTCCATCAATGTCGGCGGCCTCACTATTCAGGAAGCAGCTGCTTACCTATCCGATTATCTGGATGAAATCGTCCACAGGCCGATTACCATTGTGTATGATGCAATGGAATGGCGGCTGCTGCCCTACGATCTCGGCATCACTGCTGACCTGGAAAGCATATTGCTGGCAGCTTTCCAGGTGGGAAGGCAGGGAACTCTCCTGCGCAAGCTCTCAGAGCATTATCAAAGTCAACTGGAAGGCTGGGACATTCCCCTCATCGTCTCAGTAGATGAAGCAAAGCTGACCAACGCCCTCCGCAAGATAGCAGTCACAGCAAACGTTCCGCCCCTTGACGCCCGCATAGTCCTCACTGACGATGATATAATCCAAATAATCCCGGGGGTTCCCGGGCAGAAAGTAGACATGGCCAAGTTGCTCGAGGATGTGATCTCTGCATCGACAAGGCCAGATGATCGAAGAGTGGTCCTCAGGCCGCAGATGGTTATACCTGACTTCAGCACAGAGGATGCCCGTGCACTGCGGGTGCAGCGCTGTATCGCTGAGTACACTACTACCTTTGATGCCGCAGACCACAATCGGGTTAATAACATCCGCTTGGCTGCAGGTTGCTTGCAGGGTGTGCTGCTCAAGCCCGGTGAAATGTTCAGTTTCAACCGCCAAGTAGGCCCTAGGCTGGGTTCCGGTGGCTACAAGCCTGCGCCGGTTATTGTCGGCGGTGAGCTGCTTCCGGGAATTGGCGGCGGCGTCTGCCAGGTTTCCACAACACTGTACAATACAGTCCTGCTGGCCGGCCTCGATGTGACTTCCAGATCGCCCCATTCTTTGCCAATTACCTACGTTCCCTTAGGCCGAGATGCCGCAGTGGCTTACGATTATATGGATCTCGCCTTCCAAAACAACACCCCCTATGGAGTGCTTCTTAGCGCCAAAGTTCATGAAGATCGGCTGACCGTCAGAGTATTCTCTGATGCCCCCCTGGAACGGGCCATTGAACTGGACAGTCAGGTTGTGAAGGTCCTGCAGCCCCAAGTGGTCACTAAGATTGATCCGGCATTAAGCCCTGGGGCTGTAGTTGAAGAAAGACGGGGCCGCCAGGGTTATGAAGTCCTTCTCTGGCGCACGATAAAAATGGGAGATCAGGTGATTGAGAAGCAACTGGTAGAGCGGACTATCTACTGGCCCCAGGACAGGGTGATCAGGCAAGGCCCTGAGATGCAGGGGGAGCCTGAGTAGCATCTTCCGCGCTCTATGGGATGCCCTCAAAGATCAGAACGGCAGATGCCCCGGCCCTTGACGGGCCGGTTTCAACATTGCTTGCGGCCCGGGGATCGACTGCCGCCCAAAGTTCTGTCTAGAACCAGGCTAAGCAGCTCGACGCTTCCGAATAATAACAACTGTGCGATGGCTCCTTCTGAGCCAGGGATTGAGCAGTATCTGCAGTATCCAGCACACGGCAGTTCCCTCTTTTCTTAGGTCTAATCGGTCATTCCCTGTATCAGGATATGGGAACTGAAGGCTGGGTGTGCCCCCAGCCAAATCTCTTTCCTCGGGGATGGAGCAGGCAGGGAAAAATCCTGTTTCTACCTAAATACACAAGTATCCCAGTGACTGGTTGCGAATCTCTTTACAAGTTGAGGCCGGGAAGAGTGTACGAATGGGGGTTTTAATATGGCCGGTAGAGTCACCCCTTTGGCTGCTAAGCACAAAGCCTTGGGGGCGCGGTTTACTGAGTTTGGCGGTTGGGAGATGCCTGTTCAGTATACGGGGATTATTGATGAGCATCTGGCTGTGCGGCAGGCGGCTGGACTGTTTGATCTCTCCCACATGGGGGAAGTAGAGATCAGGGGGCCTTTAGCCCTGGAGTTTGCCCAGTGGGTATTGACCAATGATATTTACCAAGTGGCCCCGGGCCGGGTGCAGTACAGTCTACTATGCAATGAGGCAGGAGGCATCATTGACGATCTGCTGGTTTACCGGCACGCTGACTACATAACCCTGGCAGTCAATGCCTCCAATACAGCCAAAGATGTGGAATGGCTGCTGAAGCAAGCCAGCGAACCCCGGTACCAAGGCAAGGTAGAGATCGTCAATGTGGGTGAAGAACGGGCAATTTTGGCCGTGCAGGGACCGGCAGCACCGAAGATCATGGAAGCAGTGGGCCTAGATACCCTGGATCTGCCCTATATGGCCTTTCACCTGCTGGGGGATAAAGGGGAACTGATGGTATCCCGCACAGGATATACAGGGGAAATCGGCTATGAACTTTACATGCCTGCAGATGATGCTGCCCTCTGGTGGGAGAGATTTATGGCCCTGGCGGAGCCCATGGGACTGAAGCCGGTTGGCCTAGGAGCCAGAGATACTCTGCGGCTGGAGATGGGATACACTTTGTACGGCAGCGATATCGACGAGTCCACCACTCCCTGGGAGGCAGGACTAGGCTGGGCTGTGAAGCTGGACAAGGAGTTTATTGGCCGTGATGCTCTGTTTGCGTCAAAAGGCAAGCATTCCCGGCGGCTGGCCGGCTTTACCCTCCAAGAGCGGGGGATTGCCCGGGGTGGATATCCTGTACAGGCAGAAGGCCAGGTGGTGGGAGAAGTCACCAGCGGCTGTATGTCACCATCTCTGAACCGTGCTGTTGGCCTGGCCTATGTGGATATTTCCCGGGCAAAGACTGGTACGCCCATTGAGATCATCATACGGGGAAAAACCGTGGCAGCAGAGATCGCGCCAACACCCTTCGTACCCTCCCGGGTCAAGGACAGCGTTAGCTAGATTGACGACAACTAAGATTAAGGAGGAACTGAGCATGAAGGTGCCAGGTGACCTGAGGTACGCAAAGAGCCATGAATGGGTAAGAGTAGCCGATGATGGAGTCGTTATTGGAGTCAGTGATTATGCCCAGTCAGAGATGGGAGACATCGTCTTTGCCGATCTGCCACAGGTAGGGGCAGCATACGAGAAAGGCGAAAGCATGGCGGTGATTGAATCTGTGAAGGCCGTATCCGACATCTATGCTCCAGTTGGGGGTACCGTCATTGAGGTGAACGAAGCCTTGGTAGACAGTCCGGAATTGATCAATGACGATTGCTACGGCGAAGGGTGGCTGGTGAAGCTGTCTCTTGATGGAGAGGCGGAGCTCGATGAGCTGCTGTCTCCCGCGGAGTATCAGGAGCTGCTGGAAACTGAAGCGTAAGTGGGAGAGAGCGGCTCAGGATGGAGACCGGCCGGCCAGCAATCTGTAAGAAGGAGCGAAGAACATGGGTTATCCCTATTTGCCCCTGACTCCGGAGGAGCGGCAGCAGATGTTGTCAGCTATAGGTGTGGAGTCAGTTGAGGAGTTGTTTTCAGATATTCCCCGGGAAATAAAACTGGAGCAAGAGCTGGATTTGCCTGAACCCCTTACCGAAAGTGAACTGCT
>LFTN01000135.1:16453-55486 GCA_001513495.1 Clostridiales bacterium DTU087
ATGTACGATGGAGCCACAGGCCTGGCAGAAGCAGCACTGATGGCCATCAATATCACCGGCGGCAGCAGGGTGATTGCCTTTGAGAGCATACATCCTGACTACCGGGCGGTGGTGGAAACCTATCTGAAGGCGGTAGGGGCTGAGCTAGTGGTACTGCCCGCGGGCCGGGGGACAGCTGATCCTGCGGTACTTACCCCATACTTGGGAAAAGACACTGCGGCTGTGCTGATCCAGCAGCCAAACTTCTTCGGTTTGCTGGAGCCGGTCAACGAGATTGGGGCGCTTCTGGAACAGGCTCCCACATTATTTGTCGCGTGTGTCAATCCCATCTCCTTGGGAATACTCCAAGCTCCGGCTGCCTATGGAGCCGACATAGCTGTCGGTGACGGTCAGCCCTTAGGAAACCCGCCGGCCTTTGGCGGCCCTAGTTTCGGTTTTATGGCAGCTAGGGAGAAGTATATCAGAAGAATGCCAGGGCGGATTGTGGGTGAGACCCGGGATGAGAATGGCAGCCGCGGGTTTGTTCTGACGCTCCAGACTAGGGAACAGCATATCCGCAGGCAGAGAGCTACATCAAATATCTGCACCAATGCCGCTCATTCGTCGTTGATTGGGGCCATTTACCTGGCGCTGCTGGGTAAAGAGGGACTGAAGGAAGTGGCGGTCCAGTGTGCTCAGAAAGCCCATTATACCGCGGAGCAGATTGCTGCACTGCCCGGCTGGGAGCTGCTGTTTGAAGGTCCGTATTATCACGAGTTTGCCGTCAAGGCCCCAGTACCTTGGAGCAAAGTCAATGAAGCTCTCTTGAATGAGGGGATCATCGGAGGGCTGCCCCTGGGCAGAATGTATCCCCACCGCCCAGAGTGGCAAGACGCAATCCTCTTTTGCGTAACGGAAGCTAGGACTGTCGGTGAAATTCAGCACTTAGTTCAGGTGCTAAAGGGGGTAGAGTAATGGCCGGCCAGAAGAATTTCCCGCTGTTAATGGAGCTCGGTGCACCCGGCAGACGAGCTTACCTGCTGCCCGAACTAGACGTGCCCAGCCAAGCCGTAGAGGAGTTGATTCCCAGTGAGCATCTGCGGCCAGAGCCAGCTCCCTTGCCTGAGCTAAGCGAGCTGGAGGTTGTCCGCCACTACACTGGCTTATCCCGGCGCAACCACGGTGTTGATGTCGGTTTCTATCCGCTGGGGTCATGCACCATGAAGTACAACCCTAAAGTCAACGAAGATCTTGCCGCATATCCGGGATTTGCCAGTTTGCATCCCTATCAGCCTGAGGCAACCGTTCAGGGTGCACTCCAGCTGATGTCGGAGTTGGAGCGGTATCTATGTGAGATTGCTGGACTGGCAAGGGCCACTTTGGCACCGGCGGCCGGTGCCCACGGCGAGCTTACGGGATTGATGCTGATTAAGGCCTACCACGAGAATAGAGGAGAGGGGCACCGGGATGAGATCATCATCCCCGACTCCGCTCATGGGACAAATCCTGCCAGTGCCGCCATGTGCGGCTACAAAGTGGTGGAGGTAGCTTCCAACCAGCGGGGCAGTGTTTCTGTCGACGCCTTGCGTGAAGTGGTTGGGCCCAAGACAGCCGGCTTGATGTTAACCAACCCCAATACCCTCGGGCTGTTTGAAGAGGACATACTGACCATCAGCGAGATGGTCCACAGCGCAGGAGGGCTCTTGTACTTCGATGGTGCCAATGCCAATGCGATTTTGGGCAAATGCCGGCCGGGGGATATGGGTTTTGATGTGGTTCACTTCAACCTGCACAAGACTTTCTCCACACCCCACGGAGGCGGTGGTCCTGGATCTGGGCCCATTGCAGTGAGGGATAACTTGGTGCCCTTCTTGCCTATGCCGGTGGTGGAAAAGCGGCAAAGGCTTGCTGATGGAGCCGGTGCCGGTGAAAACAGCCTTGGGTTTTACCTAGATTATGATCGGCCCCTTTCCATAGGGAAAATCAAAGGCTTTTACGGCAACTTCCTGGTAATGGTGCGGGCCTATGCCTATATCCTTTCCATGGGGCCAAAGGGATTGAGGCAGGCCAGTGAGGATGCGGTTTTGGCGGCCAATTACCTGATGGCCAAATTGAAGCCGGCCTATGATCTCCCCTATGACCGTATCTGCAAGCATGAGTTTGTCCTGTCGGCAAAGCGCCAGAAGGCCTATGGGGCAACTGCCAGAGATATCGCCAAGCGGCTGCTGGATTACGGCATACACGCACCAACCGTGTACTTTCCGCTCATAGTGGAAGAGGCTTTGATGATCGAGCCTACAGAAACTGAAACAAAGGCAGTTCTTGATGAGTTCATCGAAGTAATGCTGGCTATTGCCAAGGAAGCCGAGGAGTCGCCGGAGCAGCTGCAGACAGCTCCACACAGGACGGTAGTGGGAAGGCTGGATGAAACTCTGGCAGCTAGACACCCCGTTGTGCGCTGGCGGGGCGAGAATGTCATGGAGGCTAAGGCATAGGATGAGCAGCAGGCCAAAGGTCATTGGTTATCTCGGGCCCCAGGGGACATTTTCGGAGCAGGCGGCAAGGCTCTACCAAGCCCGGCTGATGGATGGGCAAGTCCTGCTGCAGCCCTTCTGCAGCATCATGGAGCTCATCCTGGCAGCTGATACAGGCAGGATCCATCAAGCAGTAGTGCCGCTGGAGAACTCCTTAGAGGGGCCAGTGGCATTGACCTTGGACATGCTTGCCCATGAGGTGGATCTTAAGATGGCGGCGGAGATCATCATCTCCGTTCGCCATCATCTATTGGCTCGAAAAGGCACAGTCTTGTCTGATATTGATAGGGTTGTCTCACATCCCCAGGCTTTGGGGCAGTGCCGTGCCTTTCTCCAGACACGGTTGCCCAGGGCGGCACTGGTTACGGCCAGTTCTACAGCAGAGGCGGCCAAGGCTGTGGCCGACAGCGGCAGCAAATGGGCAGCCATCGGCAACGCTGCGGCAGCGGCAGTTTACAAACTTGGGATCCTCGCCTCAGATATTCAAGACAACCGGGCTAATGCCACCCGGTTCTGTGTTCTCGGGAAAGAAGACTGCAGAGAGCCCACCGGGGATGATAAGACTTCCATAGTCTTTTCACCCCGGCAGAATAGGCCTGGGGTCCTGTATGAGCAGCTGGCGGAATTCGCCGGCCGGGGTCTAGATTTGACCCGGATTGAATCCCGTCCGGCCAAAAGTGTGCTCGGCGAGTACCTGTTTTTTGTCGATATTGCGGGCCATAAGACTGCTCCCGATACAGCCGCCGCCATTGCAGCAGTTGCTGCCAGCAGCAGTTTCTTCAAAGTCCTTGGATCATACCCGCGCTGGAAGGAACAATAATTCTACTTGGAGGGGATAGGATTGCTCGACGGCACCACCGTTGGAAACACCGTTGCCAACTTGCCGGGTATCTTGAGGGCCCTGTTCGCTATTGTTGTGATTGTGGTCATCACCAGAGTCGCTGTCAGGGTCGCCAGTTATGTAATTACCAAGTTCTTCGAGCGGGAGGCAGCTAGAGGCAAGCACGGGGACCCCAAGCGCCTGCAGACCCTGATGAACATACTAAACAGCGCTGTTCGCTACGTGGTTTACTTTGTCGGCGCTGTAACAGTCCTTGAAAGACTAGGGGTGCCCACTGGCTCGATAGTTGCTACTGCAGGGATTGGCGGTTTGGCCATAGGTTTCGGTGCCCAGAACTTAGTCCGAGATGTGATTACCGGCTTTTTCATCCTAATGGAAAATCAGTACTCCGTCGGTGATTATGTGCAGATCGGAGATGTGACCGGGGTCGTAGAGGAACTGGGGATGAGAGTCACTAAGCTCAGGGATAAGAGCGGAGCACTGCACATTATTCCCAATGGACTGATCGAGCAGGTGACCAACAACATGGGTCCGGCAATGCGGGTCTTGTTCAATGTCCTTGTCTCCCATGATGAGGACTTGGACAAGGTGCTCGCGATCATAGAAGGGCTTTTCCAGGAACTGCGGCAGTCGGGGATGCCCGGTGTAGTGGAAGGCCCCACCCTGCTTGGCATCAACGATATAACAGACACCGGCGTTCTCATCGGGGTTCTAGCCTATGCCGAAGCTATGGAGCAGTGGGGTGCGGAAAGGGCTATTCGGGGAGCGATACTCAAGAGATTTGCCGAGGAAGGCATCACATCGCCTTATCCCCGTCAGTATGTAGTTGTTCGCCAAACCCATGGCTCAAGCGGGCCTTCCGCTGCGGAAGAGCAGGCTGTCCGGGAAGCATAAGGCTAGTTTAGCTGCTGGTTTTCGGCAGGCTGGGAAGAACTTGATGACGATCAAGAGGAGGGAAGCGCCAATGCTGCCTGTGTATCGGTTGGGAGATGTTGTTCAAATGAGAAAAGAGCATGCCTGCGGCGGCGATCTGTGGGAGGTCATGCGGATCGGCATGGATTTTCGCATCAAATGCCTGCAGTGCGGCAGAGTGGTTATGCTTCCCCGGAGGAAATTTGAGCGGGCAGTAAAAAGGGTAGTGAGGGAGGAGCCGTGAAACCTGTGGGGCCGTGCGGGTCTTTCGGGAACCTCTGAAAGCTCGGTAAGCGGCACCTCTGTTCGATGGTGAAGGAAAGGGGTAGTGAATATGTATTCAATGGGTATAATCGGTCTTCCCAATGTGGGCAAGTCTACACTCTTCAATGCTTTGACCCAAGCTGCTGCGGCGGCAGCCAATTATCCTTTCTGCACCATCGAACCTAACATAGGGATCGTGCCCATACCAGATGAACGCTTGCAGCAGATCGGAGAAGTCGTCCAACCTGAGAAGCTCACACCAGCGGTTATTCAGTTTATCGATATCGCCGGCCTAGTCAGAGGCGCCAGCCGGGGGGAGGGCTTGGGCAATCAGTTCCTTGCCCATGTCCGGGAAGTTGACGCGCTGGTACATGTCATTCGGTGTTTTGTAGATGAGAACGTCAGTCACGTGGAAGGGGACTTGGAGCCTCTCCGGGACCGTGACATTGTTGAAACGGAGCTGCTCCTTGCCGATCTTCAGACTCTGGAAAAGCGGCAGGAGAGGGTTTCGCGCTACCTGAAAACCGGTGAGGACAAGTATAAAGCCGAATTGCAGCTAGTCCAGCGCTTGGTTGAGCACATCAGTCAAGGGCTTCCTGCCCGCACGCTGCCGGTGAAAGAAGATGAAGGCTCACTGCTTCAGGAGTACCGGCTGCTGACTTCGCTGCCGGTGCTCTACTGTGCCAATGTCAGTGGAGATGACCTGCCTGAGATCATAGAAGGCGGTGACGGCGGCTCCTCAGGGCGCCACTACCGGGAACTGGAAAGAGCAGCCCGGGAGGCAGGGGCTGCCTGTGTAGCCGTTGCTGCCCAATTGGAAGCGGAGCTACAGGAACTGGAGGCGGGGGAACGCCGGGAGTTCTTGGCAGAGCTGGGCATACCGGATTCCGGCCTGGACCGGTTGGTCAGGGCAGCGTATCAGCAGCTGGATCTGGTGACTTTTTATACCATCAAGGGGCCAGAAACCAGGGCCTGGATCATACCCCGGGGGACAAAGGTTCCCCAAGCAGCCGGCAAGATCCACAGTGACATGGAGCGGGGCTTCATCCGGGCTGAAGTTCTCTCTGCAGAAGAACTGATTGAAGCAGGGTCTTTTTCCCGGGCCAGAGAAATTGGAATACTGCGTTCTGAAGGCAAGGATTACGAGGTGCAGGATGGAGATGTCATGCTGATCCGGTTTAATGTCTAGACAGGTTTTCAGAGCCGGCCCTGTGTCAGAGGTAATTGCAAATCTTCAAACCCAGCCATGTTGCATGGGTGGGTTGTCAATGGTATAATTACCATGGTCATCCCTGCTCCAGGTGCGTCCTGGGGCCATGTCCATAGGGAGGAGGTGGAGCTATGGTGAGACCATACGAGATTATGCTCGTCTTGCAGCCCGGTCTTGAGGAAGAAGGCGTTGATGCTTTGTTGGAGCGCCTGATGGGTGTTGTTACCGGTGAAGGCGGCACCATCGACAATGTGGATCGATGGGGCAAGAGACGGACGGCTTACGAGCTTCAGGGGTTCACCGAAGGCTTCTATGTGGTGATTGATTTTCAAGCGGAGCCCGCTACAGCCAGTGAGTTGGAGCGGATCGTGAAGCTCTCCGATGAGATCATTCGCCATCTGCTGGTACGCAGAGACAATTAAGCGGCAACTCACGGCTAAGTTACAGCTCCGTTCCGCACAGCGATAAGGAGGAGCATCTATGCTTAATCGAGTGATATTGATCGGCCGCTTGACAGCCGACCCCGAACTGCGATATACCCAAAACGGCACCGCGGTTACCAATTTTCGCTTAGCCGTAGAACGAGGATATACCAATCAGAGCGGACAAAGGGAAGTTGACTTTATCCCCATAGTTGTTTGGGATAAGCAAGCAGAAACCTGTGCCAATTACCTAAACAAGGGACGTCTGGTAGCAGTAGATGGCCGGCTGCAGGTACGTTCCTATGATGCGCAGGACGGGTCCCGGCGGTGGGTGACCGAAGTAGTTGCCCAGGATGTGAGATTCCTCGATTGGGGAAGACAATCTGATCAAGAAAGTGACAATCCGCAGGGAACAGACCAGTCGGATGATTTCTTTATTGAGGATGTGCCCTTCTGATAAGGAGTGAGACATGTGGTTAGGGATCGAAGAAGGGGGCGTAGAGGCAGGCGCAGAGTCTGCAGCTTCTGCGTTGACAAGGTAGAACATGTCGATTACAAAGAAGCTGGCCGGTTGCGCCGTTATCTTTCGGAGCGAGGAAAGATATTGCCTCGGCGGATCAACGGTAACTGTGCACGCCATCAGAGGCAGTTGACTGTTGCCATTAAGCGTGCCCGTCAGGTTGCACTGCTTCCATACACAGCAGAGTAACCACAACTGAATTCTAGACATAGCAAAGGGTTAACTGCTTGGCGGTTAGCCCTTTTTCACACATTTTGAAAGACTGTACAGCGGCGGAACCGGGTGTGGGGACAAATTTTTGCCAGGAGGTGTGAGGCATGCCTATGCCGAAATCCGATATCGGCATTGCCCGCAATATCAAGACCATTGAATGGCTGAAGGCCGAGTTGGTCTCCGGGGTAGCCACGTTTTTCCGGGGTCTAGTCAGAAACACAGAAGATATGATGATTGATGGCTTAGCCAATATAGTGATCACGTGCTTCATCCTGGGAAACCGGCTGGGATTTAGTTTTTCTAGATTGGATGTAAAGATCGAGAACAAGATCAAAGCCAATATTGAGCAAGATCACGAAATAGAGCAGTGGTACGGTGATTTTTCTGCTCTGCTGCGGTACCTACAAGACAATAAGAGGTGAAGAGGATGCGACAACCAAATAGCACCAGGTCTCTAACAGAGGGGGCCATGCTGGCGGCCATCACTGTCCTGCTCTCTCTTCTGGGTGCCTATTTCTTGCCTTATCTTTTTTTTATTACGCCTGTACCGCTGATCATTCTTGTCTATCGCCATGGCATGAGGCCGGGGATCTTGGTGGCTGTAACTTCAGCACTGCTGGGCGGCATAGTGCTCAGCACCTTGCCGACTATGATTTTCCTGCTGATTCTGGGCCTAGTCGGCCTAGCCATGGGAGAAGCCCTGCGGGAAGGCTTTTCACCGGGTAAGATTATGTTGATAGGCAGCGCCACATCGATAGCAGCCATGGTGCTAATGGTTTTGGTAACGTCATTTTTGCTGGATTATAATGTGCTGGAAAGTACGATAGAACTCATGGAGCGCTCTCTGCAGCAAAGCATGAGCATCTACGACAGGCTGGGCATAGAGACTAATCCGCTGCTAAATGAAGATTTTCTGGGAGAGTTTATGCGGATGCTGCGGCTGGCTTTTCCAGCGGCGATACTGACTACCGCTGTCATTATGAGCTTCGTCAATTATTGGCTGGCCCATCTAATCTTGCGGAGGTTAGGCGTGAAGCTGCCGTGGCTGCGTCCATTTCGCTTCTGGCGGTTTCCCTGGTATTTTGCCTGGGGCTATATCCTGGGACAGGGTCTGCCGCTGCTCACCCGAGGGACAGGCGATGGCAGTATATGGTTTGCCCTGGGGCTTAACCTGCAGATCCTTTTCAATTATATCTTCCTGCTGCAGGGGCTTTCTATCCTCTGGTTTTTCCTGGATAGAGCTAATGTCGCCAAAGCCATCCGCTGGCTGATTGTTTTTTTCATGTTCAACCCCTTGTTTATGACCCTGATTGTCTGGGCAGGTGTCTTGGATACTTGGTTTGACTTCCGGAAACTCGGACAGGACGAAGCCGTGTAATTATGCTGCTAAGGAGGGAGCTGCATGGAGGTTATCTTGAAGCAGGATGTAAAGAGCCTTGGAAAACAGGGCGATAGGGTAAAGGTGGCAGAGGGCTATGCCCGCAATTTCCTAATTCCCAGAGGGCTGGCAGTGGAAGCCACCAAGGGCAACATTAAAAGCCTGCAGCATCAGAAGAAATTGGACCAGGAGCGGGCATCCCGGGAAAGGGCAGAAGCTGAGAAGATGAAAGCTGTCCTGGATGATCTGGACCTGGTGATCCGGGCCCGCTCGGGAGAAGGCGGCCGGCTGTTTGGTTCAGTGACCAGCGGCGATTTAGCGGACGCAATCAAAAAAGCGGCTGGTATCGAAGTTGACAAACGGAAGCTGGAATTGGAAGAGCCCATTAAAGCCGTAGGCAGTTACAGTGTTAAGGTAAAGCTCCTGCCTGGGGTGACAGCTAATCTAGGTGTTAAGGTAGAATCGTCTGAGTAGCTAATGTAGTTAATCCTTCCGGTATTGAAAGGGGAAGCTCCAGCATGAAGAGCATAATCCGAAAACTCCTGACGAAGAAAGAGCACAAATTAGGCATGAAGCTTTCCGGCGAAGAGCAGCTGAAACGGCAAGTTACAGCGGTTTACGGCCTTTTGGCTAATTTGATGGGGTCTGACAAACTGGTGATGAAGGCCGGAAAGCTGGATGCTCTTCACCTGATGCGCTCTGATCGTTTGGAGGAGCGGGTATTGGCTCTGAAGAAAATCGTGCTGGAGGATCCCACCCTGAGCAATGTGCCTAAACCGGAGGAGATCCCAGAGGAACTGCGGGAGATTGAAGATGTGTTGGCTGACCTCTTGGCTCGCCGCACAGTCCAGGAAGCCCTGGAAAAGAAAATGGCAGAGCGGATGGAGGAGCGGCAGGAAGAATATCTCCGGGAGCTCCGGATGGAGATATTGAGGGAAGAAAGGGGCCCAGACAATCCCTTTACCCTGAAGAAGTACGCGGAACTGGAGAAATTGGAGCAAAGGAAGCTATCAACATCCATCAATGAGTATCTAAGGCCCACGGATCTGACAGCGGTAGTGGGCCAGGAGAATGCCATTAAGGCCTTGTTTGCCAAGATCGCCTCACCCTATCCGCAGCATGTGATTCTATATGGGCCCCCTGGTGTTGGGAAAACCACTGTGGCCCGGCTGATACTGGAAGCTGCCAAGCAGCTGCCGTATACGCCCTTTGAATCTGACGCCGAATTTGTGGAGGTGGACGGTACAACCCTGAGATGGGATCCCCGGGATGTGACTAACCCTTTGCTGGGGTCGGTTCATGATCCTATCTATCAAGGAGCCAAGCGGGATCTGGCCGAGGGGGCAGTCCCAGAACCAAAGCTGGGTTTAGTTACCGAGGCCCATGGCGGAATCCTATTCATCGATGAGATCGGCGAGCTTGATCTCATGCTTCAGAATAAGCTGCTCAAGGTGTTGGAGGATAAGCGGGTCAAGTTTGACTCTTCCTACTACGATCCTTGTGATCCCAATGTGCCGAAGTATATAAGGAAGCTGTTCGAAGAAGGGGCGCCGGCAGATTTCATCTTAATCGGTGCCACAACTCGGGACCCGTCGGAAATCAACCCGGCCTTGCGTTCCCGCTGTGCTGAGGTGTTTTTTGAGCCCCTGAGCCACAAGGATATTCAATCCATTGTGGCCAGTGCTGCGGAGCGGCTGGGGGCCGAGCTGGAAGCGGGGGTCGCTGAATTGATCAGCGAGTACACAGTTGAGGGACGGAAGGCAGCCAGCATTTTAGGTGACTGCTACGGTGTCGCTCTCCAGCGGTGTGGAGCCGGCGGGGACCCGGCGGGGCCGGTGACGATTACCAGGTCGGACCTGGAAGGTGTGATTCAGACCAGTCGGCTGGTACCCTATGTGACGGTCCAGGCCGATGAAAGCGCGGAAGTGGGCAAGGTCTTGGGACTGGGAGTCAGCGGCTTTCTCGGTTCTGTCCTCGAGATCGAAGCTGTTGCCTTTGCTGCCAAGGCCCAGAGTAAAGGTACGTTAAGGTTCAACGAAACCGCTGGTTCCATGGCCAAGGATTCGGTCTTCAATGCAGCCTCAGTGGTGCGGCTGCTCACCGATAAAGAGATCTCCGATTATGACCTCCATGTAAATGTGGTGGGGGGCGGCAAGATTGATGGCCCTTCGGCAGGACTCGCTGTGACCTTGGCCTTGATTTCAGCCATTGAGGGCATTCCTCTGCGCCAAGATGTTGCTGTTACCGGCGAGGTCTCACTTCAGGGCAAGATCAAGCCGGTGGGCGGCATTCAAGAAAAGATTTATGGAGCTAAGCAAGCCCAGGTAAAGCGGGTGCTGGTGCCCATGGAGAATGAGCGGGAGATCCCCAAGGGGCTCAGCGGTATCGAAGTCATTCCCGTGGGCTGCGTTCAAGATGCCTTGGCGCTGATCTCGGCATCGGAGACATCGACGCCTGTCTCAGCCTCCACCTTTGATGCCAAGACAGTCCAGTGGCCGGCTAAGCATAATCGTCACCGCCTAACCAGCTAATCGAGAATATCCTTTTGGTGCTAACTAGGAGCAGGAAGGGGACTAGTGGTGGCATACGGTTCTGAGAGACGGTTAACGGGCAGTACAGGTGTGCTGGGCGTCATCGGCGATCCCATCGCCCACAGCCTGTCGCCGGCGATGCAGAATGCCGCTCTGGAAGCCTTGGCACTGGATTATATCTACGTTCCTTTTCATGTCAATCCTCTGCATGTTGGGGAAGCCATAGCGGGGATGAAGGCCTTTGGGATTAGGGGGCTCAATGTCACCATCCCCCACAAGGTGGCTGTCATTGATCATATAGATGAGATTGAACCAGTGGCAGGCCTCATCGGGGCTGTCAATACCATCAGCAATGAGGGCGGCCGGCTTGTGGGCTACAATACCGACGGCAGGGGTTTCTTGCAGTCCCTTAAGGAAGAAGCAGATCGCGAACCTCCGGGCCAGCGGATAACCATCATTGGGGCAGGGGGGTCTGCCCGGGCCATCGGGTTTCAGCTGGCTGTTTCCCAAGTTGAGCGCTTGGTCATAGCTAACCGGACCAGGGGCAAGGCCTTGGCCCTGGCAGCTGAGATAGCCGATAAGACCAAGTGCTCCACTGTAGGCATTGGCCTTCACCAATTGGAATCATACCTGCCGGCCACCGATATTCTCATTAATACGACTTCCCTTGGTATGCATCCCCAGGTAGATACTATGCCACCGGTGGAGTGCGGGAAGCTGCCGTCCTCCGCCCTAGTCTGCGATATAGTCTACAATCCTTCCGAAACACTGCTGCTAAGAAAAGCTGCTGCCTGCGGCTTACCTACATTGCCCGGTTTGGGAATGCTGGTTTACCAAGGGGCAGCAGCACTGGAAATCTGGCTGCAGGTTAAGCCTCCCATCGATGTGATGAAGGCTGTTGTCAAGCAAGAACTGGAAAACTGCAGCCAGAATTAAGCCAGCACTAGACGATGGGCGGCTCACCTTTGATGGCTCTGACCAGCTCCATGGCTGCAGCTACCTTTGGCTTGGGGCCGCTGACTACAAGGCCCACACTGCCCTCGCTGCCTCCTACGCCGCCGCCAGAGACCTGTACTGCTTCGACGCCGCAGAGAATGTCCAGGGCCTCTACTTCGGTGATGATCGCAGCACCGACAACGGGAATCATGCCGCAGGCCATGCCCATGGTATCATCAAAAGCATGAATGCCCAGCTGCCGGACGGCTGCCTCCACTGATGGGATCAGTTTCTCCCGGGACACCGGGATGATCAGATGGCTGCCCCGGGCATACAGTGTACCGAGTGCCGATCCAATGGTGCCTCCATTGGGAGCTCCCACTAGGACGCCGGCCATGCCCGATGGATCCACAGCATTGGCCCCTTTGATAAACACATCTTTACCGGTAAAATCTTGGAGAATGTCAAGCCACGGGCGGGAGCTTCTCTCGCCGTTTTCAAAACATACAGGCGTCAGGCGGGTTTCACTGGATGTAGCTGTAAAGACGCCTTGTGTAATAACGCCGGCGGTGTAACGCATCTTCTCCACCGGCTCCTGAAGGACTTCCTCGGCGACGTAGGCATTGGTAATGCCGGTGGCTATGATCAGCTTGCCTTGTTTTCGAGCTGCTTGTACTTGCGGCAAGGCCGCAACTGCTTTGCCGATTAACCGTTTGCCTTCAGAGACAGTCAAAGAGATGAGAGCCTTTCCTGTGCCGTTGTCCGTCATTGGCTGATCACTCCTCTAGCTCTAATGGGCAAGCCTATTGATCCATGGCTTCCAGGTATTGTCGGCAGAGACGGTTGATTTGCCGCTGGGTCTGGACCAGTACCTCGGTGATCTCTTCCTTGCACTGCCGAACCAGTTCCTCATCGAACAAATTGATTTCAACAGCTTTTAACAGGGTGCTCAGCTGCTGGTTCAATTCTCGCTGTGTATTGACCAAAGCTTGCCATTGACTTTCCACGGGTAATAATGCCTCCTACTAAAGTCGGAAGGTGTCTTCTCCCACCAAGTGCTAAGTTTGTATTCGACACCACCATCTGCTGGACCTGCCGCCCCCAGAGCGCAGGTAATAAGGGACAAAAAGAGTACATATAGTACTAGAAGACTTTCCAGCCAGAAGTAGTTGAGACGAAGGGAGAGAAAGGGCCCCTGCTGCCGATGGGGCCTGCAGCGTGAAGAAGAAACTGCGAATCGGAGTCATTTTTGGTGGACGTTCCAGTGAACACGAGGTTTCGCTGATCTCGGCATCCTGTGTTCTCGCTGCGATAGATAAAGACAAGTACGATGTTGTACCAGTAGGTATCACAAAGAAAGGGCAATGGCTGCTAGGTGACAATGCCTTGACTCTTCTTACTCAATACGCCCAGGCGGAGCTGGAGGGTACAGGAGATCCTTTAGAGGAGCATTTGTTGAAGCAGCCGGTTCCGGAGGTAGTGCCGGTATCTTTGGTTCCCATCCCTGGAAAAGCCAGCATCGTATCACTGAACCCTCAGGAAAATGCTGTGGCAATGCATCATCTCCTCGACGGCCTTGATGCAATATTCCCGGTGCTCCATGGAACCTACGGAGAAGATGGGGCGATTCAGGGCCTTTTGGAGCTGGCTGATGTGCCCTATGTGGGGGCAGGGATCACCGGTTCGGCAGTGGCCATGGATAAGGCGATGGCCAAGGCTGTGCTGGCCGCTGGAGGATTTCCGCAGCTGCCGTATTTGGTAGTGCTGCGTTCCCGGTGGGAACAGGACCCCGAAGGTGTACGGCGGGACATAGAGGCCCGCATTGGTTATCCTTGTTTTGTCAAGCCGGCTAACTTGGGCTCCAGTGTAGGGATTTCCAAGGTGCGTGAGCCCCAGGAGCTAGATGCAGCACTGGCAGAGGCAGCTCTTTACGATCGAAAGTTGTTGGTGGAGGAGGATGCCGGCAATGTCCGGGAGGTGGAGTGCAGTGTTCTCGGAAATGATGATCCAGCTGCATCCATACCAGGAGAAATTGTACCTTCTAGAGAATTTTATGACTACATTGCCAAGTACCATGACAATAAATCCCAGCTGATTATTCCGGCGCGGATTTCACAGAAGACCAGTGAGAGGATACAAGAACTGGCTGTAGAGGCCTTTAAGGCCGTTGACTGTGCTGGTATGGCTCGGGTCGATTTCTTCGTAGACAAGGAGACTGAAGAAGTCTACATCAATGAAATCAACACGATACCTGGCTTTACTCCTATCAGTATGTATCCTAAGATGTGGGAAGCTAGCGGGCTCTCCTACGGGGAACTAATTGATCGCCTGATTGAGTTAGCTATCGAACGCCATCAGGACAAACAGCGCAACGTAACATCATTCAAGCCCAATGGCTAAAAGCCGCCGCCAGCCCCCATGGAGACCATCGGCCTGAAGCCGTAACGATATGCCCGGAAAGGGCAGAAAGGACCGATGTTAATGCGGCGAATAATCAGGATTCTGGCACCAAGGGTGAGGTTGTGGGGGCACCTTCTGTTATTGGCTGCATCGCTGGGGGTTGTGGGCTGGGCGTGGCTGTTTTATAAAAATGTCTGGGATGCTGCTATTCCAGCGTTTGGTTCACCAGAGCCTTATTTGGAATCCCTGCGCTGGCTGTTGGCCAGGTACCTCTTGGCCGGCGGAGGCCTGTTGGTCGCGTGGCTGTCGGGCTTAGCCATGGTCCGCTCCAGCACGCCGGGCCGGGTGCATGGGAGCGGCCGGCAGCGGCAGATGGGATAGTTTTGGGGGAGCAGTTACTTGAGCCTTGTTCAACTGGATGGAATCACAAAACACTACGGAGACAGCCTGGTCTTTGAGCAAGTTACAGCAGCCATCGAGCGGGGTGATAAGATCGGTCTGGTGGGTCCCAATGGGGCAGGCAAGACTACACTCTTGGCGGTGATAGTCGAAGAGACCCTGCCGGACAGCGGCGTGCTCCGCATGGCCGGTCAATGCCGCATCGGTTATTTGCCCCAGCGGCCGGAAAGCACCTGGGACATGACCTTGAGGCACCTGCTCCTGGGGGAGTTCAGTGAGATCCGGGCCATGGCTGATGCCCTGCGTCAGTTGGAGAAAGAGATGGCCTCTCCGGAGGTCTATGAAGATCAGGGGCTTCTAGATCAGGTCATGACCCGCTACGGCCAGCTGCAGGAGGAGTTCCGGCTGGCAGGCGGCTATTCATACGAAGTGAAGATGAAGCAGGTCATCTACGGCTTGGGATTTACCGAAGGGGATCTTGACCGGTCTGTTGGGGAGTTTAGCGGCGGTGAGAGGGTGCGGGCAGAACTTGCCCGGATACTTTTGGCGGAACCAGATCTGCTGCTCTTAGATGAACCCACTAATCACCTGGATATGGACGCGACAGAGTGGCTGGAGGGCTACCTGCGGGGATTAAAGCAGGCGGTGGTGCTGGTTTCCCATGACCGCTACTTCTTAGATCGAATCTGTACCCGCATTTGGGAATTGGACAACCATCAATTGTTTCAATACAAGGGCAATTTCACCCATTATGTGGAGCTGCGGCAGGCGAGGCTTGCCCGCCAGGAGGCCGAGTATCAAGCAGCTGCAGCAGAAGCACAGCGTCTGCAGGCATATATCGATCGGTACCGGGCCGGCAACCGGGCTAAGCAGGCCCAGAGCCGGGAGAAGCGGTTGGCCAGGTTAAAGCCTGTGTCTAGGCCGTCTAGGACTGGAGCCATGGATTTGGAGCTGTCCTTTGACAGCCGGACAGTCAAGCAGGTGCTGCTTACAGAGGAACTGGCCATCGGATATGATGAGAAGCCGCTGGTAAGCGGGTTAGATCTATCTATCCTGCGGGGAGAACGCTGGGGGATCATCGGCCCCAATGGTGTAGGCAAGAGTACTTTGCTAAAAGTCCTCACAGAAGAGGAGCCTCCTCTAGAGGGCTCATTCGCGTGGGGGGACGGCGTTTCCATTGGATACTTTCGTCAAGGGTTGGATGACCTGGAGGACAGCAGCACTATTTTAGATGAGGTGTTGGAAGTCCGCAATCTGCCGGTAGGCGAAATGCGCAGCTTCTTGGCTCGCTTCCTGTTTACAGGGGAGCGGGTTTTCAGCCAGATTGGCAGTCTAAGCGGCGGAGAGCGGTGCCGGGTTGCACTGGCCAAGCTGATCCTGGCGCGACCTAATGTCTTGCTATTGGATGAGCCGACTAATCACTTGGACGTGGTCAGCAGAGAAGCTTTGGAGAATGCCTTGGCAGATTTTCCAGGTACGCTGCTTTTGGTGACCCACGACCGGTATCTGCTGGACAAGCTGGTGACCAACCTCTTGGTGTTGAAATCGGGCGGGTATGAGACCTTCGAAGGGACTTACAGTTCCTATCGGGAGTGGAAGCGGCAAAGGGAAGAGGCTGCTGCGGCGGCTGCAGCTGTTGCTGGTCCAGCCCAGGGGAAGAGGGCCCCTATAAGAGAGCCCAGCAGGGATGTGCAGAAGGAGTTGGCCCAATTAGAAGCAACCATCACCCTGGCTGAGCGGGAACTAGAGCAATTGACCCAGGAGATGGCGGATCCAGATATCTACTTAGATGGTGAAGCCATCAGATCGGTATCGCTGCGGCACCGGGAGATATCCCAGAATTTGGAACAGCTCTATCAAAGGTGGGAAGGGCTCATCCTGGAGCTTGAGCAGGATTCCAGACCGCTCTAGGAGAAGTACTTAATGTTGCGGCAGCAACCAGCTGAGGCCTTTGGGATGATCACCCAAAGGCTAATTTGAATGCTGGCAAGTAGTTGCCGGGAGGGATATGGATGGCAGCCGATAATACCAGGGCTTGGCAGATAGAAAACCCTTGGCGGTTGATTGCTGTGCCTCGGGAACTACTTACAGTCTATCATCGGGTTATAGGTAACGAAGCTGTCCTTCTGTGGCTCCATCTGCAGTGCTTCGGAGAGAACAACCTGTTGTCGGATATAGACACTCTGGTGGCTGAGCTCCAGGCCCGTACCGGGTTCTCCCCGGAGACAGTTATGCTGGCTCTCCACCGCTTGGAACAGTACGAGCTGGTGGAGATGAAGGAGCGGGTGATCAGACTGAGCCCGCCCCTGACTGCTGAGCAGTTTGCTGCCCGCTTTGCCGGTGAACTGGCTGCCGGCATTGAAGAAGGGCAAGTTGATGCAGAATTGGCATATGGAGCCCTGGAGGCAGCGGAAGGAGAAGAGCAGGCCTCAGCCGCCGATGCCCTCCCCGAGACCTTGGATCTCGACTTGTCCAGTGCAGTGGGGGCTGCCGAGGAAGAGTCGGAGGTTGCAGAAGAGCAGGCCATCTTGGATAAGGAGGCTTTCTCTTCCCCCGAGGCTGACTTCCAGGCCGTGCTTGATCTCTATCATAAGCGTATCGGCATGATGGGCCCAAAACAGCGGGACAAGCTCCGCTTCTGGGTAGAGGAGTCGGGGATGAGTGCAGAAGTAGTAGCGGCAGCCATTGACATCACAGCCCGCAAGGCGGAAAATCCACGCATCCAGTACCTAGAAGGGGTTTTGCGCAACTGGTATAATGACGGTGTACGGACCTTCGAGGAGGCACTGAAGAAGTATCCAGAGATTGCCGGCGATAGTGAGAGTGCCTCTGCAAGCTATGAAGGAGCCCCCAATGCGGGAGCATACACTGAAGCTGATCAAGAGCTAATTCAAAAATGGAAGGAGCTTTACCCCGATGAGTATAGCAGCTAAGCAGCTGGATGACCGGGAGGGTAAAGTCCCATTTGTACCCATGGATCTCGATGCCGAGCGGCGGGTACTGGGCATCCTGATCAAATACCCAGATAAAATTGATTTGGTCATAGATAAGCTGAAGGCCGCCCACTTCTACGATCGGGTTCACCGGATGATCTTTCAGGTCATCTTGGAGCTGTACCAGTCTAAAGGCAGGATCTCGTATACGCAGGTATATGCCAGGCTGCGGAAGGAGCAAGAGATTGATACCTTAGAAGAGGTATTGGTGGGGATTACCGAGTCCTTTGCCAGCCAAGCAGAACTGGATCCCAGTGTGGAAGTGCTGCTGGAAAAGGATGCCAAGCGCCAGATTCTCAACGCTGCCCAGAAGATCGAACAGATGGTCCTTCTGGAAACGGAGGACAGTATCGAGGGCTATCAGGCTAGGGCCCAAGAACTGATATTTGCTGCCACCAATGCTGCAGCCAGTCCCGAGGATGATGCCAAGGACCTCTTGGAGGTCCTAAATAAGTGCTATGTCAATCTGCTGCAGAGGCGGGAAGGTAAGTCTACCCACGGATTGTCAGTGCGCTATCCGTCCATCGATGCCTTTACAACCGGCTTTAAGAAAAAGGACCTGATTATCTTAGCAGCCCGTCCCAGCATGGGGAAGACTTCCTTGGCCCTGAACTTCGCGGTAAATGTGGCCAAGCGCAATATACCGGTGCTCATCTTCAGTCTGGAGATGGATGATGAGCAGATCGGGGATCGGTTGGTTCTCAGCGAGTTGTTCCGTACCAGGGGCAGGGGGCCGGAAGAGGTTACAGCCTTTGATTATGCAACTAAGATGACCGATACCCAATTTGCTGTAACCCAATCCATCTTTAACGATCTCTACAAACTGCCCATTCAAATCGTTGACAGGCGGGGCCTGACAGTAGCAGAGATCAGGGCTAAAGCCAGGAAAGCGAAGGCAGAACAGCCGGACCTGGGATTGATCATTGTGGACTATCTGCAGTTGATCAAACCTCCAGCAGATACCAGGAAGAACTGGTCACTGGTGGTAGGTGACATTGTCAGGGAGCTGAGGGATCTCGCAGGCGAGCTGGATCTGCCTCTCATCCTCCTATCCCAGCTGAATCGGGGGGTAGAGAGCCGGGAGGATAAACGGCCCATGATGTCGGATCTCAGGGACAGCGGCAACATCGAGGAGTTTGCCGACGTGATTATGTTCTTGTACAGGGAGGATTACTACTACCCTGAACAAGCTGCTGAGAAGGGGCTGGAAGGCGCCACTGAAGTGATCTTCGCTAAACAGCGAAAAGGGCCCACCGGCAAAGTCAAGCTGCGTTACCTTAAGGAATACACTCGCTTCATCGAGGAAAGCCTTCGGGAGGAATAACAGGCAGGAGTATGGATATGGAGCTGTTCGAAGAACTGGAGCGGATCAAGATTCGCTTTGTGGCGGCATATGACAAGCTGGTGAAACAAGGGGTTATATCAGAAAGGGATTACCAAGAGATTCTTGAAATTATCGATGATCTAGACAGCTACAGCCTGGAGGAGCTGCAGGAGCGCCTGGGGCGTTTCCGCCAAGTGCTGCCTCTCCAGGATGAAGGACTTACAGAGGAGTAAAGGCCTGACCGGCTGAAAACTCACTTTGAAGCCCAATTAGACTGGAGGTTTGTGCTTTGGGATTGGTTCCGGCAGCCCGGCCCCAGAAGCGCCGCCTATGGCCTTATTTGATTGCGGCGGTGGTGCTTCTTGGTTTAGGTGTATATCTGACAGCAGCAAAGACAGTAACCATCATTGTAGATAACGAAGTACAGCAAGTGGTGACAACTTGGACCGGCAGCGTAGATGATGTTCTCGCCAAGGCTGGTGTTGCCCTGCTGCCTGAGGACCGTGTAGAACCGGCTGTCAATGAGCGGGTAACCCGGGGCATGGAGATTCGCATCACCCGGAGCTTCCCGGTTACCCTAGTGGTAGGCGGTTCCGAGAAGACAGCGCGGTTCATCGGCGGCTCTGTAAAGGACCTTCTGGAGCAGCAGGGTGTAGAGCTGGGGGAGATGGATCGGGTTATTCCTGATCTGACACAGGAAGTGGCTAGCTCGCAAACCGTGGAGGTTATCAGAGTCACTGTGGAACAGATAACCGTGGAGGAAGACCTTCCCTATGCAAGTAGGGAGTGGGCAGAGCCCACGTTGGAGAAGGGCAAAACCAAGGTTGTGCAGCAAGGCCAATTAGGTGTCCAGGAAAAGGTCTATGAAGTGACCTGCGAAAACGGCCGGGAAGTAAACCGGGAACTGCTCCTGACCCGGGTAGTAAGAGAGCCTAAAGACGAGATAATAGGAATAGGGACCAGGGAGCCGTCAAAAAGCGTCATCACCACCTCCCGGGGGCCGATCCAGTACAAAGAAGTGAAGGAAATGGTTGCCACGGCGTATTATCCTGGGCCGGAGAGTACCGGCAAGTGGGCAGATGGGATCACTGCCACAGGGGTGAAGGCGGGTTATGGAATTGCAGCCGTAGACCCCAAAGTCATACCTTTGGGAAGCCGCCTGTACGTCCCGGGCTACGGGCACGCTTTAGCCGCTGATGTGGGCGGGGCTATTAAGGGGAATCGCATTGATTTGTGCTTTGACACCTACAATGAGGCTATCCAATATGGGCGGCGGACGGTAAAGGTGTATATTTTGGAGTAGACGGGCAGGTTACCTGCCCCTTTTTGCATACAACGGGGGTTAGATTGTTTTGGAGCCAAATGCTGTAGATACTGCCTTGGCTGCGCCTACCGCGGTTCGCCGCCTGGCTGCCAAGCACGGGTTTACCTTCCGCAGATCCTTGGGACAGAACTTCTTGATCGATGGCAACATCTTGAGGAAAATCATCCAGTCGGCGGCAATCACCAAAGCAGATACAGTTATAGAAGTTGGTGCCGGTATTGGGACTCTCACCCGGGCTTTGGGGAGTACTGCCGGGCGGGTACTGTCACTGGAGGTTGATAGGCGGCTGGAGCCTATTCTCCAGGAGACCGTTGGCGATTATGATAATGTGGAGATTATCTGGGAGGATGCCTTGAAGCTGGACTGGCCCAGCTTTTGGAAGCGCCAAGGGTTGTCCCGGGCGAAGTTCGTTGCCAATCTGCCGTACTACATTACATCGCCCCTCTTGCTCAACATCTTCTGTGAATGCCCTTTCCTGGAGAGCATCACGGTAATGGTGCAAAGGGAGGTAGGAGAGCGATTTACTGCCCAGCCTGGAACCAAGACCTATGGAACACTTACTGTCTTGGCAGGCTACTATAGTGAAGTAGAGATCTGCCATATAGTGCCTCCCACGGTTTTCATGCCTCCTCCAGATGTGGAATCTGCAGTAGTGAAGTTTACACTCCGGCCCTACGAATTGGAAGCCGTCGATCCGGAGTTGCTTTGGACAACTGTCAAGGCTGCCTTCAGCCAGAGGAGAAAAACCCTGGCCAATTCCCTTGCCTCAAGCCTCAAGCCTTCTCTTTCCAAGGCAGCAGTCAATGATATCCTGCAAGCTTGTGGTATTTCCCCTGAGCAGCGGGCAGAGACTTTAACTGTCGCGGATTTTGTTATACTGTCCAACCACTTGGCTGCCGTGCTTCCCAGGGAGGGACGCTGACTTGGGGAGGCAGAAGTTGCCGGCAGGCATCGACAGGTAATGGGCGGTGGTTTGCAGAATATCTTCTTTATTGGGGTGAGTGTATGGAATACCTTATTAGTCCTTCCAAAGGCCGCCTCTCCTTTGAGGATGCTTTTCAAGATATCATCCTTTTTATAGAAGAGCAGCCTGATGCAGAGTACAAGCTGATCATCGGTACTGATTCCCAGTACTCCCAGGACAGCACCTGCTTTGTCACTGCCATTATTGTACACCGGCTGGGCAAGGGTGCCAGGTATTACTATACCCGGGAATGTGAATTTGTCGGCAAGTCACTGCGCCAGCGGATTTTCTACGAGACATCCCGCAGCCTTGCCCTGGCTAGCCGTGTAGCAGAGAAACTGGCGGAAAACGGCCACGCCGACCTTAATGTGGAGATCCATCTAGATGTAGGTGTCAACGGCAGAACCAAGGAACTCATCCGGGATGTCACCGGCATGGTCATCGGCAGCGGCTTTGATGCCCGGATCAAGCCCGACTCCTACGGAGCCTCTAAGGTCGCCGACAAGTTCACCAAGTAAGGACCCCCGTATAGAGCTTCTGATTGTTCCTGTCGATTTCCCTACTGTCTTTCTCCCCATGCCATGACCCAGTTCTGCTTTGCCCCCTTGTGCCTGTTAACCTTTCCCGATCCACATCTGCCCTCAGCACATCTGTTTCCAACTCTCATAGAATGATTCAGGACTCAATGCCCTGTTTAGCCGATCCTAGCCCACGACGATGCAGGTCTTGCGGGAGGCCGGATAATGATGTGCAGGAGAATTGTGATTAACGGACGGGTCTGGGAAGGCGACGCCTCCTGGAGATGGGTAGATGAAGTGCTGCTGCTTCCCCTTCAGGCCGCAGTAGAACGGCTGGGGGCAAGCCGGCGCTGGGCTATCTATCCCCAGCAGCTGGAGATAGAAAAGGATGGAAAGACCTTAACCCTAGAGATTGGTGCTGCAGCTGCCTGGCTGCAGGATGAGAGAATATCGCTGGATTGCCCCGTGTATTTGGATAATAACGCAGTGATGGTGCCGGTTTCCCTTCTTTGCCGCTTCTTTAAATTGTCCTGGGCACTTGTGGAGGATGCGGGTGCCGCAGTCTTGAGCAGAGCTGAACCGGCCCTTATTGGAAAAACTGTACTGCTAGACCCCGGCCATGGAGGAGAGGATCCGGGGATTATCAGCGGCGATCTGATTGAAGCCGAGTTCACGTGGGATGTTGCTTGGCGCCTCGGTAGCCTTCTGAGGCTGAGCGGAGCTGCGGCAGCCTTTACGAGGCAGCGGGAGGAGACGGCTTCTCTCATCCAGAGGACGGCGGCAGCTGAGACGGCAAAGCCGGACCTCTTGATCAGCATTCACTGCAACAGCTTTATCCATCCCGGCCGCAACGGCCTAGAAACCTACTGGTACAGCAGCTGGCCGGCCCGGCAGCTGGCCGAATACATTCATAGGGAGACTATTGAGGAGGTGGAGATTCCCGACCGGGGAGTAAAGGAATCAGCCTTTTACGTCTTGCGTCATGCGCCGACAGTATCCGTGTTGGTGAAGTTGGGATTCGCCACAGGAGATAGGGATGGACACATCCTAATGGACAGATGGCTGCGAGAAAGGGCGGCTTTGGGCATATTCAGGGGAATCCGGGCATTTATGGAAGCAGGAGCTATTCAAATGTAAAAATCTTGTTGCAAAGGGCCGATGACACTCCTTGACAGGGCAAGGAGGGCGCTGATATAATGATTGTTTATTTGACTGGAAAACCGGGATGTGGTATAATTGCACTGACGAGAAAGAGGGAAGGTGATGCTCGTGCCAGCACAGAACGCCAGAAGTCTGGATGCCATTAAGAAAAGTCTGGAAGCCAATGTCGGCAAGAAGGTTAGACTGCGGGCGAATCGGGGACGTCGCAAAGTTATAGAGGCAGAGGGAGTGCTGGAGCAAACCTACCCCAAGCTTTTTGTGGTGAAGCTGGACAAACCCAGTGCAATCAAACGCCTTTCATACACTTATGCTGACGTACTGACTGATACCGTACAGGTAACCATTGGCGACAAGCAGGTTGGCTCAGTTTAGCAGCCGGTCGGCCTAGATACTATCGTTGATACGAACCCCAGGTGGGTCCTTTATGAGGATTCACCTGGGGTTTTGTTTATCTTTGTTTGACTTCTAATTCGCCGCCGCGGCCGCATAAGAATTAAGGGACTAAAGGAGGCAGCGGTCGATGGGCCACCGGATTTGGCAGCCGGGGAAGCGGACAGTCTTGCGTTTGGGAAACAAAGGCCTGGCGGTCACTTGGCTGCAGGAACGGCTGAAATCCCTGGCATATGATGTGGAAGTCGATGGAATCTATGGATACCTCACCGAGGATTGTGTCTGCTCCCTGCAGCGGGAGTACGGCCTGAGAGTGGATGGCATAGCCGGCCCCCGAGTTCTTGAACTGCTCCAGGATAAGGATATTCAAGAAAACGCACCCAGCTGTCAGCTATGGGGTGCAGTACAGGGCGGGCAGTTCTGGCAGCAGCTTCAGCGCAAGCCCTATGAGGCTGTAGGCCAGAGGTTAACCGGCATGGTGCTGTACTGTTTTGAGGTTGGGGAAGACGGCGATGTTATCGGAGAACTGCCGCAGGCGGCTCTCTCTAACCAGCAGCTAGCCAACGTCAAGCTAATACCTGTCCTTAGCAACTATGACTGCGGCCGGGGCCTTTATAATGAGCGTGCATTGGAGGCACTGCTGAAACGGCGAGATATGCTGCGCCGGTTCCAGGAACTAGTCAGGAGTCTATTGGCCAATGGGAGATTAGGTGGTATCGGGCTGGACCTGCAGGGGGTGGGAATGGGATATGCGCGGCGCTTTGCAGCTCTAGCTGCTAGGGTACGGAAACTGGCCGATGGCTGCGATAAGCGATTGTACATGGTTCTAGTACGGGCAGCCGTCAAGGGGGGCTTTCCCCGGGGCGTGGAAAGCTGGGTCTGGACGCTGCCGGACCGGATAATTCTCCAAGCTCCCCGGGAGCAGGCAGCTAGAGAGCCAGGCCCCAGGATGGGCTATCAGTGGCTGCAGGCAGGGCTTAAAGGTGTGTCTCGGCATTTGCCCGCCTGGAGGCTCTTAGTTGCCCTGCCGGGAAACGGTATAGCTTGGTATATCGGGAAGGATCAGGGATATCAATACCTTTCCTATGATGAAGCCCGCAAACTCGCTTATCTGAAGCAAGCGGCTATCCGCTGGGACAACTTGGAGAAGGTCTCCTACTATGATTTTGCCGATGAGAAGGGACGCTGCCGTGTATGGTTCGACAACAAAGACAGCCTGAGGTGGAAACTTGATTGGCTGAAAGGTCAGCATGTGTCAGGCATCGTCATCACGCCGCTGGGCTGTGAGGACACCCGAATATGGGAAGAGCTGGGCAGGCAGCATTTACCAATCTAGCCAGCAGCCGCCCAGCATATAAATGACAGTGTTAAGCGTTTAAGGAATAGAGGGGGGAAAAGGTAGATGGCGTTGAGAGTGAAGGACGATATTATCCAATTGGAGACAGTAATCGGCACGAACTCTACCCAGACTGTAGCCGACGGCACAGCGGTCATTCCCGGCAGCATGCTGCCGGCGGATCGGATTGTGAAAGTAACTGCCGTTCCCAGCATAAGGGAACACTGGGTGGAAGAAGATAGAGTAAATGTGGATGGGGTTATGACGGTAACGATCATCTATGCCGGGCAGACAGACACAGGGCAGACTTACTATGGAAGCACGCAAATTGCTGATGCGATTCCTTTCAGCCATTTTGTGGACCTGCCCGGGGCAATGCCTGAGATGTGGTCTCAATGCAGCGCGGCAGTGCTGGATCTCCAATCTTCTGTCAGAAGCGACGGCCGCACTGTAGATCTTGACATAGTCTTGGAGTTGACGGCAGCAGCTGTGTCAACTCAAGAGATCGTAGTGGTTACCGATGCTGCAGCAGACCCTGCTGTTCGATTAAAGGCAGCCAAAGATGTCCTTCATATCGAGGATGTGATCGGCAGGGGAACTGCTAGAGCACAGATCCGGGAAATTATTCCCATACCTGGTGGAGGCGGGCCTGACCTCAGGCTGCTGGAGGTACAGGGCAAATTCCGGCCGGTGGAAAACCGTGTGGATATAGACCGGGCGGTGATAGTGGGAACGATGAGCTATAGAGCCATCTGTGCAGGATATAGCGCCGATACAGGGGAGGAGCAGATTGTCATACACCGCTGGGATGACATATCCGCTGTGGAGCTCAGTGCTCAGATTTACGGCAGTTATGCAGGCATGACCGCCCATCCCCAGATAGCTGCTCCCCTGATCTCCGGCCGCTTGGCCAATGACGGGCAAAGCCTGGCCATCGAAGGCGAGCTGACTGCGGAGATAAAGGTCGTGCAGCCCCTAAATATCTCGGTGGTCACTGATCTATCCTCAGACAGCGATGTAGAAATTGCGGTCAGGCAGGAAACGATTAAAATTGAGCAGGTCGGAGAGGCCGCAGCCAAAGATATTTACGTGGACGGCACTGTTCAGCTGCCAGCATCCCATCCTCCTCTGGAGCGGCTGCTGGATGTGGAAGCCCGGGCTGCCGTTACCGGAGCCTCTATAGTGGGCGGACGCGCGGTGGTGTCGGGGTATATCGACCTATCAGCTTTATACGCTGCCAGGACCGATGATTTCAGCCAGCCTGTCTATCACGCCGCCTGGGGCAATGCAGAAACCTTTGAGGCCAGCATTAATGTTCCAGCGGCAGCGGCTCTGGCCGAAGGTGAGGTTGAGGCAGATATCGTCATCCATGATGTGCGGGCTGAGCCTATCAGCAGGGATACCATCAGCTTCCATGTGGTGGGTTCTGTGTCTTGCCGTCTGAAGGAGGCCGCATCCAAGGAAGTAGTGGCTGAAGCTGTTGAGCTGCGGCGCTTTAAAGGCAGGCCGCCCACTTACACTTGCGTGACCTTACAACCGGAAGACACTCTCTGGAAGCTGGCCGCTAAGTACCGCACCACTGTGGAGAACTTGTTGGAAGTCAATCCTGACCTCGCGGAAACTGCCATGACCATCGGCGGGCTGCCGGTGGGCAGCAAAGTGTTGATTACACATTCTGCATCCTCCGAATTGGAATAGCTTGCGGAAGAGGGTCTAACCAGTAGGCTATCGGGTTTGCAGCTGATTTTGAGAAAGTGAAATTGATTGTGCTGCTGCCGGCGCATAATTTTGCACCGGCAGTTGTGTTTAGAGCTGACATAGCCTGTCATATACCTTCGTAATTGGGTTTTTGAACCGGCAAACTGTTATATGAATACCTTTATTTTTGAAAAGCATAATCTGTATCATCCATACCCATACTATAGATTACCAATCAAGCAAAGAAGGAGGGGATTAGGATGGGTTCCCAGTTGAGGGAAGCAGCTGTTGGATCAGAGAACGCTAACCGTATGTATACAGAAGAGGAAGATCAAAAAATCTTAGCTAAGTGGTGGAACAAAAAACTCAGACCAGAACTGGCGAAGGAACTAGGCAGAAGCGAAGCCGCCCTTGCCCAGCGGTTCTATGCCATTTTGAAAAAGAAGGGTATAGAGCCCAAGTCATATAGGGCTAAGATGAAGGAGGAAGCAGGCAAACGGCACTTGCAGCCCACCGCAGCCGGCCGGAGCTGGACTAGGGATGAAGATATCATCCTGTGGCGAGGGGCAAGAGCCGGTGACAGCTTCTCTGATATCGCCGGCCGGCTTGCCGGCCGCACAGCCGAGGAGTGCCGGGAGCGCTATGAAGCCCTGCTTCAGGCAAACGCCAGTGTAGATGTCCCTGTGCAGCCTACGGACGCTCTTGGAGCTGCGGCTGATCAGAGGAGAGAAGTGGGGGGCTCTGCGGCTGATATTGAACATACAGTCCAGGAATCCAGCGAAAACGGCCAGCCAGAGTATCCGAAGGATGGGCAAAGCGAAGACTCAGAGGATTTCTTGGATGTCCTCAGGCGATTCCCACAGCAAGCTGAAGCGTTAACTCACCGCATGGATGGCATCGAGAATGATATGCAGTACATCAAAGGCAGCCTGCAGTTCAGCCTGGAGCACTTGGCCCAGGGGCTTCAGAATGTCGTCAATTATCTTGTCGGGCAGGAGCAGGATTTTACGGCCTTTGAGAAAATCCGCCAAGAGAATCAAGCTCTCCGCAGTCAGTTGACAGAGCTGCGGCAGCGGATGGAAAACGAAAAAAAGGAATTGAGAAAAGTCTACAACGAGCTGGAGTTCTGGCTGGGTGAATTCTTGGAAATGCGCAAGATCGAGAAGGTAGCCAATCTTGGAGAGTTGATTCCCAAACTCAAGTACTCCTATGACAAGTTTGGAGTGCTCCTGCAGATTGAAAAGGAAGCCTAGCTCCGGCAGCAAGCAGCAGCTGGATACGAGGCATGCCCTGGGGTCTACGCCGCCAGGGTTTCTTTTTGGAGTCATTTCCAACAGCCGGCAAACGGGGATAATTATTTCTGCCGGCTGCATTCGCTGAGAAGAGATGACTATGGTACAAGAGGGGATTTAAGTATATGATAATAGGTAAAAGCAAGGTAAGAGGAAGGATGGGAGACGACTTGGGAAAGCCAACAACTAAAAAGACGGGGCTCAGGAGAAGGACACTCCACTCGATGACCGGTGGTTTTCTGGGACTCATAATGTTCTTGTCATTCTTGTTTGCGCCGGTGGGCCTGGGAGTGGCCGAAGCACTGACGCCGGATGATGTGGGAGCCGATGTGGCTCTGCTGGTAGCTGCAGGGACCAATCAGGTACTTTTGGGAAAAAACCCGGACAAAGTCGTGGAGCCCGCCAGCATAGCCAAGATCATGACTTTGCTCCTGGCTTTAGAAGCCGTGGACAGGGGCGAGATTTCCCTTTCCGACAAAGTACTAGTAAGTCCGGATGCAGAAGCCATTGGGGGCTCCCAAGTTTGGCTGAGAGCCGGTGAAGTGTTTACATTAGAGCAACTGCTCAAAGCAGTAGCCATTCAATCAGCCAATGATGCCGCCCATGCGGTGGCTGAACACGCAGCCGGATCTGTGCCGGCCTTTGTCAAACAGATGAACCGACGGGCCCAGGAATTGGGCATGAAGGATACCATATTCACCAATGTTCACGGCCTGCCGCCGGACCCCGGCCAGGATGCTACCGTTACCACTGCCAGGGACAGTAGCAAGATGGCCCAGGAGATCCTCAAGTTCCCGCTGGTCTTGGAGTGGACATCTACGTGGACAGACGTATTCCGTTCCGATAACCCCCGGACGGTGTTATACAATACCAACAAGATGCTTAGGGAGTATCCTGGGCTCGACGGCCTCAAAACAGGCCACACCGACAGCGCGGGCTATTGTCTGGTGGCGACTGCGGAGCGCAGCGATCTGCGGCTGATATCGATCGTTATGGGGACAGCCAGTGATGCCCAGCGGCGTCAAGAGACCCGCAAGCTGCTGGATTACGGCTTCAAGGGATTCACCAGCCAAAGACTGGTAGAACACAAAGAGATAGTCGGTGAGGTTGTGATCAAGAACGGAGTGCCGGAGACTGTGAAGGCAGCAGCTGCAGCCCCCTTGGAAGCCCTTGTAGAGAAAGGGAATTCGGCACCTTTCCACCGGCACTTGCAGGTGCAGCCGGATTTGGAAGCACCTTTAAAGGCCGGTGACATTGTGGGAGTAATGGTAGTCAGCCAGGAGGACAGCATTCTTGGCCAGGTGCCGGTAGAGCTGGAGGAAGATGTCAGGCCGGCCGGTTTCTTTGTTAGGATTTGGCGCTGGCTGCGGGATCTTGTAAAGTCGCTTATTGCTGCGGAACCATCGGCTTAGCGACGGGAGTAGGGAGTTGTGGATTATTGGGTCCCATAGTTGAAAGTGCCCATGCAAAGATCAATTTGGCCCTGGATGTCGGTCCAGTAAGGCCCGATGGTTATCACGAGATTCATACCGCGATGCAGTCATTGGAGCTTCAGGACGTCGTACTGCTGGAAGAACGTCCCCAGGGCATATCCCTGAATTGCCTGCGAGGCAATCCTCTTAGTCAGGGAGCGCAATCTTGCTTGGAGCTATATACCGCTCCGCTGCCTCCCAGTGATGACAGCAATCTAGCATGGCAGGCAGCAGCGCTGTTGATGGAGACGGCGGGAGTCCGGCGGGGTGTGCATATCGTAATCCGCAAGGCTATCCCATCGGCAGCCGGCTTGGGAGGCGGCAGTGCCGATGCCGCGGCAGTGCTGCGGGGCCTAAATCGGCTGTGGAACCTGGGCATGGACTTCCGCGAGCTGGCTGCAGTAGGAGTCAAAGTAGGCGCTGATGTCCCCTTCTGCCTGTTGGAAGGGACTGCAGAGGCGGCTGGTATTGGTGAAAGGCTTAAGCCTGTGGCATCACCCCCGCCGTGGCCGGTGCTGCTGTTGAAGCTGCCGGCGGCGGTATCCACGGCTGCCTGCTACGAGGCTTACGATGGTCTGCAAGACCCTCCCCGGGTAGATACCGCCGGGATGCTGGAAGCTTTAGCAAATCAAGATCTGGCCCAGGTGGCAGAGCGCCTCGGCAACTCCTTGGAGGCGGTCACAATGCAGCAGGTGCCGGAGCTGGCGTTTTGGCAGGAAGCTATGGAAGCAGCCGGCTGCTTAGGGGTGTTGATGAGCGGCAGTGGCCCTACGCTCTTCGGGCTGGCCCGTGATGAAGGGCATGGGCGTGATGTATTTGAGCGCCTGACAGATGCCGTCAGGCAGGAACAGCAGGGTCAGTTGCCTAACCTATATTTGACTAAGTTCTTAGCAAGCAGGGAGAACGACCTGTTCAAAGGAGGCGCTTGGCATGCGTAAACGGCTGGCCCCCATCCAACTGGATAATTACAAGCCTCTGCGGGATATTGTTTTTGAAAACCTAAGGGAGGCGATAATTGCCGGCCAGTTGCGCCCTGGCGAGAGATTGATGGAAGTACAGATTGCCGAAGAGCTGGGTGTAAGCCGGACGCCTGTGCGGGAGGCAATCAGAAAGCTGGAATTGGAAGGCCTAGTGATAATGGTACCCCGTAAAGGGGCATATGTTTCCAATGTATCCATTAAGGATATTACTGATATATTCCAAATTCGCAGGGTCCTGGAAGGTTTGGCGGCAGAACTTGCTGCCGAAAGGCTAACAGAAGAGCAACTGGAAGAATTGCGGCAGCTGCTGGATCGTACGGCAGAAACCATTGATAAGCTGGAAGTTTTGACTGCAGTGGATATGGATACAGGTTTCCACCAGGTGATCTATGAAGCAGGCCGCAATGAGAAGTTGAGCAGCATGCTATATCATCTTCGGGAACAGATCCAACGCTTTCGTACCCAGTCCTTGAGCAGGCCGGGGCGCCTGCAGCAGGCCGTTATGGAACACCGGGCGATCTTGGAGGCTTTAGAAAAGGGCGACGGGGAGCTGGCCCGCCGGCTGGTGGAAGAACACATCGAAAGCGCTGAAAGCGCTCTTCTGGCTGCCTTTGAGGAAATTGGAGAAAAGGAAGAGGACTCATGAACCAGGTCGATGCGGTAGTGCTGGCTGGTGCAAGAAATACAGGGCGTTTGCGGAAAATGGACAGCAGCTTCTATGAAGCTAGTATTGAGATCGCTGGACGGCCCATGTTGTACTATGTGCTGGATGCCCTGACTGCCGTTCCCGAAATCAGGAGAATAGTGGTCACAGCCCCGTCGGGGGCTTTTGAAGGAGACTGGCAGGGCAAGGTTGCCTTCTTGCCGGCTGCTGACAGCATGCTGGAGAATATACGCCGAGGCATTGCGGCACTTGACGGCGAGGGCAAGGTCTTGATCGTCACCTCTGACATTCCGCTGATCAACCCTGCAGCGATATCGGATTTTATTCAAAGGTGTAAAGGCCGGGAAGCAGATATTTATTATCCCATTATTTGCCGGGATGCCAATGACAGGGAGTTTCCTGGAGTCAAGCGGACCTATGTGCGTCTGCGGGAGGGAGTTTTTACCGGTGGCAACATGGCCCTGGTTTCGCCGGAGATTATCGACAAGTGTGCTGCAATTATCGAGCGGGCCATTGCGATGCGCAAGAACCCCCTGCAGTTGAGCCGGCTGCTGGGATTTAAGTTTATCATCAAATTCCTCCTTAACCAACTGAGTCTACGGGAGATCGAGGCCAGGGTTCAGGATGTACTGCGCTGTCGGGGAGTGGGAGTGATTTCCCCCTATCCACAGGTGGGGATCGATGTGGATAAGCCCAGTGATCTGGAGCTGGTACGGCAGTTGTTGGAGGGGGAGGAGCGGGCTTACTCCCAGCAGGATCTAATGAGTGGAAAGGATATGCATTTTCACTGAAGGGGAAGCAGGTTTGGCAGCAACTGACCAGCATAGCTGCCTCCTTAGGGGTCTAAACTAGGAGTGGACCCGATAGGAGGTGAAAACATGGGTGCTGGCCAGAAGAGAAACACGCCTCTCATCCAGGAGGCCTACCAGGCTCTTCAGCAGTTTAAGTACGAAACCGCTAACGAACTGGGCATTCAGGTGCCTGAGGGAGATTACTGGGGTTACGTCTCATCTCGAGACTGCGGTGCGGTAGGCGGCAACATGGTACGGAAAATGATCGCTGCGGCTGAGCAGTCCCTCATCGCTCAGGCCGGCGGTAATACACAGCAGAACTACTAGCATTAGGCATCAAGACTAATGGTACGCATCACTGAAGTACACTGCTTTACACTGGTGATGTATACCGGCGCTGCTTTATTATATGAGCCCGCCATCTGGCGGGCTTAACCGTGATCAGGGTATAATAGTAATAGGGATTTATTTCTAGCAACTTATTCCTCACAATTAGGGAGGGGAAGTGTATGTCAGCAGCTGCGGTGGTTCTCGCGGCAGGGAAAGGTACCCGCATGAAGTCTGCAGTCCCAAAGGTTCTCCACCCCATATGCGGACTCCCTATGATAGCACATGTAGTCAACAACCTTCGGGAAGCAGGTGTTGAGCGGATCCTGGTTGTGGTGGGTCAAGAGGGACAGGAGATCCAAGGCCTCCTGGGATCGGAAGTGGAGTATGTCGTTCAAGCAGAGCAGCTGGGAACTGGCCATGCGGTGCTGCAGGCGGAAGCCGTCCTGCAAGGCTGCAGCGGCCCCGTGCTGGTAATCCACGGTGATACGCCCCTATACCGTCCCGGCACCTTGCGGGATCTCATCGAGGCCCATCAGAGTTCCAAAGCTCTTGCCACAGTGCTGTCAGTGGTTGTTGATGATCCCACAGGCTACGGAAGGATCATCCGGGACGCTGCCGACCGGTTTGCCAAGATCGTTGAACAGAAAGATGCTGGCCCAGAAGAGGCACTGGTGAAAGAGATTAACAGCGGCACCTATGTTTTCGAATGTGAGCCGTTGTTTGAGGCTCTGCACCAGATTAGCCCCGAAAACGCCCAAGCAGAGTATTACTTGACAGACGTGCTGGAAATCATCAAGGAGCAGGCAGGCAAAGTTGAAATCTTTATCCACGGCGATCATGAAGAGGCATTGGGGATTAATAACCGGGTGCAGCTAGCAGCAGCAGAACGAATCCTGCGGGATAGGATTCGGGAGAGATGGATGCGGGCCGGTGTGACTATGGTGGATCCTGCCACTACATATGTGGATGCCGAGGCTGAACTGGCACCAGATGTAGTCCTTTTGCCTTTTACCTTTATCGAGGGCCGTACCCGGGTAGCTGCCGGTTCAGTCATCGGCCCCTTTAGTCGGGTAAAGGACTGCGTGGTGGGAGAAAATGTTACCATAAGCCAGGCAACTGTTCTGGAAAGCTCCTTAGATGCAGACTCCACAGTTGGCCCATACAGTTACATCCGGCCGGGATGCCGCCTGGCTGAAAAGGCCAAAGTCGGAGGATTTTGTGAGATCAAAAACACGACTGTGGGGCCGGGGAGCAAGGTGCCCCACTTGACTTATCTGGGAGATACAAGTATCGGAAGCGGAGTCAATATTGGCGCGGGAACTATTACCTGCAATTACGATGGAAAGAAAAAGCACCCCACAGTGATTGACGACGGGGCCTTTGTCGGCAGCAACTGCAATTTAGTAGCGCCTGTCGAAATAGGAGCCGGCGCCTATGTGGCAGCGGGATCTACCGTTACCAATGATGTGCCCCCAGGAGCTCTGGGAGTAGCCAGAAGCCGGCAGCGCAATATCCCAGATTGGGTTCAGCGCTGGAGCAGCAAGACAAATGCTCCGGAAGAGGGATAATGATACGATTCTCGAATAACTCGAAGGAGGCTCTCAGTCCTCCAAAAATGTTGATGGGACAGGAAGTGAGCAGGGGTGTCCATCAGACACAATTATAAGAAGCTGAAGATATTTACAGGGACTGCCAACCCAAAACTAGCCCAGGATATTGCCCGTTATCTGGGCACAACGGTAGGACGTTCTGAGGTAAAGCGGTTTAGAGATGGCGAAATTAACATCCGCATTGGCGAGACAGTGCGGGGCGCCGATGTGTTTGTCGTTCAGCCCACAAGTGCTCCCACCGATACGCATTTGGTTGAGCTGTTGATTATGATTGATGCTTTCAAGCGCGCTTCAGCTAAAGAGATAGCAGCTGTCATTCCGTATTACGGGTATGCCCGGCAGGACCGCAAGACGCAGCCTAGAGATCCCATCAGTGCTAAGCTGGTTGCTAACCTGCTGACCGCCGCCGGCGCTGATCGGGTATTGACCATGGATTTACATGCAGGCCAGATTCAGGGCTTCTTTGATATTCCGGTGGATAACTTGCGGGCGATGCCTATCTTGGCTAATTACTTCTTGGAAAAGCAGCTGGAAGACGTGGTTGTAGTATCCCCAGATGTCGGCGGAGTTTCCCGGGCCCGGGAGTTTGCCAACCGCTTGGATTGCGGCTTAGCCATTGTTGATAAGAGGCGGCCGGAGCCCAACATGGCCGAGGCTGTCAATGTGATTGGAGACATCGAAGGGAGAACGGCAATCATAGTCGATGACATAATCGATACAGCCGGAAGCATGGTGGAGGCAGTCAGGGTGCTCATTGATCGGGGTGCCAAAGAAGTCTATGCCTGCTGCAGCCATCCGGTGCTTTCACCGCCTGCTACTGAGCGCTTAGCAGCATCCCCGGTGAAGGAAGTGGTAGTCACCAACAGTATCCCCCTCTCGCCGGAGAAGCAGCTGGACAAGATCAAGGTGCTGTCTGTTGCGCCCTTGTTCGGGGAAGCCATCAGGCGTATCTTTGAGGAACTGCCGGTAAGCAAGCTCTTTGACTAGGTCTGGCGGTACCTATCGGCAGGTGAGGGTTATTTGACCAGCCTGTCTGCCCAGTGGTATAATATTAGGGCCCTTGAAGAGCCTAGGATAAGAAGTCTGTATCGCGCTGATAATGTGAGGAGGACAAGACTATGCGACAATTCCAGTTGGCTGCCGAAATCCGTCGGGAGACGGGTAAAGGCGTCAACAATCGATTGCGCCGGTCAGGATATATTCCTGCGGTTGTTTATGGTTCGGGTAAAGAAAATGTCAATGTGCAAGTAGAAGAAAGGCTTGTTGGCCGTCTCATGCGGCAGGGCGGGTTGAACCGGCTGCTGACCCTCCAGATAGATGGACAGGACAAGGCTGTCCTGGTGCAGGAGGTTCAGGTACATCCAGTCCGGGGCAGTCTGCAGCACATTGACTTTCTTGAGGTTCGCTTGGACGAGAAGGTTACCGTGACTGTACCGATCCAGATAGTGGGAGATGCTCCAGGTGTCCAGGAAGGCGGTGTTCTAACTCAGTCGTTATGGGAGTTGGAAGTATCCTGTCTGCCGACAGACATTCCAGATGCTCTAGAGATTGACATCTCCGGACTAGCCATCGGTGATACACTCTTGGTTAAGGATATTCAGGCTCAAGAGGGTGTCGAGATTACAGCGGATCCCGAAGAGACGGTATTGTCCATTGCGGTTCCACAGGCAGTGGTGGATGAGGCCGACGAAGCAGTTGAAGGCGAGGCTGCCGGCGAAGGTGCGGACGAGGGTGCTCAGCAAGCTGGTGCAGAAGAGCCGGCGGAGTAGTGTTGCCGCTCATGGTGGGTTGGCTGCCCAAAGAAATGGGGGCCAAACCCGCGAAGCTTATCTCTTTGGTTAAATGCGTGGCGAGTTACAGGCTGCGCATTTTTACTTTGCAGGACCTTGGTATGTAGGGAGGTAGAGGGGCCGCTAGTGCGGCCGTCAAGCCATGAAGGCTATAATCGGATTGGGGAATCCAGGTGACCGCTATGCCGCCAATCGTCATAATCTGGGCTTTATGGCGGCAGATCGGCTGGCTGACCGCTGGAAGGCGCCGAAGTGGGGTCACCGCCATCAGGCACAGGTAACCAGCATTTCTCTGCCTGAAGGGCAGATACTATTGGCCAAGCCGCAGACATATATGAATAACAGTGGTACTGCCGTGAGAAAGATCTTAGATAGTTACGGCATAGCACCCCAGGATCTGTTGATTATCTATGATGACTTGGATCTGGAGATTGGGCAGCTGCGGCTGCGCCGCACAGGGACTGCCGGCGGCCATCGGGGAGTCAGTTCGGTCATATCCTGTCTGGAAACACAGGATTTTCACCGCTTGCGGTTGGGGATCGGCAAACCTCCTCCAGGAGTGACAGTTGTCGATTATGTGCTAAGCGATTTTTCCAACCAGCAGTGGGAGACAATCAACAAAGTAATCGCCAGCGCCTGCGAAGCTGCTGCTGTTTGGGTGAAGGACGGCATCGATGATGCCATGGCCCGTTTCAATGGGATGCATCTAAAGGAAGGCTGAGCCAATGCATAAATCTGCAGGTACTGGCCTACCTTAGTATATGAACTGTAGAGAGCTTGTACGGGGGACTGGCGCCCTTGATTGGCATGGAGTATATGATTAGATAATATGGGATATATGCTTAAGGCACTGGCTGTCGCGGGAGCCGCCGCGCTCTTTGCGCTTAGGGTCAACCGCATCCTGGCGGCTGGATTTGGCGAAGTGGCTGTGAGGCTGCTGATTCCCGTAGTAGAAGAGGGGCTCAAAACGGGGTCGGCTCTTCTCTTTGGCTTGTCGGTGCCGGTTGTCCACATCGGCTTCGGCCTCTATGAAGCTGGATACGACTTGCTTGCCAATCCAGGTGTGGGCCGTACCAGACGCTGGCTGGCGGCTTTCTTGGCCATTATTGGGCATGGGATTTTTGGCTGGTTGACCTGGTGGCTGCTGTGGAGTAAGGGGAGCGCCATCCTGGCCCTTGCGCTGGCGTGTACAGTGCACTGCTTGTGGAACGCGACAGTACTAGGTATAAAGCGGTGATGGGAGGCTTTAAGGCATCTTCCGGGTTATTTGCCGCGCTTTGAATTACTCCAGGCTTCCTGGCGGCGGGAGGCTTTGAGGCTTCTATGATTGGTGGGAGGGGACAGATTTGGGTATGCACGGGCTTCTACGCACTATTACACAATCGGAGGATTTTAGCCAGCTAGTGTCCGGATTGCGGCGGGGACTGGCAGAACAGGCAGTGATTGGATTGGCCGGTTCTCAAAAAGCCGCCTATGTCGCCGGGCTTTATGCGGAAATCAAAGGCAGTTCTCAGCTGCAGAAGGGCCCGCTGTATGTAATTACTTATACTGTCTATCAAGCTGAGCAGCTCCATGCAGACCTGATGTCCTTTGTGCCCCGGGAGGATCTTTTTTTCTTCCCTGCCCAGGAAGTGTTTGTATACGAGGAAGTTACCCGCAATCTTGATATTCTTCGGGATCGGCTTCTAGCCTATAGGGCTATCATGGAAAGAGGCACTCCTGTTCTGATCGCTCCCATTCAAGCTTTGGCGGAGAGACTGATTCCGCCGGAGGTTTTCTTATCTGCCAGCTTTACCATCGATATGGAAACCCGGGTCCGCCTGGAAGAGCTGGCTGTTGAGCTGGTCAACATGGGATACCAGCGCGTGGATTTGGTGGAGGCTCCAGCTCAGTTCAGCATCCGGGGAGGCATTGTGGATATCTACCCTCTGACCGAAGAGCTGCCTGTGAGGGTGGAGCTTTTTGACGACGAAGTTGATTCCATCCGCAGATTTGACCCTGAGACGCAGCGCTCCACAGAAAACATTCCCGGTTTCAAAGTCGTGCCTGCCAGTGAGTTCATTCTTCCGGAATCAGTGCGGGAGCAGGGTATCGCCGCTTTGCGGCAGCAGGCTGATTTGCAGATCAGGCGGCTGGAGCGTGCCCGCAATACTCAAGGGGCGTCGGCATTGGAGGAGAGATTGGCAGCCCACCTAGAGAAGTTTGAGGAAAGGGCTGCTTTCGAAGGGATGGAGCAGTACAAGCCCTATTTTTACACCAATCTAGTCTCTCTGCTGGATTATGCCGATGGAGGCTATGTGATCTTTGACGAGCCGTCCCGTACCAGCGAACACCTCCGGTCATTCCTCAATGACTTCCAGGAGTCTTACAAGGGGCTCCTGGAGAAGGGCCGCCTGCTGCCCGGCATTGCCGACAACTACCATGACTGGCCAAGTATTCTTAACGCCGCCCGCCGCCATCATCTTCTGTATTTGGCGGCCCTTTCCAAGAGGGCTCCAGGAATGAGCCCGCTGCAAACCATCAATGTCTATGCTAGGCCGCCGGAGTCATTCCACGGCCAACTGGAGCGTCTGGCATCAAGCATCCGGGGGTGGCACCAGGAAGGCTGCGGCGTGGTCATGGTAGTGTCTACCGAGGAACGGGCCCATCGTTTGGTTGAAGTGCTTAAGGACTATGATATAGTCAGTATTTTCGTGCCGGAGATAACGACAGAGCTGATTGCCGGCAATGTACTGGTAAGCACCGGCACTCTGGAAGCCGGGTTTGAACTGCCCCTAAACAGGCTGGTGGTGCTTACAGAGAATGAGATCTACGGACGGTCTCGGCGGACACGGCGCAGCCGCAGCATCGAAGGCGGAGTCCGCATCACCGATTACAGCGCCCTGCGGGAAGGAGATTATGTAGTCCACATAAATCACGGCATCGGCCGCTATCTGGGAGTCCAGACTCTGCAGGCAGCCGGTATTCATAAAGACTATTTAGTGGTGCAGTATGCCGATGCCGATAAGCTCTATGTGCCCATCGACCAAGTGGGGCTCCTGCAGAAGTATGTCGGCTCAGAAGACGGCCCGCCGAAAATCTACAAGCTCGGCGGCGGTGAGTGGGCTCGGGTGAAAAAGCGAGTCAAGGAATCTGTCCAGGAGCTGGCAGAGGGCTTGCTGCGGCTCTATGCTGAGCGGCAGACCGTCCAGGGATACCAGTTTTCAACAGACACTGTGTGGCAGGCAGAGTTTGAAGAAGCCTTTCCCTATGAACCGACCCCTGATCAGGTCCGGGCCATTGAGGATGTGAAGCGGGACATGGAGGCTCCCAAGCCGATGGATCGGCTGCTGTGCGGCGATGTAGGATATGGGAAAACAGAAGTTGCCGTCAGGGCAGCCTTCAAAGCAATCATGGACGGCAAACAGGTTGCTGTCTTAGTGCCGACTACCATCCTGGCGCAGCAGCACTACCGCACTTTTGTCGAGAGGTTTGAGGGGTATCCGGCCATTATTCACGTACTCAGCCGCTTTCAGTCGCCTGCCGAACAAGCGGCGTCCCTGGAACAGTTGAAGTTAGGAAAAGTTGACATTGTCATTGGAACACACCGTCTGCTGTCCAAAGATGTGGTGTTCAAGGATTTGGGTTTGGTGGTTGTCGATGAGGAACAGCGCTTCGGAGTAGCACAGAAGGAACGCCTGAAGCAGCTGAGAAAATCGGTGGATGTCTTGACTCTGACGGCAACTCCCATCCCCCGGACGCTCCACATGTCTTTAGTTGGCGTAAGGGATATGAGCCTGATCGAGACTCCCCCGGAAAACCGCTTTCCCATTAGGACGTATGTCATCGAATACAATGATGAGGTGATCCGGGAGGCA
>LFTN01000135.1:55546-57130 GCA_001513495.1 Clostridiales bacterium DTU087
GACCAGATGGCGGGCCATATCCTGGGACTCGTGCCGGAGGCCCGCTTGGCCGTTGCCCACGGGCAGATGGAGGAAAGCCGGCTGGAGCGAATAATGCTGGATTTTCTGCACGGAGAATATGACATACTCCTGTGCACTACGATTATCGAGACTGGCATGGATATCTCCAATGTCAATACACTGATTGTCTATGACGCTGATCATATGGGGCTCGCCCAGCTGTACCAGCTGCGGGGGAGGGTAGGCAGGACCAATAGGGTTGCCTATGCGTACTTCACCTACCGCAGGGACAAACTGCTGTCAGAAACAGCAGAAAAGCGCCTCCAGGCCATCAAGGAGTTCACCGATCTAGGTTCGGGCTACAAGATCGCCATGCGAGACTTGGAAATCCGGGGGGCGGGCAATCTCCTGGGGCCGGAACAACACGGCTTCATCGCCTCTGTTGGTTTTGAGCTTTACTGCCGCTTGCTGGAAGAGTCGATTCGGGAGTTGAAGGGCGAAATCAAGCAGGCACCACCTGAACCGGTAATTGACCTCGATATCGATGCGTACCTGCCGGACAGCTATGTAGCGGATCCCACCCAGAAGGTCGAGCTTTACAAACGGATTGCTGATCTCGGCAGCCGGGATGAAGCCCAGGAGCTGTTGGAGGAAATCGAAGATCGGTTCGGAGAGGCTCCAGCTGCCGCATATAATCTCCTTGCCATTGCCCGCATCAAGGTGTTAGCCAAGGAACTGGGAATCGGAAGTATCAGTCAAAAAAGGGAACAATTCATTGTCAGAATGCTGTCAGGCCTCAATTTGCCTGAATCTGTACTGCGGAGATTGTCGGGGTTACCTGGAAAGAGGCTGCGGCTCTTGGTGAGAAGAGGCTCTCAGATTAGATTCCGCAGCCTGACCCGGGACGGCCAGGAGCTGTTGAAGGAACTGGAACAGGTACTTGAGGTGATGCGGGAGACTGCAGCCGAATCCAGCGTGGTCTGAAACCATGGCGGCAAGCTGGGATGAGGCAGCGGTAATGAATAAAAGGACTATGCCGGCTATATACTATCTGTGACGACTGAGTGCGCCCAACATAAAGGAGGGGTGCTGTTTGAAGGCAACCGGTATAGTTCGAAGAATTGATGATTTAGGCCGAGTCGTTATCCCTAAGGAGATTCGCCGTACTCTGCGGATCAGGGAAGGAGATCCGCTGGAGATTTTTGTCGATAGAGATGGGGAAGTTATTCTCAAGAAATACTCTCCGATCGGCGAGTTAGGTGATTTTGCGCAGGAGTACGCCGATTCACTGTTCGAAGCAACGGGACGCATCTCCATCATCTGTGATCGGGATGCTGTCGTGGCAGTGGCCGGTGCCCCTAAGAAGCAGTGGATGGATCGAAGCATACCTAGTCACATTGAAGGGATCATGGAGAACCGTAAGCCGATAATCCTGCCTCCCCCCGATGGTTCTGAGGGCGTCGGCGAGATCGAGGATGAGCAGTGGGCATTTCCCAACCAGGTACTGGCACCAATCGTGTCGGAAGGCGACCCCATCGGTGTGGTCATGATCTGCTCTACCGAACCCACAGAGAAGATGACTGA
>LFTN01000232.1 GCA_001513495.1 Clostridiales bacterium DTU087
ACTTTGGCCGGCCCCGTCTGGACCGAATTCATCAATACTGCCTTAGCCGATGAACCGCCCCGGGATTTCCCGGTGCCCCCCAGCGTTGTCACCGGCATTCCCATCCACATCTTTACTGGGCTCTTGGCAGGCCCGGGCTGTGAATGGTCAGTACCCTGTGCCTTTATCCAAGGAACCGAACCCGCGGAATACGCACCCTGTGTTGACCAAAGCCAGTTTTCAGAGGAGCTGTCTCCCGAGCCGCCCAACACTCCCTATGACCTGTTCTGGCCTGAGGCACCGGACGGCGGCAGGCTGGAGGATGGAGCAGTCGTTGATGAACTCCCTGATGGAGCCGATGAAGAAGCAGAAGAGGATGAGGAGGAGGATGAGGAAAACGAAGATGTGATACCGGAGGCGCCTGGGGAGGCTGAAGAGACTCTCCAGGAGAATACGCTTGAAAAGCGAAACGGCAGCGGAGGGTTAGGTCACAATACCTTTCCTCCACTGCCAAATACTTGCTGCTCACACCGCTTGCCGGGGAAGTCTCCTCAGCCCGCCGGACTTGACCTTGCAGTGAGCGGGATCATCTCCTCTGATGCCGCAGATTCCCTAACAGCGGCCTAATTCCAAGGTTAGAATTCCACAGCAGACAGCCATTCCCGGATCTCCCGGATAATCTCCTTTTCTTCCTCTGTCTCACCCAGCCCTCCAAGGACAGCGGCCATGGCTCCCTTATCTAGGGGAAGGCCTTGCAGCCTGGGGGCGATAGCCTCTATGAGCTGGGGCTCCATGGCATCGGAAAACACCCTGGCATCCTGGATGGAACCGCCCTTGAGCGTCAGGCCTAGTTCTATTCCTCCCCAGGGAAAGCGCCTCTGGATGGTAAGGTCAAATGGCGGTGTCTTGCCAAAGCGCCACTCCCAGGATGCATACTTCTCATACAACTCCTGGACGGCTCCGTTCTGGCTTTGGATCACCGCTTCTCCCCCATCGGCGCTGTACAGGCTGCGGAAGGCGGTTTTCAGTGCTTCCTTTACATCTTCCACCTCAAGGCCCGGCTTAAGCTCCGCAAGGTTCACCACCCGGGAACGGACTGAGTTGATGCCCTTGGCAGCCATTTTCTCCTTGGATACCTGCAGGTACCGATTGAGTTTGGCAAAATCCACCGACACCAAGATGGTGCCGTGATGGTAAGCCCGATGCGTGTCTTTGTAGAAGGCATTGCCGGAAAACTTCCGGCCTGCCGCGAGGATATCGTTGCGCCCGGAAAACTCCGCGGGAATGCCGAGGCTCCCCACAGCCTGGAGGATCACCTCCAGCTGCTTGGGGAGATCATAGCCTTTCCTGGATGTGACAAAGGTAAAATTCAAGTTGCCTATATCGTGATAGACCGCACCCCCGCCGGATAGGCGGCGGGCAAGTCTGCCGCCTTCTGCGTGCAGGAGTTCCCACCGGCACTCCTTCCAGGCATTCTGGTTGCGGCCGATGACTACTGTATTTTGGTTTTGCCAAAGGTAGAGGACAGTGCCGGCAGCTGCCCGCCTGCTCTCCCGCAGCAGGAGCTCCTCTACTGCCAAGTTGTACCAAGGATCGAGTGATGGGGAAATGACAATGCTCGCGTCTCGCCAGTTACTCTGCAAGGTGAAGGGCCCCGCTTTCTGCTGCCCAGGCGGCTTCGAAAATCGCCTCCGGCAGGGTGGGATGAGCGTGGATGGTCCTTGCCACCTGCTGGGCGGTCAGCCGATGCTGTACTGCCAAAGTGATCTCCCCAATGAGATCCGTGGCCCCTGGGCCCACGATGCTGCCGCCGATGATTGCACCGGTATCAGCATCGGCAATCAGCTTGACAAACCCCCGGCTGTTTCCTAAAGCCAGGGCCTTGCCGTTGGCGGCAAAGGGGAAGCGGCCCACCCGTATGTTGAGGTCGTCAGCCGCTGCTTCTTTCTCCGTCACACCCACCGATGCTATTTCTGGGTCGGTGAAGATGGCATTAGGCACAGCGCTGTAATCCATCAGGCTGTCCCGGCCCAGGATATTGTCTACAGCAACCAATCCCTGGGTGGAAGCAGCATGGGCCAGCATGACTTTGGCAGTTACATCACCGATGGCGTAGATATTGGGAACATTGGTCTGCATGCGGTCATTGACCTTAATGCCCCTGCCCTCGGCATCCAGCTCCACTCCTATCTCCACAGCTCCCAGGCCCTCTAGGAGAGGGCGCCTGCCCACCGCCATCAGCACCTTATCTGCCGTAACCTCGGGCAAAGCCTCGCCGGTTGCAGCATCTTCAAAGACTACAGCCGCCCGGCCTCCTTCGCCCTGGTGAATAGCAATCACCCGGGCTTTGGTAAAGATCTTGATGCCTGCCGTCCGGGCACTGCGAAACACCTCCTGGGCCACATCCTCATCAACCGGCGGCAGGATCTGCTCCAGATACTCTATGACGGTAACCTTTACGCCTAGCCTGGCAAAGATAAAGGCGAACTCCATACCGATAACTCCGCCGCCGATAATCACCATGGCCTCAGGCAGCTCATCTAATTCAAGAGCCTGATCGCTATCGATTACCGCATCACTCGCGGCACCGGGAATCGGCAGGGTGACCGGCTCAGATCCAGTAGCTAGAATAATATGGCGTGCCTTAAGCAGCGTCTCTTCACCCTCACCGGCCTTCACAGCTACAGTCTCCCCATCCACCAAGCGGCCAAAGCCATGGACGACTGTCACACCGTGCTTAGCTAGCAAGGTTTCGACTCCCTTGACCAAGCCGTTTACAACCCGGTCTTTCCTAGCCATTGCCCGCTTGAAATCAACTTCCACTCCTTGCACCCGGAGGCCGTAACGGCCTGCTTCCTGCATCAGCTTGTACACCTCAGTGGTGCGGATCAAGGCTTTGGTGGGAATACATCCTCGATTGAGGCAAGTCCCGCCGGGAGTATCCTTTTCCACCAACACCACCTTGGCACCCTGTCTCGCGGCATAGATGGCTGCCACATACCCGCCGGGTCCGCCTCCGATGACAGCAATATCATATGGCCCATGGACCGAGCCGGCGCCGCCGGCACCATCCCTTTCTCGCACTGGGATTGCCTCCTTTTAGCGTAATCTCCAACACCCAAGAACTGCCCTGGAAGAGCTTCCTCGCAAGCTGGCGCAAGGCCGGGGAAGCTCCGAGCAATACGTAGCAAAAAGGCGGCCCTCCGCTGTTTCGGAAAAGACCGCCCATTCTGCAAAAAACTGCCATTAACGCTTGGAGAACTGCGGAGCCCTACGGGCCTTCTTCAAGCCGTACTTGTGCCGTTCCTTCATCCTAGGATCCCGGGTCAAGTACCCTGCCCGTTTTAGCGGAGTACGCAAATCCTGATCATACTCCAAAAGTGCTCTAGCGATGCCGTGGCGAATGGCACCTGCCTGTCCAGACATGCCGCCTCCCGTGACATTCACCTTGATGTCGAACTTCCCCTCCGTACCGGTCAGCTTCAGGGGCTGGAGGCAGATAGTCTTTAGTACTTCACGCCCGAAGTACTCATCAATACTCCGTTTATTTATCTCAATGTTGCCGTTTCCTGGTCTTAGATAAACCCTGGCAACAGAACACTTTCTCCGTCCTGTACCATAGTACTGATTCAAATCTGCGGTGGCCACCTACCTATCCCTCCTTTCTCCAATCTGTGTATTGATCTATAGGGATAACGCAATCCGCTGTTTTCTCTACTTATCAGTCGCCAGACTTTCCAAAGGCTGCGGCATCTGGGCCATATGGGGATGGTCAGGGCCCGCATACACCTTTAGTTTCTTCATCTGATTCCGGCTGAGGGCGTTCTTGGGCATCATACCCCAGACAGCCCGTCGAATCACCTCTTCTGGCTTCCTAGCCAGCATTTCAGCAGCCGTTCGGGAGCGGAGGCCACCGGGATAGCCGGTGTGCCAGCGATACAGCTTCTGGTCAAGCTTCTTCCCAGTCAGCTTCACCTTCTCGGCATTGACGACGATGACAAAATCACCGGTGTCCATGTGAGGTGTGAATTGGGGCTTGTTCTTACCCCTAAGGACGGTAGCGATTTCTGCCGCCAAACGGCCCAGCACCTTATCCTCAGCATCGACCACATACCAGTTTCGCTGGATATCAGCGGGTTTGGCCATGTACGTCTTACCTTTTTCCATCAGACTTCCCCCCTTTGACAGAACGGTTTATGGTAACCGCTCTCAACCCACTTCGCAGCGGCCGGGGCTATGTACCGCAGCGGATAGTCAAGAACCGGTTATACGCAAACTAGGTCTATAACTTCCTGATCATGAACTACGAAAACTCGGCACCATACCGAGTTTGCCGTATCAATTTTAATACAGCACTCCCCTGCTGTCAAGCATTTACGGCGGCACCGGATCGTGCTGGAAATCCGAGAACTCCTGACTCATACCGGCAGCACCGGAGTTCTTGCAGGGAACCTAAGGATAGCTAAAGAAGTCTCCTTGCAGGGTCGCTGCCCGTGATAGAAGATACCCACAAGCCGCACTGCAAGGCCGGGCACCAAACTGGCCAGGATCGCGGTCAACTGGCCACCGAGAGCTGCCGGCCAGCCTACACCCTGAAAGGAAGTGAACTGCCGTGGACAGCCTATACGCCAATCCATTCTACTATGAGATAGCTTTTTCCTACCGGGACATACCCGGAGAAGTGGAGGTCATGCAAGAGGCCATCCGCCGCTATTCCTCCATCCCGGTCAAGCGGGTCTTGGAGCTGGGCTGCGGCAACAGCCCCCATATGCAGGAACTGCTGCAGCTGGGCTACTCATACATAGGCCTTGACCTCAGCCCAGAGATGCTGCAGTACTCCCGGCAAAAAGCCCAACAGCTGGGGCATGAAGTCGAGCTCTACAGGCAGAACATGAATGACTTCCGGCTGGATGCACCGGCAGATTTTGCCATCATCATGCTGGGTTCCTTGTATGTCAAAAACACCAGTGAACTCATTTCTCATTTTGCTTCAGTCAACCGCGCTTTAAACCCTGGCGGCCTGTATTTCTTAGACTGGTGTGTCGATTTTAGCTGGCTGGCAGACACCACTGACAGCTGGGTCATGGAACGGGACGGAATCACTGTTGAGGTCAGCCACTCAACCGAGCTGCTCAACTACATCGACCAGACCTTCCAGGAGAGAATCACCCTGCTGATCAATGAAGGGGGCCAAACACGCCGCCTTGAGCAAACCAGTATCCGGCGGGCGGTCTACCCCCAGGAGTTTCTGCTGATCACCGGCCAACAGGGATTTGAGTTTATCGGCTGGTGGAATAATTGGAACCTCAACTCACCCCTTGCCGGCACCGAAGAGCAAGTCGTAAGGCCCATCAGTGTCCTGCGGAAGCGGTAGCAAGAAGCACAGCTTGGGTTAGTCTGCTGCGCCTGTTCCTTATAAGCGCAGCCCTATACCCAGCCGAAAGAAGCTCTCCTCGTCACCATCGCTCATGTATCCAGCGTGGAACAGCCATGCGTTCCGTCCCAGCCAGGCATCAATGCCGAAGCTGTCCCAATGGGCATCTTGATAGATGCCGTAGACCTGGGTCTTGAGATCGGGGAGGACTTCCATCAGTACGTAACCCGTACTCCACCTTCACTAGGTAGAGTCCCTGGGCAGGAGCTGTGGGACCCGCCAGGCGCCGATCCCGAGCTGCCAGGATAGAAGCTGTATCCTCAACAGAATATCTACCCAGCCCTACCTCCAGCAGAGTACCCACCATGTTGCGGACCATGTTGTACAAGAAGCCATCGGCCCGCACGCTGAACTTGATAATCCCTTCGTGAGCTTCGATCTCGTCAATGCCCAACCCATAGACAGTCCGCACCGAGGTCTTGGCAGAGCTGCCGCTGGACTGAAAGGAAGCGAAGTCGTGGGTGCCTACCAAGATCTCTGCAGCCCGGCGCATAGCCACTAGATCCAAGGGCTGCGGCACGTGATAGGCATAGTTACGGAGGAAGACACTGGTAGAGGGCCGGTTGTCCACTAGATAGGCGTAAGTCTTGGAAAGGGCGTCGAACCGGGCATGAAACTCCTGCGGCACTGCCGCAGCTTCTTTCACCCTGATGTCCCTGGGCAGTACGCTGTTGAGAGCCGCCGGAAAACGGTGGGTGGGAACAGTGGAGCGGGTATGAAAGTTGACCACTTGGCCTAAGGCATGGGCTCCAGCATCAGTGCGGCCGGAGCCGGTGATCCGCAGCCGCTCATGGCAGATGGCCTCAATGGCTGCTTCCAGCTCACCCTGGATCGTAGGTAATGCCGGATCGTCCTGGGTCTGAAACCCATGGTAGTTGGTACCGTCGTATTCCAGAACCAGCCGGATATTCCGCACTTCACCACCCATCTGCTCTTCGTCACCTCACCGATGATGCTGCCTGATTGCGGCTCTACCTGAACCGCAGCTTCCTACATGGATAGCGCCAGCCATATGATAAACACGAGGCTGCCGCCCAGGACTAAGAAGTCTACGGCCTGAAAGGCCAGCTGCTTAAGCTTGGTGCGGCCCTCTCCGCCCCGGTAGCATCTTGCCTCCATGGCAACTGCCAAGTCGTCAGCACGGCGAAAGGCGCTGACAAACAAAGGCACCAAGAGGGGCAATAAGCTCTTTGCCCTCTGCAAGAGGTTGCCTGATTCGAAGTCGGCGCCCCGGGCCATCTGGGCTTTCATGATTTTCTCTGTTTCTTCTAACAGCGTCGGTATGAAGCGCAGGGCGATGGTCATCATCATCGCCAACTCGTGTGCCGGGATCCCGATCCGTTTTCCAGGCCTTAGGAGCTTTTCTAGTCCATCGGTCAAAGCCAGAGGCGATGTGGTTAGGGTTAAGATTGAAGTCCCCACGATGAGCAAGATCAGCCGGATGGCCAGCATACCGCCTTTGGACAGGCCTTCCTTGGTCAAAGTCAGAAAGCTCCACTGCCAGAGGATCTCTCCCTCGGTCATGAAAGAGTTGAGCGCGAAGGTCAAAAGAATAATGATGATGACAGGCCTCAGGCCGCGGAAGAGAAAGCGCGGCGGTATCCCTGAGCGGAAGATGGCCAGCGCGATATATAAGGCAGCTAGGCCGTAGCCCAGGTAAGTATCGATGAAAAACAGGCCCACCACCATGAGCAAGGTGACCAAGATCTTGGTCCGGGGATCCAGCCTGTGCAGCAGGGATTCCCCTGGGATATACTGGCCAATAGTGATGTTTCTAAATGTCGCCACCGGTACCAACCCTCGCTTCCCGCCTGAGCACAGCCATGATGGCTGCTTCCGCCTCTTCCACAGTTAAGGCGCTGTCCGGCACATCCCAGCCCTTTGCCCGCAGCTTCCCCATTAGAGCTGTCATCTCGGGGACTCCCAAGCCAATGGCCTCCAGCTGCTCACCTTGGGCAAAGATGGCCTGGGGCGGACCTTCCATCACAATTACTCCCCGTTCCATGACGATCAACCGGTCGGCCAAGGTGGCAACCTCCGCCATGTTGTGGGAGACAAAGACCACAGTCAGCTGGCGCTCTTTTTGCAGCCGCTGAATCCGCCGGAGCATATCCTGGCGGCCCCTGGGATCCAAACCAGCTGTAGGCTCATCCAGCACCAGTACCGATGGTTCCATGGCCAGAACCCCGGCTATGGCAACCCGCCGCTTTTCACCGCCGCTGAGCTCAAAGGGAGAACGTTCCGCCAAGGCCATATCAACATCCACCGCGGCCAAAGCCCGTTCTACTCGGGAACGGACTTCCTCATCGGCTAGCCCCATGTTCCGGGGGCCGAAGGCCACATCGTCCCAGACGGTTTCTTCAAAGAGCTGATGCTCAGGGTATTGGAACACCAGCCCTACTTTCCAGCGAATGGTCCGCAGGTCCACACCCTTTTGATTGATATCAACACCATCAACCTTGACGCTGCCGGCAGTAGGCTTGAGCAGGCCGTTAAGATGCTGAACCAAGGTAGACTTGCCCGAACCTGTATGTCCGATAATGGCCACAGTTTCGCCGTCTTCTATGGTCAGGTCGATGTCCTTAATGGCCGTCCTGGCCAAGGGAGTGCCGGGATTATATGTATGGGTCAGGCCTCTGATCTCAATTGACATAACGCTGTCACCATCTCATCTACTGTTAAGATCGCTTCCGGCAGGGCAAGGGATCTCCCCCGCAGGCGGGAAGCAAGCTCAATCACTGGCGGGACATCTAGCCGCAGCTCCCTCAGCAGGGCAATTTCCTGAAACACTGCAGCCGGCGGCCCTTCTTGGACAATCCTGCCTTCGTCCATCACCACTACCCGGTGGGCCTTGACAGCTTCATCCATAAAGTGGGTGATAAGCACAACGGTGATTCCCTCTTCTTCGTTGAGCCGTGTGATGGTCTCCATGACCTCCCGGCGGCCCACTGGATCCAACATGGCTGTGGGCTCATCCAAGACCAGGCAGCGGGGGCGCATGGCGATTACTCCGGCAATGGCCACCCGCTGCTTCTGTCCCCCTGACAGGCTGTGGGGGGGCGACTCAGCATATTCCGACATCCCGACAACAGCCAAGGCTTCATCGACACGGCTGCGGATCAGCTCTGGAGCCATACCAAGGTTTTCAGGGCCAAAGGCTACATCTTCTTCTACAGTTGCTGCGACAATTTGATTATCCGGGTTCTGAAATACCATGCCTACAGTCTGTCTGATGTTCCAGCGGTGCTCTTCATCCTTGGTGTTCATCCCTGCCACCCAAACATCGCCGCTGGTCGGCAAGAGCAGGCCGTTGAGATGCTTGGCCAAGGTTGACTTGCCTGAGCCATTGTGGCCAACGATCGCGACGAACTCTCCAGGGGCGATGTTCAGGCTTACCTCATCCAAAGCTGTGTCTTCTGCTGCCCCAGGCTCCCCGGTATAGGAGAAGCTGACTTTGTCTATTTCTATGAAATTCTGCTTGTGCTCCACCATCTATCTCCCCCAGGCTGGCACGGCCAGTCTCCTCGGCCTGCAAAAGAACCCTGCAAAAAGCGACGCAGAGGAGCTAACCTCTGCGACTTTGCTGCGCCCACTTCCCAAACTATATACCCAAAACTGCGTAACCCTTAACCCCATCTGCCAGATCGATTATGGCCCAAAGCTCAACAGCTGACACTGAAGCTCAGGTGTCACAGACATCACATACCGCTATTAGACCAGCTCTACGATGCTGATCGGGGCAGCATCTCCCCGCCGAGGCCCAACCTTCACAACCCGGGTATAGCCACCATTGCGTTCAGTGTACCGTGGAGCAATCTCATCAAAGAGCTTGGCCACCGCTTCGGGCCGCCCCAAAAAAGCCGCAGCCTGGCGCCGGGCGTGCAAATCTCCCCGTTTGCCCAGGGTAATCATCTTATCAGCTAAGGATTTGACCGCCTTTGCCTTGATGTCGGTGGTCTTAATCCGCTCTTCCAACAGCAAAGAGCTGACCAGATTGCGCAGTAGGGCTTTCCTATGGCCGGCATCCCGCCCAAATTTAGCTCGTCTCATGCTGAAATCCTCCTTCCCATCACAACCTAACACCCTGCTTTATTCATCCGCTTGCCGCAGAGATAGTCCCAATTCTGCCAGCTTGTCTTTCACCTCTTGGAGGGACTTCTTCCCGAGGTTTCTTACCTTCAGCATATCATCCTCGGTCTTGCGGGTCAGCTCCTCCACGGTGTTAACCCCTGCCCGCTTCAGGCAGTTGTAGGACCGGACCGATAGGTCAAGTTCTTCAATGGCCATCTCCAATACCCGGTCCTTCTCTTCCTCTTCTTTTTCCACCATGATCTCTAGCTCATCCCCTGTGTCGCTCAGTTCGAGGAAAAGCCGCAGATGTTCGGTAAGGATTTTCGCCGCCACCGTCACGGCTTCGTCTGCCATAATACTGCCATCTGTCCAAACTTCTAAGATCAGGCGGTCATAGTCGGTAATCTGCCCTACTCGGGTGTCCTCTACCGTATAGTTGACCCGTCTGACAGGAGTAAAAATGGAGTCCACTGGTATTACACCGATAGGATCATCCGGATTCTTGTTGCGGTCAGCAGGGACATAGCCCCGGCCCTTCATCAACACGATCTCCATATGCAGGCGGCCGTTAGAATCCAAGGTAGCAATGTGCAGATCAGGATTCATAATCTCCACCTCGGGGCCGTGAATGATATCGCCCGCCAGGACTTCTCCTTCTCCCTCAGCCTCTACCCTCACAGTGACTGGGTCGTCTGTATGGAGCTTGACCACCAGCTCTTTGAGGTTGAGTACTATATCTGTGGTATCCTCCACTACCCCTTCCACATTGGAGAACTCGTGCAGTACCCCATCGATCCTAACGGAGACAACTGCAGCTCCCGGCAGGGATGACAGCAGCACCCGACGCAGCGAGTTCCCCAGGGTAGTCCCGTATCCTCTCTCCAACGGCTCCACTACATATTTTCCATAAAAAGCACCGGACTCGACACATTCGATTTTGGGCTTTTCTATCTCGAGCATCTGCAAAACCCTCCTTAACGACACAAGGCAGCCAGACTCGCCGGCATCCCAGCCTTCCCTGGCTGGCCAATATCGTTTCCACCCGATGCCAAGTTCTTGGCAGCAACTGCCAGTCCAACCACTGCCCCCTTGGCAGGCTCCCCATCCGGGCCCCGGTCCATCGGCGGCCGGAGACAACCGGTTGGCTTCGAGCCAGCACTTTACCCAAAAGCATTACCGGGAATAGTACTCTACGATCAAGTGCTCCTGCACCGAAATATCCATTTGGTCCCGGGTGGGTACGGCAAGGATTTTGCCTTCCAATTGCTCCAGATTAACGTCCATCCACTCCGGCATTGTCCGGCCGGCAGCTGCCTCGACGTTATCTTTGACTAGCTGCAGGTTCCGGCTGTTCTCTCTCACGCTGACTACATCGCCGGGCTGCAGTTCATAGGAGGGGATATCCACCTTCCTGCCGTTGACCGCAATGTGACCATGGAGGACCAACTGCCGCGCCTGCGCACGGGAAGCACCTAATCCCATGCGGTACACAATATTATCTAGCCGCATTTCCAAAAGCTGCAGCAAATTCTCACCGGTAATACCCTTCTGCCGTGCAGCCCGGGCATAATACCGTTCAAACTGACGCTCCAAAACTCCGTAGATGCGGCGCACCTTCTGCTTCTCCCGCAAGTGCAGTCCATATTCCGATTCCTTGCGGCGCCCCTGACCGTGCTGTCCCGGCGGGTACGTACGCCTATCTACGGCACATTTCTCTGTATAACACCGGTCACCCTTAAGAAAGAGCTTCTCCCCTTCCCGCCGACATAACCGGCAAACAGCTCCAGTATACCTGGCCATAGAGATCCAACACCTCCATCTTTGGCTCAAACCATGTCTTGATTATAATGCCTATTTGTACCATCAAACATGCATTGGCAACAGGCACCTACAAGCTTCAACTCAAACCCTTCGGCGCTTTGGCGGTCTGCAGCCATTGTGGGGAATGGGTGTAACATCTTTGATCATGTTTACATCCAAACCAGCAGCCTGCAGTGAGCGGATGGCAGCTTCCCGTCCGGCTCCCGGGCCCTTTACATAAACTTCTACTTCCCGCATCCCATGCTCCATTGCCGCCTTGGCTGCAGCCTCTGCTGCCAATCCAGCCGCAAAGGGAGTGCTCTTTCGAGATCCCTTAAAGCCCATTTGGCCTGAGCTTGCCCAGGAGATGACATTCCCCTGCTTGTCGCTGATGGTCACGATAGTATTGTTAAAGGTTGAACGAATATGGGCCACCCCGCTGGGAACGTTCTTCCGCTCCCGCCTGCGGGTCCTTGCTGCCCGTCTCTGTCTAGCCATTCACGTTGCCCTCCTTCCTTAGCGGCGCCGGCCGCCGATAGCCCTTCTTGGCCCCTTGCGGGTACGGGCGTTTGTCCTAGTCCGCTGTCCTCGAACCGGCAGGCCTCTGCGGTGACGGTAGCCTCTATATGAACCTATATCCATCAGCCGCTTGATGTTCTGGGATACCTCCCGCCGCAGATCGCCCTCTACGACATACTCCCGATCGATGATCTCCCGCAGACGGTTGACCTCTTCCTCGGTTAGGTCCCGGACCCTCGTGTCAGGGTTGACGCTAGCTTTCTCCAGGATCTCCTTGGATCTTGAGCGACCGATCCCGTATATATAGGTGAGAGCTATCTCTACCCGCTTATCTCTAGGTATATCTACACCGGCTATACGTGCCATCTGCCTTCACCTCCCACGTTAACCCTGTCTCTGCTTGTGCCTAGGATTCTCGCAAATTACCATAACGCGCCCTCTGCGCCTGATGATCTTACATTTCTCGCAGATCCGCTTTACCGCTGGCCTGACTTTCAACGCCAGCACCCCCTCTATTTTTTTCGGTACGTTATCCGACCACGACTTAGATCATAGGGTGAAAGCTCTACCGTTACCTTGTCACCGGGCAATATCCGGATGAAGTTCATCCGCATCCTGCCGGAAATGTGGGCAAGAACCTTATGGCCGTTTTCCAGCTCAACCCGAAACATAGCATTCGGCAAAGGCTCAACCACCGTGCCCTCAACTTCGATGACATCTTGTTTGGCCACTGTTAGTCAACCTCCTCACCATCATCCTGCAACCTCTCCAATGCGGTCCTAATGTCGGCATCACTGACCGGAATATTGGCTGCCAGTTTGGTGCGGACCTCTTCTGCCACCATTGAATGCAGACATATGTGCCGAATGTTCTTCGGTTTTGGCCGTTTCACAGACCGCAGGTCTCCATCAGCGACCAGTATCCTCTCTCCGTTAAAGCCAACTACCACGTACTGCCGGCCCGAGTCTCTGCCCGCCGTCGATGTGACGAGCTGCCCTAACTGGGCATCCACGAAGCTTCCCTCCCCTTCAGCTGACCCTTGCTTACCTCTGATGCCTTGTGCAAGCGATAAACTGAGCTAGGCTTGAGTCAATATCAGGGGTCCCCCTTCTGTGACGGCAACGGTGTCTTCGAAATGGGCTGATAGGCTGCGATCAGCTGTGACAACTGTCCAGTTGTCAGAGAGCACTATAACCTCCCAGCCCCCAACATTAACCATCGGCTCTATGGCCAAGACCATACCTGGCTTCAGGCGCGGCCCATAGCCAGGCCGGCCGAAGTTGGGAATCTGCGGCTCTTCATGCATGCTGCGGCCTATGCCGTGTCCCACAAAATCCCTCACAACAGACATGCCGTGGGCCTCAACATAGCTCTGCACCGCATGCCCAATATCCGATAACCTGTTGCCAGCTACTGCCGCTGCAATACCCTTCTCCAAGGCTGTCTCCGTTACTGCAATCAGCCGCTTTGCCTCTTCGGAGATCTCGCCCACCGGGTAAGTGCGGGCCATATCGCCGTAGAATCCGTCCAAAACGACTCCGATATCGATACTGACGATATCCCCGTCCCTGAGTATCCGCGCACCTGGTATCCCGTGCACCACCTCTTCATTCACTGAAACACAGATGGATGCCGGATAACCATTATACCCTTTAAAGGCCGGGATTGCATCATGATCACGGATAAATTCCTCAGCCAAAGCATCCAGGGACGCAGTTGTGATTCCCGGTCGGACCGCTGCTGCCACAACGTCGTGGGTAAGGGCTGTGAGCCTCCCCGCCTCACGCATCGCCTGCAGCTCATCCTGTGATTTTCGGATTATCATCTTGTCCTCCCGATTCCACTCTCCACCCAATGCAGCTGAAGCAGCCCAGCATCTTCGTTCCTATTTTATGAATCCTTCGTAATGCCGCATCAAGAGCTGAGCCTCAATCTGCTTCATCGTATCCAATACCACACCAACCATGATCAGGATACTGGTGCCGCCAAAGGATATGATACCACTGGGCATTCTGGTCACACTAGCCATTATATACGGCAGCACCGCTATGATGGCCAAGAAAATGGCGCCAGCCAGCGTAATTCTGGTCAAAACCCGATCGAGATACTGGGAGGTAGGTCTGCCAGGCCGCAGGCCTGGGATAAACCCGCCGTGCTTTTTCATGTTGTCAGCTACCTCTACCGGGTTGAAGGTGACCGCTGTGTAGAAGTACGTAAAGAAAACCACCAAGAGTACGTACAACACATTGTAACCCACCGAACCATACCCAACCCAGCGGTTAACACCGGCTGCGATGCTGGGCATGAACTGTGCCAAAGTCAAAGGAAAGCTCAGCACAGATGAGGCGAAAATGACCGGAATAACACCAGCTTGATTCACCTGCATGGGGATGTGGGTGGTCTGTCCGCCGTACATCCGGCGCCCCACCACTCGCTTGGCATACTGAACAGGGATCCGGCGCTGTCCCTGCTGCACCATGATTACTCCAGCTACTACTACAACCGCCAAGACTAAGAAGGCTAGTAGACTAAGGGGGCTGACAGCACCCATAGTCACAGCCCGGCCTACACTCCAAGCCTGGCCAGGCATACCCGCTACAATACCAGTGAAGATCAGCAGCGAGATGCCGTTGCCGATACCCTTCTCGGTGATCTGATCACCTAACCACATCAAGAAGGTACTGCCGGCAGTCAAGGTGATGATAATCAACAGCGTGTTAAAAGCGCCTGGATCGATGACCACGCCGTAAGCCCGGGCAGTCATGGTAATGGCAAAGCCCTGAATTAGTGCCAACAGCACTGTACCATATCTGGTGTACTGCTGCAGCTTTTTCCGTCCTTCCGGCCCTTCCTTAGACATCTCTTCCCACGCGGGGATGACGATAGTCAGCAGTTGAGTGATAATGGACGAGGTAATATACGGGTTTACCCCCATGGCAAACACCGAAAATCTTGTCAGAGCTCCACCGGCAAACAAATCCAGGAAGCCGAAGATGTTGCCTCCGGCAGTCCCCAACTGCTCTGCCAAGAGCTTTGCGTTTACTCCCGGCACCGGTACATAAGAGCCCAATCTGAAGACAACCAGTAAGGCTGCTGAGTATAACATCCTGCGGCGTAAGTCAGGGATCCGCAGGGCATTCCGCATGGCCTGCAGCACCTAGATCACCTCTACTTTGCCGCCAGCAGCTTCTATCTTGGCAGCGGCAGATTTTGTGAATCCATGGGCCTGAACTGTCAATGCCTTCTCTATATTGCCATCACCCAGAACCTTAATCAAATCGGAGCCGATTCTGCGCACTATGCCGGCCTCCATCATCAGTTCTGGAGTGACGACAGTGCCTTCCTCGAAGCGGTTGAGAGCCTCCAGCTTGACCTCATTGTAGACCTTCTTGAAGATGTTGGTAAATCCCCGTTTCGGCAATCTGCGCTGCAAGGGAGTCTGGCCGCCTTCAAAGTGTGGACCCTTACCGCCGCCGGAGCGAGACTTCTGTCCCTTTTGACCCCGGCCTGAGGTTTTGCCTAGACCCGATCCGATGCCCCGGCCCAAGCGTTTTCCCACAGGCCGAGCTCCTGGTGCAGGCTTTAGCTCATGCAGTCTCATGTCTTAGCACCTCCCTCACATTACTCAACTTCTGTAACTTCCACAAGATGCCGTACTTTGAAAACCATCCCCTGGATTACAGGAGTGTTATCATGGATTACTTCGTCATTGAGCTTTGTTAGCCCCAAAGCTCTAATGGTTGCTTTCTGATCCTTGGGACTACCGATGGCACTGCGTTTCCACCTAATCTTCAACTTTTTGGCATCCATGTCCTGCCCCCCTTTAACCAAGCTCTTAGGCACCAATCTCCTCAGGAGCTTTGCCCCGCAGCCGAGCTACTTCCTCCACCGTCTTCAAGGATTGCAGCCCGTGCATTGTGGCTGTCACGACATTGATGGGGTTGGAGGATCCAAGTGACTTTGTCAGTATATCTCGAATCCCGGCACACTCCAAGACTGCACGAACCGGGCCGCCAGCAATAACTCCAGTACCTTCTGATGCCGGCTTAAGAAAAACCCGGGCTCCGCTGAACCTGGCAGTAATCTCATGGGGTATAGTCGTGCCAACGATGGGAACCTTGATCATATTCTTCCGGGCCTCATCTACAGCCTTGCGGATAGCACCTGCTACTTCCTTAGCTTTGCCCAGCCCGGCACCTACGTGCCCATTGCCGTCACCCACTACCACCAGGGCACTAAAGCTCCTGCTGCGACCACCCTTCACTGTCTTGGAAACGGGGTTAATGCTGACTACCCTCTCTTCCAACTCGCCTAGGGTATCTGGATCGATCCGGTCTTTTCCGAGTAACATACGTTCCAGCCTCCTTTCACCTAGAAGTCCAGTCCGGCCTCCCGGGCCGCATCGGCCAAAGCTGCTATCCGTCCTGTGTACTCATAGCCGCCCCGGTCGAAGACTACCTGCTTAATGCCTTTATCTAAAGCCCTTTGGGCCAATAGCTCTCCCACTGCCTTAGCCGCCTCTGTGTTGCCGGCCGCCTCCAGCTGGCCCCGCAATGCCGGATCCAGGGTAGAAGCTGCCACCAAGGTCTTGCCCACTGTGTCATCGATGATCTGGGCATAGATATGGTTCAAGCTGCGGTATACATTGAGGCGGGGCCGTTCCGAAGTGCCGATAACCCGTTTTCGGAGCCGAAGGTGCCGCTTCCGCCGGGCTAGATTGCGATTAAATCTTGGCATTTCCCTTCACCTCTTCTTAGACTTTGCCTGCTTTACCCGCCTTGCGTCTGATATGCTCTCCAGCATACCGGATTCCCTTACCCAGGTAAGGCTCTGGCGGCCTTACGGCACGGATCTGAGCTGCAGTTTCGCCCACCAGCTGCTTATCAATGCCCTTGACCGCGATTCTGGTCGGGGCCGGAACTTCGAACTCTATCCCCGGCTCCGGCTCAAACTCCACCGGGTGGGAGAATCCCATGCTCAAGACCAGCTTATTGCCCTGCAGGGCTGCCCGGTATCCCACTCCGGTGATCTCCAAGTTCTTCTGATAGCCCTTGGTCACACCTTCGATCATGTTAGCAAGCAAGCTGCGGGTCAAACCATGCAAAGCTCGGTGGTTCTTTTCATCACTCGGTCGCTGCACAGTAATGGTATTTCCTTCCAGGGCAATAGCCATATCCGGATGAAACTCCTGAGTCAGGGTGCCTTTGGGGCCCCGGACTGTTACAGTCTGGCCGTCCACATTTACTTCCACCCCGCTGGGAACTTCTACCGGCATTCTACCGATCCTAGACACGATTGCCCCTCCTCTCTCCTAACTCAAAAGGATTATTACGTTGATTTGTGTCGATCACGCTGTCAATTCCTGTCCATCTACTACCACACATAACAGAGGACCTCTCCGCCTACGCCCATTTCCCGTGCTGTCTTATCTGTCATTACTCCTCTGGAAGTAGACAGGATAGCAATTCCAAGGCCCCCTAAAACCCGGGGTATCTCGTCTTTCTGAGCATAAACCCTAAGCCCCGGCTTGCTGATCCGCTTGATGCCGCTGATCACCAGCTGCTTGTTGGCCCCATACTTCAGATAGACACGGATGAAACCGTGCTTCCCGTCATCGACTACCTTGTAATCTCTGACATAGCCCTCTTCTTTGAGGATCCGTGCCACGTCTACCTTCAGTTTAGAGACGGGGATATCCACACTGTCGTGCTTAGCGCTGTTTGCGTTACGGATGCGCGTCAGCATATCGGCGATCGGGTCTGTCATTACCATTGCGCAACCCCCTTCCTCATGGCTCTTTTCTACCAACTAGCCTTCCGAATGCCCGGCAGCTGACCTGTCGCCGCCAGCTCACGGAAACAAACTCGGCATATCTCGAATTTACGCATATAGCCCCGGGGGCGTCCACAAATGCGGCAGCGATTATACCGGCGTGTGGAGAACTTCGGTGTCCTCTGAGCCTGGATAATCTTTGACTTTTTCGCCACAGTATCACTCCTTCGCGACCTGGGAATCCAATCCTTTCACAGCCATCGTCGCCTAATCCTGGACACTACTGGCGGAACGGCATTCCCAGAGCTTTCAGCAGTTCTAGTCCTTCTTCATCGGTCTCGGCACTAGTCTCGATGACGATATTCATGCCTTGTACCCGTTCTACATCGTCATATCGGATCTCTGGGAAGATCAGCTGCTCCCGGATACCCAAGGTGTAGTTCCCCCGCCCATCGAAGGACCTGGGAGAAACCCCCCGAAAATCTCGGATTCTAGGCAGCGCCACGTTGATCAGTTTGTCCAAAAACTCCCACATGCGGTCGCCTCGTAGTGTTACCATGCAGCCGACAGGCATACCTTCCCGCACTTTAAATGCCGCTACTGATTTCTTGGCTCTGGTGATCACGGGCCTTTGGCCGCTGATGGCGGTCAAGTCTTTCACTGCCGAGTCCATGGCCTTGGCATCCTGCACTGCAGCGCCGACTCCCATGTTGATGATAACCTTGTTGACTTTGGGAACCATCATTACATTTTTATACTTAAACCGGTCCACTAGCGCCGGTACTACTTCACTTTGATACTTGTCCTTCAGCCGTGGCATCATGCGTCCCTCCTTCCACACCCTTAATCAATGGGTCTCTCGCACCTCTTGCAGATCCGCCGGACCCCGCTTTCGCCCCGTTCTCTTCGGACCCGGCTGGGTTTGTCGCAACTTGGGCAGATCAGCATGACATTAGAGGCATCCATGGGCGCAGGGCTCTCGATAATGCCACCTTGGGTATTGGTACGGGTCGGCCGGGTATGCTTCTTCACAATATTGATGCCGTCAACAATGACCCTATTCTCTTTAGGGAGTACCCTTAGTATCTTACCGGATTTGCCCTTATCTTCTCCCGAAAGAACATAAACCCGGTCACCTTTCTTCACGTGTACTCTAACGGCCACTGGCTCCAACCTCCTTCCCATGGAAACTACAGCACTTCTGGAGCGAGAGACAAGATTTTCATGAAATTAGCATCCCGCAGCTCCCGGGCAACGGGCCCAAAAATCCGGGTGCCCCGAGGATTGTTCTGGTTATCAATGACAACCGCTGCGTTCTCGTCAAAGCGGATATATGAGCCATCGGGCCTGCCGATCTCTTTCCGGGTCCGGACAATAACTGCTTTGACGATATCGCCCTTCTTTACCACGCCTCCGGGCGTTGCTTCTTTGACGGTGGCGATGATCACATCTCCAACCCCTGCATAGCGCCGGCGGGTTCCGCCTGGAACGCGGATGCACAGCAGCTTTCTGGCTCCTGAATTGTCAGCCACATTTACTACCGACTCTTGCTGAATCATGACCCGTACCTCCTTCCCCACAACACAATGCCAATCTTCTCTATCTCGCCTTCTCTACGATCTCCACTAGTCGCCACCGCTTATCCTTGGACAGCGGCCGAGTTTCCATTATCCGGACCCGGTCCCCGACGGATGCGGCATTGTTCTCGTCATGGGCCTTAAACTTAGTTCTACGCGTGATGATGCGCCCGTACAGAGGGTGGCGTTTCCGCCGTTCCACCTGGACTACGATGGTCTTATCCATCTTGTCGGAAATCACCATACCTACCCGGGTCTTGCGCAGGTTTCTATCCACGATATCCACACCCCCTACTCATTGGACCGTCAGCGGGCAATCCCTAGCTCCCGTTCCCGCAAAATGGTTTTCACTCGAGCGATGTCCCGGCGCACTTCTCGGACCCGCATGGGATTGTCGAGTTGCGCTGTGACCATCTGGAATCGCAGATTGAACAACTCTTCCTTGAGATCGTCCAGCTTCCGCAACAACTCTTCCGAACTCATGGCTCTGATCTCCTCAGCCTTCATGCGCCTCACCACCTGTCTGCTCACGTGCGATGAACTTCGTCCTAATCGGTAGCTTATGGGCCGCCAGCCTCATGGCTTCCTTAGCCAGATCCTCCGAGACACCGGCAATCTCAAACAACACTCTGCCCGGCTTCACTACTGCTACCCAATACTCCGGCGCTCCCTTACCTTTACCCATACGGGTTTCTGCAGGCCTAGCCGTCACCGGTTTATCTGGAAAGATCTTGATCCAAACCTTGCCTCCCCGTCGAATGTGCCGGGTCATGGCAATTCTTGCAGCTTCGATCTGGGTGTTGGTGATCCAACCTGGTTCCTGAGCTTGCAGGCCGTATTCGCCGTAGCTCACTGTGGAACCCCGCAATGCTTTCCCCTTCATCCGACCCCGCTGCTGCTTACGATATTTGACTCTCTTGGGGATCAGCATTCTCTTTCCGCCTCCCTTTCTCTACTTTTCCTTCCCAGGGAGGACCTCTCCCTTATTAATCCAAACCTTGACTCCGAGCCGTCCATAGGTGGTGTGTGCCTCAGCAAAACCATAGTCAATATCTGCTCTCAAGGTATGGAGAGGGATGCTGCCCTCTTGCGTCCACTCCGCCCGCGCGATCTCTGCTCCGCCAAGGCGGCCTGCTACCCAGACCTTAACCCCCTTGGCACCCAGCCGCATAGCCCGCTGCTGGGCCTGGCGCATTGCCCGCCGGAAGGATACACGCCGCTCCAGCTGGAAGGCGATATTCTCGGCCACCAACTGGGCATCGAGCTCAGGAGTCTTTACCTCAACGATGTTGATCTGACACTGGCGCCCGGTCTTGGCTTCGATTTCCTTGCGAAGCGCATCTACTTCGGAGCCGCCTCTGCCGATGACCATTCCAGGCCGCGCAGTGTACACTGTAATCTTCAGCCTGTTGGCTGCCCGCTCCACTTCCACCCGGGAAATACCCGCGGTATAGAATCGTTCTTTGATCATCTTCCGCAGGGTCAAATCCTCGTGGAGTAGGTCTGCGTAGCTACGTTTATCAGCATACCATTTGCCCTCCCAGTCGCGGATTATGCCGACCCGCATACCGATTGGGTTCACCTTCTGCCCCACGCACCTATTCCCCCTTTTCTGCCACAACCACAGTAATATGGCTGGTTCTTTTGCGTATCCTAAAGGCCATACCCCTTGCCCGGGGCCTGATGCGCATCAGTGTCGGGCCTTCATCCACATATGCCCGGGCTACATACAGGTCCTGCCCATCCATCTCGTGGTTATTCTCCGCATTGGCCACAGCTGAGCGCAGCGTCTTTTCGATGACACTGGAGGCAGCCTTCGGGGTATGGCGCAGAATTGTTAGAGCTTCCCCAACATCTTTACCCCGGATTAAGTCTATCACTTGTCGGGCTTTCCGGGGTGATATCCGTACATATCTTGCTACTGCCCTAGCTTCCATCCCTTAAACCCCCTTACAGCTACCGAGCCCTTGATGCTCTCTCACTACCGGCATGGCCTCTGAACATCCGAGTGGGAGCAAACTCGCCTAATTTGTGGCCCACCATATCCTCAGTAACATAGACTGGAACATGTCTGCGGCCGTCATGCACCGCGATGGTGTGTCCTACCATCTCAGGAAATATCGTTGAACGCCGGGACCAGGTCCTGATGACCCGTTTCTCGCCCTTTTCGTTCATCTCTTTGATCTTCTTAAGCAGATGATCATCTATAAATGGTCCCTTCTTGAGTGACCGACCCATGCAACAATCCTCCCTTCTCGGCGATCCTAGGTCCGACCTTACAGCGGCGAATAGGCCTCTATGTTAGAGGATTACCCTATTCGCCCCCCCTTTACCGAGGGTTGCGCCGCCGTATAATATACTTATCCGAAGGCTTGCGCTTCCTGGTCTTTGCGCCCAGGGTGGGTTTACCCCAAGGAGTAAGCGGTGTCGCCATACCAATAGGAGCTCTGCCCTCTCCGCCTCCGTGGGGGTGATCCACTGGGTTCATGGCTATACCCCGTGTTTGAGGACGCCTTCCCAGCCACCGAGTCCGTCCGGCCTTTCCGATGGTCACATTTTCATGGTCGACATTGCCCACCTGACCGATGGTCGCCCGGCACTCCTGGAGCACCATCCGATACTCACCAGAAGGCAGCCGCAAAGTGGCATACTTGCCTTCTTTAGCCATCAGCTGTGCAGATGTCCCGGCAGCCCTTACCATCTGGCCGCCTTTCCCCGGATGCAGCTCGATGTTGTGCACCATTGTACCAGTGGGAATATCTCTTAGCTGAAGCGCGTTCCCAGGCTTGATATCAGCTTCCGGCCCTGACATTACCATATCTCCAGGCTTTAGGCCTACAGGAGCCAGGATATATCGTTTCTCACCATCCGCATAATGCAGCAATGCTATGCGGGCAGAGCGATTCGGATCATACTCAATCCCTGCAACTTTGGCTGGAATACCATCTTTATCTCGGCGGAAATCAATAATCCGATACTTCCGCTTGTGTCCGCCGCCGCGGTGGCGTGCGGTTTTACGGCCCTGATTATTGCGGCCGCCGCTTCCAGACAGGGGAGCTAGCAGCGACTTCTCCGGTTCGGTCTTGGTGATTTCATCGAAGGTAAACCCGGTCATACTCCGGCGTCCCGGCGAAGTCGGCTTGAACTTCTTAATCGCCACTTGTTTTCCCCTCCTTATTCCATAATCCCCTAACCCTAGACAACTCTAGGCTGTCTAGTTTTGCCATCACGTTTACAGCCCCTCAAAGAGCTCTATCCGCTGGCCTTCCTTCACAGTGACAATGGCTTTCTTCCAGTCGGGACGCTTGCCTTCACTCCTGCCCATGCGCCGGACTTTGCCCGTGACCCGCATGGTATTCACCTTTACTACATCCACATTGAAGACTTGCTCCACAGCCTCCCGGATCTGGGGCTTGGTTGCCTTGATGTCCACCTCAAAGGTGTATTTGTTCTCCTGCATCAAGTCCATTGTCCGTTCGCTGATCACCGGCCGTCGAATAATGCTGCGAAGATCTGCCATTATGCCAGCACCTCCTCGACGACTTCCACGGCCTCTTTAGTCAGAATCAGCTGCTCACTGTTGAGCACTGCATAGGTATTCAGATCCTGGGCCCTAATTGTGTCGATCCCGGGAAGATTGCGGGCCGAAAGCACTACGTTCCGCCCCTCACCGGCAGTTACAACTAGAGCTTTCCCCTGTACCTGCAGGTTCTTTAAAACATCAACCATTCTCCGTGTCCTCGGCTCATCGAACTTGAGTTCATCGAGAACAATCAAGCTGCCGGCAGCTACCTTAGACGATAAAGCAGATTTCAATGCTTGTCGCCGGGCCTTTTTCGGCATCGCCCGCCTGTAGTCCCGCGGCTGAGGCCCGAAGGTGACACCACCGCCTACCCAAATGGGAGAACGGATACTGCCGTGCCGAGCCCTTCCGGTACCCTTCTGCCGCCAGGGCTTACGACCACCGCCTCTGACCGCAGCTCTGGTCTTGGTAGCTGCGGTGCCCTGCCGCTGATTGGCAAGATATGTGACTACAGCCTGATGCATCAGAGCAGTGTTCACTGGAGCGCCGAATATCTCGTCATTGAGCTCCAACTCGCCCACCGTATTGCCTTGCATGTTATATACAGCGACCTTCGGCATCGGATCTGCCCCCTTTCCTAATCACATAAACTGGCTTTGCAATCTATCTTCCTACCTAATCTTCACACTGGCCTGGACTCTTACAAGGCTGCCCCTGATCCCGGGCACGCCGCCTTTGACCAGCAGCAAGTTCCGCTCTGTATCTACCCGCACGATCTCCAAACCTTGGATGGTCCTCTGGACATTGCCCAGTCTGCCGGGCAATTTCCGCCCTTTGAATACCCGGGCCGGCCCAACAGGCCCCAGGGAACCAACCCGCCGGTGATACATGGAACCATGGGCCATGGGCCCTCTGGCAAATCCCCACCGCTTGATCACGCCGGCGAAACCTTTGCCCTTGGTGTTGCCAGTAACATCAACCAGGTCACCTGCCTGGAAAATATCAACTGTAATGGAGTCCCCTGCTTTCAGTTGCTGAAACTCAGGCACATCTTCTGTCCGGAACTCCCTCAGATACCGGACACTCTTCACGCCAGCTTTGGCCAAGTGTCCTTTTTCGGGCTTATTGATCAATCTCTCACGCTTTTCACCGAAGCCTACTTGTACGGCATCATAACCATCAGTCTCCTTGGTCTTGACCTGGATGACTGTATTAGGTGTTGCTTCAATGACTGTAACCGGCACCAGCCGTCCATCTTCGGTAAAAACCTGGGTCATGCCTAACTTGCGGCCTAAAATCCCTTTTGGCATCTGTTACACCCCCTTGCACTGCCTGCACCGCTAAAATTTCGTCTTATAGCTTGATCTCGATATCAACAGCCGCCGGTAGGTCCAGTCGCATCAGGGCGTCGACCGTCTTTGGTGTCGGCTCGAGAATGTCGATCAATCGCTTATGAGTGCGCATTTCGAACTGCTCACGGGAGTCTTTGTGAATGTGCACTGAACGCAGGATGGTATACACATTGCGCTCCGTGGGCAGTGGAATTGGTCCCGAAACGACTGCACCTGTTCGCTTTGCTGTATCTACGATCTTTTCAGCCGAGGCATCCAAGAGTCTGTGGTCAAATGCCTTAAGGCGGATGCGAATCCTCTGCTTCTTTGCCACTACTTTCCCTCCTTACTTGCGCCTGATTTTCAGACATGCTCCGCGAAAATTCCCCGGTCCCTGGTACCTACTTAACCGCATCTAATCGGCACAGGAGATGGGCCCGGCAACCTCTCGCTTCATCGCTGAAGTAGCAGAGCGCTGTCTAACCAATTGTGCTGACAAGGCCTTCCGCTGCTTGCCAGAGATTCCATTTTGGGCAGACAGAGGGGGATTCGACTTCCCAGAATCCCCCCGTTTCAAGTCTCAGCTTGAGACAAGCTGCCTTCGGACTCTCTAGGCCGTACGCTCTGCTTGGCAATATTATCACTGGCTTTCCTTAGGCCAGGATCTTTGTCACAACTCCAGCACCTACAGTCCTGCCGCCCTCGCGGATAGCGAACCGCAGGCCTTCCTCCATGGCGATGGGGGTAATCAGCTCAGCGTTAACCCGAACGTTATCGCCAGGCATGATCATCTCTACACCCTCAGGGAGGTTAACAACACCAGTAACGTCGGTTGTCCGGAAGTAGAACTGGGGACGGTAGCCGCTAAAGAAGGGAGTATGACGGCCGCCCTCTTCCTTGGACAGAACGTAGACCTCACCCTCGAACTTGGTGTGGGGGGTGATGCTGCCCGGCTTGGCCAGTACCTGGCCCCGCTCGATCTCGTCCCGCTCAACGCCCCGGAGCAGTACGCCGATGTTGTCGCCTGCCTGGGCCTCATCCAGCAGCTTGCGGAACATCTCAACACCAGTAGCTACAGTCTTGCGGCTCTCAGGACGCAGACCGACGATCTCAACATCTTCGCCAACCTTGATGCGGCCCCGCTCCACTCTACCGGTGGCAACTGTACCGCGGCCGGTAATGGTGAAGACGTCCTCAACCGGCATCAAGAAGGGCTTGTCAACTTCACGCATCGGAGTGGGGATATACTCATCCACTGCATCCATCAGCTTCTTGAGAGACTCACACCACTCGCACTCGTTGCAGCCGCCGCACTCCAGAACCTTCAGTCCGGAACCGGCGATGACAGGAACCTCATCTCCCGGGAACTCGTACTCGTTCAAGAGGTCCCGAACTTCCATCTCGACAAGCTCCAAGAGCTCCTCGTCATCGACCATGTCAGCTTTGTTGAGCCACACAACGATGGCAGGTACGCCAACCTGACGGGCAAGAACAATATGCTCCCGAGTCTGGGGCATGGGGCCGTCAGCAGCAGAAACTACCAGGATAGCACCATCCATCTGGGCTGCGCCGGTGATCATGTTCTTGACGTAGTCAGCGTGGCCAGGGCAGTCCACATGGGCATAGTGACGAGCTTCAGTCTGATATTCCACGTGGGACGTATTAATGGTAATGCCCCGTTCTCTCTCTTCAGGAGCCTTGTCAATCTCTTCAAACTTCCGGACAGTTGCTCCACCAGTCTTGGACAGCAGCAACGTAATGGCAGCAGTAGTTGTAGTCTTACCGTGGTCTACGTGACCAATGGTACCAATGTTTACGTGAGGTTTTGTCCTTTCAAACTTCTCTTTGGCCATTCTTCAAATCCTCCTTCACAAGCGGCTCTTGTGTCGAGCGCCTAGCGCCCATTTATTAGCTACCAACTTAGGGCTCGTCCTGCCCCTCGTCGATTAGCTTCTCATTTTGCATCACTAAAACTACTAGATTCTAGCGACCAATTCCTCTGTCATCCCGGCAGGCACTATCTCATAATGGGCGAAGCGCATGACATAACTGGCCCGCCCCTGTGTCATCGAACGGAGATCGGTGGCATATCCAAACATCTCCTTGAGAGGCACTACAGCCTTAATCACCTGTGATGCGCCTCTAGTCTCAATGCCTTCGATCCTGCCTCGACGGGCATTCAAGTTGCCTAACACGTCTCCCAGAAACTCATCGGGAGTAAGGACTTCAACTTGCATGATGGGCTCCAAGAGAGCCGGCTGGGCCTTCTTCATCCCCTCCCTGAATCCTATGGACCCAGCGATTTTAAAGGCCAGCTCCGACGAATCCACTTCATGATAGGAACCGTCTACAGCGGTCACTTTCACATCAACAACTGGATATCCGGCTACAACTCCGCTCAGCATAGCTTCTTTGATGCCTGCTTCAACAGCTGGAATGTACTCCTTGGGAACAGCACCGCCGACGATCTTGCTTTCGAACTGGAAGCCGCCGCCCCTCTCCAGGGGTTCGATTTCCAATACGATATGGCCGTACTGGCCGTGCCCTCCGGTTTGCCGTACAAACCTTCCCTCACTGCGGACAGCGCTCGTGATGGTCTCCCTGTAGGCTACCTGGGGCTTTCCGACATTGGCTCCAACGTTGAACTCCCTCTGCAGCCGGTCAACGATGACCTCAAGGTGCAGTTCACCCATGCCGGAAATGATGGTCTGTCCCGTCTCTTCATCGCTGCGTACCTGAAATGTGGGATCCTCTTCCGACAACCTCTGCAAGCCTATGCTCAAGCGGTCTTGGTCTGCCTTGGTCTTGGGTTCAATGGCCCTGTCGATAACTGGGGCAGGGAACTCCAAGGCCTCAAGCAAGATCGGTGCTCCTTCATCTGTCAGCGTATCTCCGGTAGTGGTATTCTTTAAGCCCACAGCTGCCGCGATTTCTCCAGAATAAACAGCTTCCTTTTCCTCTCGATGATTGGCGTGCATCTGCAGAATCCGCCCAATGCGCTCTTTCCGGCCTGTATTGACATTATAAACATAGGAACCGGCTTTCAAAACCCCGGAATAAACCCGGAAAAACGCGAGCTTACCTACATAAGGATCGGTCATGATCTTGAAAGCCAAGGCGCTGAAGGGCGCATCATCGATCAAAGGCCGGGTAGCAGTCTCACCGGTCTCGGGATCAGTACCTTCTACCGGCGGCAGGTCGCTAGGTGCCGGCAAATAGTCGATGACGGCGTCCAGCAAAGACTGCACACCCTTATTCTTAAAGGAAGAACCACACAGTACCGGTACGATCTTGGCTGCCAGCGTACCCTTGCGGAGGGCACCCTTGATCTCCTCGACAGTGAGCTCTTCTCCCTCGAGGTATTTGAGCGTCAGCTCATCATCCAGCTCTGCCGCAGCCTCCAAAAGCCTCTCTCTGGCGGCTCTAACTTCCTCAAGCATCTCAGCCGGGACGTCTGTTTCCTCTCGCTGACTGCCCAGATCATCGGCGTACTTAATCGCCTTGAGGCGAACCAAGTCTACCATTCCGGTAAAATCATCTTCGGCCCCTATGGGTAACTGGATGGGAACAGCATTAGCGCCGAGACGTTCGCGCATCATTTGTACGACGTTATTGAAGTTGGCTCCGACCCGGTCCATCTTGTTGATATACGCGATCCTAGGCACCCGATAGCGATCCGCCTGCCGCCAAACTGTTTCAGACTGGGGCTCTACTCCCCCCACTGAGCAGAAGACAGCGATGGCACCATCCAGCACCCGCAGTGACCGCTCAACCTCTACCGTGAAGTCCACGTGTCCGGGCGTGTCAATGATGTTGATGCGATGATCTTGCCAAAAGCACGTGGTGGCAGCGGAGGTAATGGTAATACCCCGCTCCCGTTCCTGGACCATCCAGTCCATGGTAGCAGCACCATCATGGACCTCGCCGATCTTGTGGACGCGACCAGTGTAAAAAAGAATCCGTTCGGTAGTGGTGGTCTTGCCGGCATCGATATGAGCCATTATGCCAATGTTTCTTGTCTTTTCTATGGGATAATCCCGAACCACTCTATAAGCCTCCCAACCAGTCCAACGCAGCGTTCAATGCGCTGCCAAAAAGCCGATTCCTACCAGCGGTAGTGGGCAAATGCCTTGTTGGCCTCCGCCATCCTGTGGGTCTCCTCTTTTCTCCTAACAGCTCCGCCGGTGTTATTGGCTGCATCCATCAGCTCCGCCGCCAGGCGGGATGCCATGGAGCGCTCTCCCCGGGTTCTAGAAAACTGTACCAGCCAGCGGAGAGCCAGCGAGCGGCGCCTTTCAGGCCTAACTTCTACCGGCACCTGGTAAGTAGCACCACCCACTCTGCGGGGCTTTACCTCCAGCACCGGCATGATGTTTTTCAAGGCCTCTTCTACAACTTCCATCGGATCCTTGCCGGTTTTCTCCCGCACCTCGTCTAGAGCAGCGTAGACAATGCGCTCGGCTGTGCTCTTTCTGCCGTCCAACATGACAGTATTGATGAGCCGAGCTAACAGTTCGCTCTCATACTGCGGATCTGCTAGGATCTCCCGTTTCGGTACTCTACCTCGTCTCGGCATTAATTCCCCCCCTTTGCCAGAGCGACGGCGTCACCAAGTAACTACCTTTGTGCCATCCCTCATAGTATCCAATATAGGAAGTTAAATATGCAGTCAGGGCCTTACTTAGGCCGCTTTGCACCATACTTGGACCTGCCCTGACGCCGGGCTTCCACACCGGCCGCATCCAGCGCTCCCCTGATCACATGATAGCGAACACCGGGGATGTCTCTAATTCGGCCTCCTCTGACCAACACTACAGAGTGTTCTTGCAGATTGTGGCCTTCACCTGGGATATACGATGTCACTTCAATGCCGTTGGTAAGCCGGACACGGGCCACTTTTCGCAGGGCGGAATTCGGCTTCTTAGGTGTGCTGGTGTATACCCTGGTACATACTCCCCGCTTTTGCGGACTGCCGCTGGTGACTACCCGCTCGTTCTTCAATGTGTTCTGCAGGTATCGCAGGGCTGGAGCTGCAGTCTTCTTCTTGACTTTCTTTCTGCCTTGGCGCACCAGCTGATTAATCGTTGGCATGTGGTTCCCCCCTTTTCATCTATTTGAGAATCGCGGCGGCTGCTGCCCCCACATCAATGCCGCAGTATCTGCCCAAATCCTTCATAGAGTCTACATAGATAGGCTCAAGGCCCACCTCTATGCATTGACGCCGCAGGGGCTCAGTCACCCTGGACTCGGCATCCAAGGCCAAATAGCATACAGCCACCTGGCCTTCCTTTAAAGCTCGATAAGTGCGCTTGCTGCCTACTATCTTACGCTTGGCATCTCTCAACCTAGCCGGCATTGGAACACTCCCCCTACCTGCCAATATCCGGCCCGTAAACCCCAGCAATACACACACTCACACATTTTAGCACCACCGAAGGTGCCTGTCAAGGGTAAAGCCGGTGGGACCGGCAATTTTGTCAACTTGTTGCGGCTTCCGCTCCCACCGTCTCCTGCTCTTCTGTATCTGCCGCTTCCTGCGGCACAGTCCCGTTGGCGGGGCTTACCTGCACTGTCCGGTAATGGGACATGCCTGTGCCGGCAGGCACCAGTTTTCCAATGATGACGTTCTCCTTCAATCCCAAGAGCGGGTCGTACTTGCCCTTGAGAGCTGCATCTGTCAGGACTCGGGTAGTTTCCTGGAAAGAAGCAGCGGAAAGGAAACTCTCGGTGGCCAGCGATGCCTTGGTGATTCCCAGGAGCACCGGCTTGGCCTCTGCCGGCTTTCCGTCTTCTGCCATCACCCGCTGGTTTTCATCGTCAAACTCATTGACATCTACCAAGCCGCCAGGCAGCAAGTCGGTATCGCCAGGGGACTCCACCTTGACCTTCCGGAGCATCTGCCGGATAATCACTTCGATGTGCTTGTCATTGATGTCTACACCCTGAGAACGGTACACTTCCTGGACCTCCCGGACCAGGTATGCCTGAACCGCCTGCACCCCTTTAACCTTCAGAATCTCGTGGGGATTGACAGGGCCCTCAGTCAGCTGGTCTCCAGCTTCCACATAGCCTCCGTCCCTTACCTTCAGGCGGGCTCCATAGGGTACGGTATAGCTCTTTTCCTCACCCTGCTCATCGGTGACTATTACCTTGCGGACGCCCTTGCTCTCCACGATTTTGGCGGTACCGGCTATCTCAGTAATAATCGCCTGTCCCTTGGGCTTGCGGGCTTCGAAGAGCTCCTCTACCCGGGGCAAACCTGCGGTGATATCATCACCGGCGACGCCGCCCGTATGGAAGGTTCTCATGGTTAGCTGGGTACCGGGCTCTCCGATGGACTGGGCTGCAATAGTCCCCACTGCTTCACCCACCTCAACCAATCTGCCGGTGGCTAAGTTCCGGCCGTAGCAGTGGGCACAAACCCCATGGCGGGTCTTGCAGGTCAAGACTGAACGGATCTCAGC
>LFTN01000170.1 GCA_001513495.1 Clostridiales bacterium DTU087
GGACCCGAGACCAAGACCCTGGCTAGGAACGTGTACGGAGGATAATCCATCTCCCGGCGGAAAGCCAGCTCCTCCCGATAGAATGCTGGATAGTCATGGGCCCCGGCTGCCTGGATGCTGTAATGCTCCGGCGTGTAGGTCTGAATAATCACTTCCCCGCCCTTATCTCCCCGCCCGGCACGGCCTGCTACCTGGGTTAGCAGCTGGAAGGTCCGCTCTCCTGCCCGGAAATCCGGGATGTTGAGGGCTGTATCGGCAGTAATAACCCCCACCAAAGTGACATTGGGAAAATCCAGGCCCTTGGCTATCATCTGGGTCCCCAAGAGGATGTCAGCATCTCCCCGCTCAAAGGTGCTGAGGATTACCCCATGGGCCCCTTTACGCCTGGTGGTATCCAGATCCATCCTGAGTACCCTTGCCCCCGGAAACTCCCGCAGCAGGGCCTCCTCCACCCGCTGGGTTCCCACGCCAAAGCGCCTCAGCAGATCACTGCGGCATTCGGGGCACAGCCGCGGTAACGCCATCTGCCATCCACAGTAATGACACCTGACGCTCTGGTCAGGCTCGTGGTATGTGAGGGTAACCCGGCAGTTAGTGCACTGCAGAACGTGACCACACTCCCGGCACAAGACGCAGGTGGCATATCCCCGCCGGTTCAGCAAGATGATCATCTGTTCCTTTTTCCCGAGCCGCTCCCTGATGGCATGCCGCAGCTTATGACTCAAGATGGTCCTGTTGCCCCGCTTTAGTTCCGCCCGCATATCTACAATCTCCACCGGCGGCAGCGGCCGGGTCTCGATTCTATCCGGCAAAAGCAGCTGACGATACACTCCGGCCTCCGCCAGGTAAGCTGATTCTACAGAGGGAGTGGCACTCCCCAAGATGACAACAGCACCATGGCGGTCTGCCCGCCACATCGCCACATCCCGGGCATGGTACCGGGGCATTTCTTCCTGTTTGTAACTCTGTTCATGCTCTTCGTCAATGACTATTAACCCCAGGCGGGTAAAGGGAGCAAAAACCGCGGAGCGGGCACCCACAACGATATCCGCATCGCCGCTGCGTATGCGGCGCCATTCATCAAACCGTTCGCCGGCGCTCAACGCGCTGTGGAGCACCGCCACCCTCTGTCCGAATCTAGACTTAAACCTCCGTACTGTCTGGGGAGTGAGGGAAATCTCCGGGACCAGGACAATGGCTTGTTTTCCCCGTTCCAAGGCTCTCGCCATAGCTTGAAGATATACTTCCGTCTTCCCGCTGCCGGTAACTCCCCTTAAGAGAAACACAGCCTTTGCCTTCTGATCCAAGGCTCTGATGATGGCTGCCAGTGCTTCCTTCTGGGCAGGGTTTGGTGTCAGCGGCCCGCTTACAGCTGCGCCCTTCCCATAGGGGTCCCGATAAACCTCCTGCCAGTAACGCTTGATCAGGCCCTTTTCCTCCAAAGCCCTCACGGTGCTCAAGGTGGTTCCGGCCTTGGCAGCTAAAGCCGAGGCTGCAAGGTGCTGCCCCATCTCCAGCAAGCATCTGACTAGCTCCGCCTGTTTCGGCGCCCGCCTGCTGTTGGCTTCAATCCACTCAATAGCCGCCTCCTGTGTGACATTCAATCGGCAGAACGGTACCCGCTTCGTCCTTACCGCGGGGCTCGTCCATCGATGCTTGACGGCTACATATCCCTTCTCAGCCAATGCGTTGATGGCGGCACCTTGACATTGGACGCCTTTCCTAATGTCATCCCACAGTGCCTCACCGCCTGCGGCTTCTAGATAGCTTAGGATTGCCCATTGTTTTGGAGCTCTCTCCTTAAGCTCATCGATGAGCTCGGCAGCATTTACTTGGGCAAGCTCCACATATTTTTCAGACTTGATGTGGATTCCCGGGGGCAGGAGGCAGCGCAGGGTATCTGCCAGCCGGGAGTAGGTATGATCTGCAAGCCACAAGGCTAGATCCACCATTTCCCTGGTAAGCAGGGGCTCCTCATCTAGAACCCTCAAAATAGGTTTGACCTGATCAACCGGGCAATCATCGACAATCTTCATGACATAGCCCACTACTTTCTGGGCACCGAAGGGGACGATCACCCTGTGGCCAGGCTGGAGGCTGGACTGCAGTCCAGGCGGAATCAGATAGTGGAAAGGCCTATCTACCGCTTGGCTTGGAATATCGACGATTACCTCCCCGTATTTCTCCACGAACAAAGCCTCCCCCCCGGGGAATTTCTCCCGGCTGTCCTTGCCCTAACAATGCGTCTACTATGAAGAAGCCCCTAGCCTTGCGGCTGGGGCCGTAGTCTACTGGCTCTTTCGTTTTTCATGGAAGGGGGTGATTTTCCCTTCCCCAATCTCCCAAAGGGCGATGGTTACCGGTTTGGTGGAATCTGCCTCTACCAGCTGGAGACTTCCATCCAGTACCTGCCGTGCCCGTTTAGCCGCGGCCACCACCAGGGTGTATCGGCTGTCAACTCTATCGAGCAACTGCTCAATGGGCGGCTGATTCATCATCTTGCCTCATCACTCCCTGTTCCCCCACTATATCCTTGACCACCTGAAAATATTCGCTGCGCCGCACCCGGCAGCGCTCAGCAGTGATAATCGCTTCCAGCTTGGCCGCTGCCCGCTCCACTTTATCATTGCAGACCACATAATCATACTCGATGCCTGCCTTCAGTTCATCCAGAGCTGTCTCCAGCCTCCGCTTGATTGCAGCATCGCTGTCAGAAGATCGGCCCCGCAGCCGCTTCTCCAATTCCGCCATGGTAGGCGGCAGTAAGAAAACCAGTATGGCTTCGGGCATTTTATCCCTGACTTGGCGGGCCCCTTGAATATCAATATCCATAACCACCACTTCACCCCGGGCCAGGGATTCACAGATAAAGCCAATAGGTGTACCGTAATAATTCCCGCAAAACTCGGCCCACTCCAGGAACTCGCCGGCGGTAATGCGTCTTTCGAACTCTTCCCTGGTCAAGAAGAAATAATTCCGGCCTTCCTCTTCCATCGGCCGCCGGGGACGGGTTGTCGCCGAGATAGAGTATACCACATCAGGGCAGCGCCTCCGCACCGCATCCAATACTGTATTCTTACCGGCTCCAGAAGGACCGGAGAGGATCAAGAGAAAACCCTGCTGCACCGCAAGCCCTCCATAATACAACTAGTCCAGCGATTCACCCGACGCCTCTTTATCCCTGTTTGTCAAACGGTGGGCAACGGTCTCCGGCTGCACTGCTGACAGGATGACATGATCGCTGTCGGTGATAATCACTGCGCGGGTACGCCTTCCATATGTAGCATCCACCAACATGCCGTTTTCCCTGGCTTCCTGGATGATTCGCTTAATCGGCGCCGATTCCGGGCTGACAATGGCAACAATCCGATTTGCGGCAACGATATTACCAAATCCTATGTTCGCGAGTTTGATATTCAAGATCTGGTCCCCCCAACTGCCCTACCCCAGTTTCTTCAACAGGGCTTCCACCTGGCGTTTGCCGAGGCCCCGAACACGCCGATTCTCGTGGATGCCGATCTCCTCCATGATGCGTCTACTAGTTACTTTACCAATTTGGGGCAGGGATTGCAAGAGATATGAAACCCGCATGCGGCCTATCACATCATCATTTGCTTGACTTAACACATCCTCCAGAGCCATCTGTCCTGACTTCAACTGTTCCCGGATCTGTGCCCGCTGTTTTCTCATTTCCTGGGCCTTCTCCAGGGCCTGCAGCTTCTCTTTTGCAGTTAGTTTGGGTAGTGACACACCTTTACCCCCTTCAGCACTCACTCCACATTCTGCACTTGCTCCCGCAGTTTCTCAACCACCGTCTTGGCTTCTACCACCCACCGGGATACTGCCGTATTGTTGGATTTGGACCCAATGGTATTGACCTCCCGGTTCATCTCCTGGATCAGGAAATCCAGCTTGCGGCCCATAGGCTCGTCCTTCCCTAAGGTAGAGCGAAACTCTGCCAGGTGACTGGCCAGGCGTACAAGTTCTTCATCGATATTGGCCCGTTCAGCTATGATAGCCGCTTCTGCCGCCAGGCGGCTAGGGTCTATGGGCAGATCTCCCGTCAGCTCAGCAATCCGCACCTCCAAACGGTCCCGAGCCTCCTCCGGCAGCCTTTCTGCCAAGGCCCTGATTTCCTCAAGGCTTGTCTCCAGGAACGCGAGGTGGTCCAGGAAGGCCGCAGTCAGCCTTTCGCCCTCGGACCTGCGCATCTCCACTAGGGCATCAACTGCTTCCTGAGCAGCTGCTTCCACCAAGGACTTAAGCAGCTGCTCATCCTGCTCATCCACTGCCACCGGCTCCAGTACCCCCGGCAGAGACAGCAAAAAATCCACCCGATTGGTGGGTTCCAGCTCAAGGCGCTGGGCGATTTGGGAGATTGCCTGGTCGAAACCCTTAAGCAATCCCCAATCGATCTTTACCGTTCTTGCCTTTTCTCGAAAATCCTCTATAGTTACTGAGATTTCCACCCTGCCCCGCCGCACCTTGCTAGCTGCCACCCGGCGGACCGCCTCTTCCAGGAAGCTGTACTCCCGGGGAAGGCGAATATGGAAATCGCTGTAACGCTGGTTGACAGAACGCATCTCCACCGTGACCACTATCTGGTCCCCTGCTTGTCCATAACCATAGCCAGTCATACTGTAAACAGCCATTTCCCAGCCCCATTTCTGCAAATACAATGTCATTTGACAAAAGCCGGCTACCGGTTTCTATACGTAGTTTCTTGCCGCCTGCCGCAAGTCCTGCTCACACCCGCACCACAGCCAGCCGCGCCTTTAGCTTGCCATGAACAGCTGCCAGTATATCCGCCGATACCGCGGAGATCCCGGAGAAGAACAGCACAACCGCCCACTGGCCGGCAGCCAGCGGCACCGTTTTAAAAATCGGCTGAAGCAAAGGTATGTAAAGAACCCCCAGCTGCATCAAGGTTGATACCGCCACGGCTCCCAGAAGCCAGGGGTTGCCCAAGACATCTAGCTCCCAGACCCGATGCTGCTCCGAGCGGCATTGAAACACATACAGCAGCTGAGACATAACCAAGGTGGTGAAAGCCATGGTCTGTGCCGCATTCAGCATGCCGCTGCCTAAGAAGAGTTCCAAGGCAAACACCGTCAAGGTACTGAGCCCGATCAAAAGTCCCTGAAAAGCGATCCGCAAGTGCAGGCCCCGGGCAAAGACTCCCTCCCTGGGGGACCTAGGATCCCGCTCCATGATATCCGGGTCTCCTGGATCCACACTCAGGGCAACGGCAGGCAGCCCATCGGTGACTAAATTCATCCACAGGATCTGGATCGGCACCAATGGCAAAGGTAAACCTAGAGCAGCGGCCAGGAGCATGGTCAAGACCTCGCCGGCATTGCATCCCAAAAGGTACCTGATGAACTTCCGGATATTGTCATAGATGACCCTGCCCTCTTCGATGGCGGCCACGATGGTGGCATAGTTGTCGTCGGCCAGGACTATATCTGCAGCCTCTTTAGTTACATCTGTCCCGTTCCTGCCCATCGCAATACCGATGTCCGCTTCCTTAACGGCTGGGCCGTCATTTACTCCATCGCCTGTCATGGCCGCGATTTCACCTCGAGCCTTGAGGGCCCGCACAATCCGCACCTTGTGCTCCGGCTGCACACGGGCGAAGACATTGACCTCACCAACAGCCTGCTCCAGCTCCGCATCGCCCATCTTATCCAGCTGTGTTCCAGTGAGCGCGCCCCTTCCTCCCATCGCTAGGCCCAGTTCTCTGGCCACAGCCACAGCAGTATTGGCATGGTCTCCTGTTACCATAATAGTCCTGATTCCAGCCCGTCGGGCGGCAGCCGCTGCCCTGACCGCCTCCGGCCGGGGCGGATCGAGCATTCCCATCAGCCCCAAGAAAACTAGATCCCGCTCGATCTCGGTTTCCCTCAGCCGGCTGATGCCGGCTTTCTCTAGTCTGGGAAGGCTGGTCCGTTTGGCAAAGGCCAAGACCCTCAAGGCGGAGCTGGACATGGCCTCATACTGCCGCCTAATTCGCTGTCTGTCCCAGGCCGACAGGGGAACAGCATTTCCGTCTTTCAAGACATGGGTACAGAGCTCCAGGATGACATCTGGTGCACCCTTAGTCCAAGCAGCCCGCCCCCTGCCGGGACCTTCGGTGATTACCGTCATCCGCTTGCGGCTGGAATCAAAGGGAAGTTCGATAATGGGTTTCAACTCCGCATCCAGCTCTTCCCTGTAAATGCCGGCTTTGGCGGAGGCCACCAGCAAGGCCCCTTCCGTAGGATCACCGATCAGGGTCCACTCTCCCCCGTTGCTGCCGCTGGATGCCGGCTTCAACCGCCTCCAAAGGCCCGTTAGCCCCCCTTCCCCTTGCCGTTGGGGATAGATGCGGGCATTATTACAGATGGTACTGCACATCAACAGCTGTTTCAAGTCATGATCCGGTCTTGAAATGGATTCCTCACCAGGTCCCAGAAGGCGCCCTTCCCGCTGATAGCCTGTACCTGTCACACGATAGGATCTAAGGGGCAGGTGAATCTCCCTGACGGTCATCACATTTTGGGTAAGGGTGCCGGTCTTATCAGAACAGATCACTGTGGCGCATCCCAATGTCTCCACCGCAGGCAGATGGCGGACAATGGCATTTCGGCGGCTCATACGCTGTACTCCGATGGCCAGTGCAATGGTGACTACCGCGGGCAGCCCTTCGGGAATAGCAGCTACAGCCAGGCTTACCCCCGTGAGGAACATCTGGTAGAAGGGCCTCCCTTGGAGGATGCCGATGGCAAACACAATGCCCACTAACAGCAGGCAGCCGGCTACCAGCCACTTGCCCAGCTGCTCCAACCGCCTCTGAAGGGGAGTTGATTCAATGGGTGTCTCCTGGATCATGGCTGCTATTTTGCCGATCTCGGTATCCATGCCAATGTGGGTGACGACAAACCGCCCTTTCCCCCGGACAACTGTAGTACCCATAAATACACTGTTTCGCCGGTCTCCTAGAGATGTGCCGGCTGGCGGCATGTATTCCCAGTCCTTTGTCACTGGATGGGATTCACCGGTCAAGATCGCCTCTTCAACAGCCAATAGGCTGCTTTCCAAGAGGCGGCCGTCGGCGGGAATCCGCTGTCCGCTGGTGAGAAAGGCAATGTCTCCCGGCACCAGCGCTGACGCCTCTATCTCCTGCTCCCTGCCTTCCCTAAGGACAATACAGGTGGGAGCCGCCAACTCCTGCAGAGCCTCCAAGGAGCGCTCCGCCTTATGTTCTTGGATGAACCCCAACAAGGCATTGCATAGTATGATGGCCAAGATCGCCAAGGCATCTGCGGTTTCGCCAAGCAAAGCCGAGATCACGGTGGCAGCAACAAGCACCATGACCATGAAATCCTGGAACTGCCGGAAAAAACTCAGCAGCGGCGAAGGGCGGGACGGCTTCGCCAAGCGGTTGGGACCAAACTTACGGGCCCGCCTGGCGGCCTCCTTGGCAGTAAGGCCGGAGGCCCAGTCGGTACCGAGCTCGTTCAAAACTGCTGCCAGCGGTAATTGGCAATACTGACCAGTGGACATCCCTCAGCTCCTCCCACGCCTTTTGGGAATCACAGGACCTCAAGAATCTCATTCCCATAATCCATATTCCCCGGGGCAGGGAAACATTCGTCGTGGGCAAACAGCCTTAGCAGCGGCACGGGCCTAAAGGAGCACCGAAGGGGACAAAAGCCTATGAGAGCAAAAAGAATGACCTGCCCTATGGACAGGCCATCTCCTGTTTCACCATCAATGAGCTGTCGCGCTCATCTATTTATCCCGCTGGCTTTCCAGCTGTCGAAGAGCCCGGCGGGCACCGTCATGGCTTCCGTCCAGCTGCACGGCCCGGTCAAAGGCATGTTCCGCCTTATCATAGTCTTCCATCTCCATGTAAAGCACTCCCCCTAGGTAATGGAGCTCTGCAGACCGGGGACTATACCTTTGGGCATTTTCTATCACTTCCAATGCCTCATCTACCGCACCATCTTCATGCAAGAGCACAGCAAGCCTGGCCGCGGATTCGGCATGGCCCGGCGCGCTGTCCAAGACTTGCCGGTACCTCTCAACAGCAGCCTTCCGATCCCCGGCCTCCTCAGCCAGAATCCCCAGCCCATAGCAGGGTACTGCCACAAGCTCCGGGTCCTCCAATGCCATGAGGTAATGAGCCCGGGCATTCTCTCTGTCGCCCTGAGCCCGGTAGATATCACCCATCAGTCCATGGACGTGGAGCAGACTGTCATCGATTCGCAAAGCTTCACCATAGGCCCCCAGAGCTGCTTGCCAGTCACCCTTGGCATGGTATGCCATTCCCAGGGCCACCCGCACCTCGGTGTCCCCTAGGTCCGACGCAGCGGCTTGCTGCAGCTCCTTGATGGCCATATCATGGAAGCCTAAAGCATAGTAAATGAGGCCGTTGGTAAAATGAATATCTGCACTGGTCCGGTTGGCGCTGGAGATCGGAGCAACTGTTACGGCACAAACCAGCACCCCGGCTAAGAGCAGCAAAATATGTCTTCGCAAATGCAACACCCCGCAAAGGCTCTTAAAAGCGGCCAAGAGCTAGAATAAATCAGCCTTGCACCTGGAGCTTCCCGCCGCAGTATCTCAGACAGCGGTGCAAGCTCTGAGGAGCACATGTCTTCATGTACTTCGGCATTGGGAAAGGGACTTCCTCTTATTGTTGTGCTATACTTATAGGGAATTCCAACCCGATACAATCGGCTCATGGTTAAGTGTGAGGATGTGTGAGGATATGGCAATTGACGGGATCATTCTAGCAGCTGTCAAAGAGGAAATGCAGCAGCTCTTAGGCTGCCGGATTACCAAGATATACCAGCCGGGCAAGCGGGACATTGTTGTCCACTGCCGCCGTCCGGGGAGCGGCTGGGCGGTTGTCTTATCGGCAGATCCCCAGAACCCCAGGGTTTTCCTGGCAGAGGATGTTCCGGTCAATCCCCCCAGCCCTCCTTCCTTCTGTATGCTGCTGCGAAAGTACCTGGAGGGCGGCAAGATCCTGAAGGTAGAGCAGCCTGATTTGGAACGGATCTTGGAGGTAACAGTGGAAAATACCGGTTGCGGAGGCGAGCCGGCCCATTACCGTCTGATTGCCGAAACAATGGGGCGGCACAGCAATATCATCCTCCTAGACGCTGCCGGTCAGGTGCTGGATGCAGTTGTCCGGATAGACAGCCTAGTCAACCGCCACCGTGAAATTGTTCCGGGAGCCATCTACATCCCGCCTCCTGATCAGGTAAAGCTTTCCCTCCTGGCCTTAGATTGGCCATCTTTTCTTGACAGAATGGCTCCCGCCTCCCCGAAAGCCCTTCTCTCCACGCTGATCCGGGACAGCTTTACCGGCATCGGTCCCCGTACCGCTGAGGAGCTAGTACAGCGGGCAGGTTTTGACCTAGATGCGGTGCGGCAGGATGTCGGTCAAGACGGGCTCAAAGGCCTTTACCTAGCCCTAGAGCAATTAGCTGATAGGATCAAAGAGAGGCGCTTTGCACCCCGCGTTCTACTGGATGCCCGTGGCGAACCCTGCGGCGTGTCTGCATTCCAGCCGGCTTCCCCGTCTGCGGCTGCTTGGGAGTTTACATCCATATCTAGAGCCCTGGAGACCTACTATGCCTCTAAGCTGGCTAGACAGGAGACTGCTAATTTACGCCGCAATCTAATCCAAGTGGTAGAAAAGCACCAAGGCCGCTTGGCTAAGAAGCTGAAGGCCCAAGCAGCTGAACTGGCAGCAGCGGAGGATGCTGACACCTACCGGATATACGGCGAACTGCTCACTGCCAGCCTTTACCAGCTGAAAAGGGGTATGCAGTCGGTGACAGTGGAGAATTTCTATGATCCTGACTTGAAGAGAGTCACCATCCCCCTGGATCATAGACTGACCCCGTCGGAGAACGCCCAGGCGTACTTCCGCCGATATACCAAGGCCAAGAAGACCCTGGCGGAAGGAGCATACCATTATCAGCGGTCCTTAGACGAGCAGGAGTACCTGGAACAGGTGAGGACTAGCCTGGAGTTGGCTGCAGATGCAGCAGATCTATCGGAAATTCAAAGGGAACTGATTGAAGAAGGGTATATCCGCCCCACCCGTTCCCTCAAAGAGAAAAGGCCCAAAGATTCGAAGAGCACAAGGCCCCAGCCTTTTCGGTTTAGATCCAGTGACGGCCTGGAGATCCTGGTGGGTAGAAACAACCGCCAAAACGAATACGTCACCTTCAGAGCAGGCAGCCCCAATGACATATGGCTGCATGTCAAGGATATGGCGGGCTCCCATGTGATTATCAAGACACAGGGTACTGAGCTGCCGCCTGCCACCCTTGAGGAGGCAGCCTTACTGGCCGCCTACTATAGCAAAGGCCGCACAGGTCGCAATGTGGCAGTGGATTACACATTTAGGAAACACGTTCGCAAACCCCGGGGAGCAAAGCCGGGGATGGTGATCTACGACCACCAACGTACCCTGTTTGTTTCACCCCTGGCGGAGGTGATCAAACCCCTCTTGGCCAGGCAGACAGAGGCCGCTTCTGGCGGCGGCCGGTAACCTGACAATGACTATCACCTGACAATGGCTTTAGCCTAACAACAACGAAGGACCCTGCCTGACCGGCGGGGTCCCGCTATAAGTGACAGAAAATGGGCGAGTTCTCCGATGCTTACCGCGCCTATGATAATACCCGGCTGTCTGCACCCACCCTCCGTCTTTGAGGTTTTGCCCAGCGCTCTAGGCTGTGCTCTTCGAGGGTTATTGTTCGCTCAACAGCCTTTTGTCTCCTGCCATATGGTGGTTAATATATCGTTAAAGGGGCCTCAATGCCGGAAATGGCGGCGGCCGGTAAACACCATGGCGATCCCGGCCTCATTGGCTGCCGCAATTGAGTCCTTGTCCCTAATGGAACCTCCCGGCTGGATAATCGCTTTGATCTTGTACTGGGCCGCCAGCTTCACCACATCATCGAAGGGGAAGAAGGCATCAGATGCTAAGATAGCGCCTTCAGCCTTTTCCTTGGCTTGTCTGAGGGCTATGCTGGCTGCCTCCAAGCGATTCATCTGACCGGCTCCCACCCCCAACGTCATGCCGTCTTTGGCCACCACAATCGCGTTGGACTTGACATACTTGACAGTCTTCCAGCCAAACTCCAGATCTGCCCAGGCCTTCTCGTCCGGGGCCGTCTCGGTGACCACCTGCCATTCATCTCTGCTGTCTCTCGAAATGTCTGCTTCCTGAACCAGCCAGCCGCCCTTAACCCGTTTCCAATCCCACCACCGGTCCTGGGGAGGATCGGCCAGCGCGCCCAGCCGCAGCAAGCGCAGATTCTTTTTCTCGGTCAAGACCTCCAAGGCCTCATCGGTGAAATCCGGAGCGATGATGACCTCTAGGAAGATCTCTGCCATCAACCTGGCTGTCTCTCCATCAACCGGCCGGCTACAGGCGACAATCCCTCCAAAGATACTCACCGGATCACCCTCATAGGCCTTACGATAGGCTTCTGTCAGGGTGCTGCCCACAGCCCATCCGCAGGGATTGGCATGCTTTACCGCAACAACTGCCGGCTGTGCAAAGACTTTGGCCATCTCCACCGCGGCAGCGGCATCATTGATGTTGTTAAAGGATAATTCCTTGCCGTGAAGCTGTTCCGCCTGGCAGAGGGAGTCGGCCGGAGGATATATGTCTCTGTAGAAGGCAGCCTTCTGATGGGGATTCTCTCCATAACGGAGTTCCTGCTGCTTAACCATGGGAAGAAACCCCTGAACGGGAAACACTTCCCCCGGTTGGTCTGAACCCAGGGCCATATCCAAGAGGCCGCTTTCCCGGGCTAGGTAGCTGTAGATCAATGAATCGTACTGGGCCGTATGGCCAAAGGCTTCCAGAGCTAGCTCCCGCCGGAGCTCCAAGGACAGATTGCCTCCACCGTCCTGCAAAGCCTTCAGGATCTCGGGGTAGCGCCGGGGATTTACCACTACCGCGACTGACGGGAAGTTCTTGGCCGCGGCTCGGATCATGGTCGGCCCGCCGATATCGATATTCTCCAAAGCATCCCCTAGAGTGGCACCTTCCTTCGCGACCGCCGCGGCGAAGGGATACAAATTGACCACCACTAGGTCAATAGGTTGAATGCCTAGAGACTGCAGCTCCTCCATCTGCTCCGGAACATCCCTTCTGGCCAGGATGCCCCCATGGACAGCGGGATGCAGTGTCTTTACCCGGCCGCCGAGAAGCGGGGGGAAGCTGGTCACATCCTGCATGGGAATGACATCGATGCCTACATTCCGTAAAGCAGCAAAGGTACCTCCCGTTGAGATGATCTCCACACCCATGTCCACGAGGCCCTGGGCAAACTCGACTATGCCCTGTTTGTCGGATACGCTGAGCAATGCTCGCTGGATTCGCATGTCCCCATTCTCCTTTCAAGGAAGTTCTCACTTCTGAGCCCATAAGCGGCAAAAACCGCCTGAGCTCCAATGCCCAGGCGGTCGGCTGATCGTCGCTACCCTGCTCCCCGGTGGTCTATCCACCTAAATCCGCCAGTCGCAGGCGACCTTTTTCTAAATTCTAGCTTGCTTATATGGCAGCTGTCAAGACTCCAGTGACTGTCACATTGTGTTTTTTCTCATATTTTTCCCAAACCTGCATCAAACCAAACCGGCCGAAGAGGAATCAGCACTATACACACCGAAATAATGTGTAAAACGTCCCAGTCCTGGCAAAGGAGGCTTGACAATGCCTGTACACAACTCCGTTCTGGAGGAAGTCCAATATCAGGTCAATAAGTACCTCGCAACTCATCCCGATGCCCTTTCCTGTACATGCCAGCGGTGCCGTGATGATGTAGTGGCCTTGGCTGCCAGTCGGCTGCCTACTAGATATACAACAACCTTTACCGGACGGGCCCTCATCGGGTTTGAGCTTCAGTCAAAACAGGCTCAGTTGGATATTCTCCAAGCCATCCTGGCTGCCATTGACAGAGTAAATGAATCGCCCCGCCACGATCCCGACCGGGCGGTGCAGATCTAGTCTCCTCGCTGCTCAAGTTCTTCAATCACTACCCGCTCTTCTCCGTCGGTCTCCATCAATCTAACGCTGATGATCTCCCGCAGAGAGGTGGGTACATTCTTGCCGACATAGTCGGCTCTGATGGGCAGCTCCCTGTGTCCCCGATCCACCAGCACCGCCAGCTGGATCTGCCGGGGCCGGCCATGATGTATTAAGGCGTCCATAGCCGCCCTGGTTGTCCTGCCAGTAAACAGCACATCATCCACCAGGACAATGATCTTCCCGTTGATGTCCACCGGCAGTTTGGTTTCCTCCACCACCGGATGCTCTGCGATGGTGCTCAAGTCATCGCGGTAGAGGGTAATATCCAACTCACCCGCCGGCACAGCCACACCTTCGATCTCTTCAATCCGCTGCACCAGCCGGCGGGAAAGGGGTATTCCCCGTGTACGTATACCAACCAGTACCAGGTCCTTCACACCTTTGTTCCGTTCAAGAATCTCATGGGCGATGCGGGTCAGAGCCCTGGCAATAGCAGTTTTATCCATGATCTGGGCTTTTACCATGGGAGTCACACGAAGCCCCCTTCTTGAGGTTTAAGGTCTTGCCGCCACTGAGGCTTAAGTCGTCAATTCAGGGCAAGTTTACCATTCTATAGGCTAGTTTGTCAACGGACCCTCTGCCTTCGCAGCTTCTCTACGACTTCAGCCATATCATGGGGGAGGGGCGCCGAGAAGGTCAGCGGCTCCCCGGTGCGGGGGTGATCAAACCCCAGGTGATAAGCATGGAGAGCCTGACGGGTCATCCCCAGATGGTTCTGTTTGCCGCCGTATACCTGGTCCCCCACCAGTGGGTGGTGAATATGCGCCAGATGCACCCGGATCTGGTGAGTGCGCCCTGTCTCCAACCGGCACTCCACCAAGGCAGATTGCTCAAAGCGTTCCCGTACCCAGTACCATGTCCGGGCAGGACGGCCCTTACCCACTACAGCCATCTGCTTCCGCTTCACCGGGTGCCTGCCGATGGGCGCGTCGATTACGCCCTGATCCTCACTGAAATTCCCCTTTGCCAAAGCCAGATACCATCGCTGGACAGTCCGCAGTTTTAGTTGGGCTGCCAGGGACTTGTGGGCATAGTCGTTTTTGACCGCCACCAGCACTCCCGAAGTGTCCTTGTCCAATCGATGGACGATACCAGGGCGCAGCTTCCCACCGATCCCCGAAAGGTCCCGGCAGTGGGCCAAGAGGGCATTAACCAGTGTCCCCTGGTAGTTTCCGGCAGCCGGGTGAACCACCATCCCCGGCGGCTTGTTGATGACAATAATATCACGATCCTCATAGAGGATGTCTAATGGGATAGGCTCAGGAGCAACTTCCAGAGGCTCTGGCGCCGGTATCTGTACCAATACAGCATCTCCAGCAGTAATGGAATAGCCGGCTTTGACCTGTCGGCCATTGACCAGTACCGATCCTTGATCTATTAGTCTCCGAAGAAACGAACGGGACCGCCCCTCGATCTTTTCTGTCAAGTACCGATCCAGGCGGATGCCGGCCTCCTGCTCTTCAACCATCAGCTGTATAACTCTCCCCTGCTGCTCCATCTCGCTCCCCCACATGCACCATAGGCTTTGGCAGTCAAATCGAAAGCGGCATCAACTGCCGCTTCTGCTTTTATCTCCACGGATGATCAGCCAGAATATCAAAATGACCCCAGCAACAATGGCCATATCGGCAACATTGAAAACAGGCCAAAATCGAACATCTAGAAAATCGATGACAGAGCCCCAGCGCAGGCGATCGATGAGGTTGCCTACACCACCGGCTAAAGCCAATGTCAGTCCTAGTTTAAGAAGGAAGGGTTGATCAGCAAAGGCCCGCCGATGAAACCAAACCCACCCCAGCACACCGCAGGTTAGAAGTATCAGGAAAGGGGTCCCGTTGGGAAAAAGGCCGAAGGCGGCACCGGGATTCCTGACTAAAGTCAAATAGAGCAAGTGGCCCGGCAAAGCCACCGACTTCCCCGGCGGCAGATAAGCTGCTGCCAGGTGCTTGGTGATCTGATCTGCCAAAAGGACCGCTAGGCCCACTCCCAGGAAGCGCAAATCCCTAAACCCCCAATGCGAGTTGACTCTCCGCCCATATTAACATATCAATGCAGCGGGAACAAGTTAAGGCTCCTTTAGAAAGTCATGGCCGGTCTGCTCTCTAGGCCTGGGATATATCTCGTCCCAGTCGGCAGCCAAACGGTCATCGCTCTCGATTCCTTCTAAGGGAGTCACGATGCCCAGATCGTCATCGGCATTGATATACGCGTCATCAACATCCACTGCACCGGGGATGTCTTGAGGGGTGTTGGCTGTTCCCCAGCGGGCCAGTGCCTGCCAAGTATCTTCAGCATCAAAGCCAACATTATCTTCAGATGTCAACTCAAAGGGAATCACCCGCTCTTCCACCGGGCGCACCCAATCATCCCTCGTGCTCTCCTCGGCATCCTTGCAGGCAAAGCAAAGTACTGCCGCTGGCATTGCCCGGAGGCGGCGCTCATCGATGGGCTGTCCGCAAGCTTGGCAGATGCCGTATTCGCCCCTATCCATCAATTCCAGTGCTGCCTCTGTGTCTTCCAGCAGGCGCTGGGTGTTGTCCCTGAGCCCTAAGTCCTTTGCCCTGTCAAAGGTCTCCTGACCCAAATCCGCCGCGTGCTGGTCATAAGCAGATAGCTCACCTACAGAATCGGTGAGCCGTTCTTCCAGGCCGCTGTTGAGGGAAGCAAGGGTTTTCTCCAGCTCCTCTTTTTCCCACTGAAGCCGCCTCCTCAGCTCACCATAAAAGCCGTCACCCATCAACTAAAGCCTCCTTGCACATTACTCTCGCAAGATATCCCATTACTCCCGCAGGATATCCCATTCTCCACCTGCCGGGCAGCTAGGTTCGTCCAACGGGAGAAGCCGCATCGGGATTCCTCGGCGGCCTTGACCCTTTCCCACTCACACTATGGAAAGCGGCGCAGCTCCCTTTCGACAATGCGGGCTATTTCTGCGATGAAATGACCAATCACCGGGAGGTTTAACGAGGCTGCCTTTCCCAGAAGATAGAGAAAGACAGCACCCACAGCTGTAAACCCAACTGCGATGCCGAATCCCCGGGAGATGCCGGCTAAGAAGTTGAGATACAACAGCCGCTTGGGGTTCTGAAAAAGCGCCACGTACTCCGCGATGCTGGCTTTTTCCAAGGCCTCATTCAGCTGGTTCAGCTTTTTCAACAGTGTCGCAAAGACCTTGTGACTTGCTTCCACCATTTTACTGGACTCCCGCTGCACTGTCCGGCGTTATCAGTATTTAGCCTTCCCCAGCAGAGGGCTAAATCACCTTGATGAGTTCACCACCTTTGGCAGGAGACAGCAAACTGCACCCAGCGCAAGCGGCCTGCTTGCTGATGGGTGCAGTCAAGGATTCTATCAGTTTTCCATCACTCCCATTTAGTTGGCGCTGACATGCTCCGCAACTACCTCATAGCATCGCTGGCACAAACTGGGATGCTCCTCGGCAGTGCCGACAAAGGGAGAATAGCGCCAGCACCGCACACATTTTTCCCCTTTAGGTGCCCGGACCAGTACCCGCAGGCGCCCATCTAGGCCGCTCCAAGCGCCGTCAGGTGCCGCAGCCTGGGGATCAGCGATCTCAACCTCAGAAACGATGAACAGGGCCTCTAGTTCCGGAGTATCGAACTGGCTTAGGATCTGACACAGCTCAGCATCGGGATACAGGGTCACACCGGCATCATTGGAACTACCGATGGCCTTTTCCGTCCTAGCCAGTTCTAAAGCCTTGGCCACCTCCCGGCGAATAGCCATGAACTCTGCCCACTTGTCCTCCGCATTTTCGTCTAGTATACCCTTTTCCACTGTCGGCCAGGTGCTGAAGTGAACACTGGGTACGTCCCGCAGCTCTTCCGGCAGGTGCTCCCAGGCTTCCTCCGCTGTGTGCACCAGTATCGGTGCAATCAACCGCACCAAGCCAGCCAGGATTTCGCAGATGACGGTCTGCGCAGCCCGCCGGCTGAGGGAATCGGGAGCATCGCAGTACAGCCGATCCTTAATTATATCAAGATAGAAGCTGCCCAAATCCACGGTACAGAAATTGTGCACTCCATGGTACACTGTGTGGAACTCGTAATCGCCGTACGCCTTGATAACCCTCTCTGTCAAGCGATAGAACTGGGCAAGGATGTATCGGTCAACTTCCGGCAGCTTCTCCCTGG
>LFTN01000188.1 GCA_001513495.1 Clostridiales bacterium DTU087
GCCAGCGATGAAAAAAGAGCCCCCCTTACCGTCATAGCGGCGGGAGGCTCCTAGACTTGGCTGCCCTGGGGGCCGCCGGCTAGAATCACAGCTGCCCCGCAAGCCCCGCGCCGCCGCGGTCCATGCTGCTGTCAGCTGCTCCGGTTATGTTCGTGATTTCATCCGCGTACAGCTGCGCCAGGGCATCTGCTTCGTCCTGGGCCGGAGCTTCGGCGAGTACCCGCACCACCGGTTCCTCCCCATCGGGTAGTATCAAGGCCCAGCCCTGCTCGTGAAATACCTTGATCCCATCGATTAAGTCCCGCTCTCTGCCGGCTGTCCGTTCCAAGAGAGAATGCATGACTCTGCCTTTATCTTCCCAGGAAACCGGCACCGCCAGCTCCTGCCGGCTTGGTGCAGGAAATGCCGCCTCCAGCTGGGAAAGAGGCCTGCCTTCCCCCTTGACGAGCTGAATCAGTACGGCCACAAAGGAGAGGGCATCAAAGGCGGGATGGAGCAGAGTCAAGTCTTCCTTCGCCCGGCTCCCGGCAGCCTGCAGCACAGCCCGCGCGGTATTGGGCGTCCTGAGTACAGAGCCGCCGTACTTCTTTGCCACATGGTCAACACCTACGGACGCTGATACCGGCACTGCCCAGCGCTTTGCCTGGCCCCTGCCGGTCCTGGCCAATGCCCAGGTGAGTAACGGCCAGTGACGCTCCTCGGGCAGCACCTGCCCGTTATCGTTGAGGATGATGGCAGCTTCGCCGCTGCCGTCCACAAGGAGGCCCAAGCCTGCACCGCTGTGAGCTATGATCTCGGCCATCTGGTCAATGTACATCTCCCGCTGGTACATCACACTGCTGGGGGCAGTGCCTGGGGTTTTGTCTAGGTCAAGGTCAATGATGCGGCAGTTCAGCCGCTCCAGCAGAGTATGGAGCAGCCTCCTGAGGGCCGGAGATGTGTAGCCGATGACGACGGTAATTGGGACTTGGGCCAGCAACGCAGCATCGCATTTTTCCAGCAAAGCCTTTAGGTATGCCTCATTGGCGCCCGCAGCAAACTGTGCCCGTCCCACATGGTTCCCCTGCACCCGGCGGAAATCACACCGGGAGAAGTAGTTTTCTATCTTTCTTTCATCACCCCGGCCCAGGGGAAATCCCAGTTTGTCCAGGATCTGAATCTCAAGGTGATCGGGGCTTTGCCGTCCCTGGCGCACATAGACACCAGCAGCGCAGTTGGTCAACACTGTGGTGAACCGGGCAGCCGGCAGTGTGGTAGAGCCGATATCTACAGCGCCAACTCCGCTGGATAGGATCCCAGTGGTCAGAGCCCGCCTCACCATCCGGGAGGCCACCCACCCATCGGCGGCGACTAAGATAGTGGATTGTTGATCATGGAGAGCTGCCAGGCTGGCTCCTACCCGGACCGCAAACTCAGGGGTGATCTCCAAATTGGCCAGCCCGCTGATGCCGGCATTGCCAAATAGGGCTTTGGAGCAAGTGCCTGCCCAAACCACATCGGTACTGACACTGGTGCCCCGCTCAATCACTTTGTGGGGCCAGATCTTAACACCGGGCCGGACGGTGCTGGACATACCCACGGTGCTGCTGCGGCCAATTACCGCCCCTTCGAAGATCCGGGCTCTGGGCTTAACCAAGACTTGATCGCAGATGACAGCCCCCCGGATCTCCCCGTCGGCCCCGACCTGCACATTTTGCCACAAGATGGAGCGCCGGACAGAGCTGTTGGGACCCAGGACCGAGCCGGGGCCTAATACGGTGCCCGGCCCCGCTGAAGCTCCCCTTTCTACCCGGCTGTTTTTTCCTAGGATAACCGGCGGCTCCAGGACCGCATCAGGATGGACCCAAGCTCCTTCATCTTTCCAGACCCCGTCCTGAAAAGTGCCCGGCGCGGCTGCCTGCACTTTTCCCGCAAGCAGGTCGATATGGGACTGCACATACTGCTCTAGACTGCCGATATCCGACCAATACCCCTGGGCTGTATAGCCGTACAGCGGCAGCTGTTGTTTGAGCAGCAGGGGAAAAAGGTCCCTGCTGAAGTCAAACTGTCTGCCGGCGGGAATGTGGGAAAGGGCCTCGGGTTCGAGAATATAGATGCCGGTATTGACTGTATCGCTGAAGACCTCACCCCAGCTGGGTTTTTCCAAGAACCGCTCTACCCGCCCATCAGAGCTGGTAAAGACAACACCATACTCCAAGGGTGAAGGGACCCGGGTAAGGACAATGGTAGCCAATGCCTGCTTCTCCCGGTGATAGGCCGCTGCTGCGGCTAGATCAAAATCCGTCAGGCAGTCGCCGGAGATCACGAGGAAGGTGTCATCCAGAAAGCCGGCAGCGTTCTTGACACTGCCAGCGGTGCCCAGGGGCCTGCCTTCTTGAAAATACTGCAGCTTGACGCCCCAGGCTGCACCGTCGGTAAAGTACTCCTCAATGGATTCTGGGAGGTAATAGGTCGTAACCGCAATATCCTGAAACCCATGGCGGCAGAGGAGCTCGATGATATACTCCATCATCGGCCGGTTAGCTACCGGCACCATGGGCTTGGCAAGATCACAAGTCAATGGGCGCAAACGGCTTCCCTGGCCGCCGGCCATGATCACAGCCTTCATGGCACCCTTCCCTCCTCTGCCTCGGTCTGCTCTTCTGTCAAGGCCGGCTCTCCCTTGGCCCTTGCCGAGATGGAGGCATACTCCCGGGAAGAGGTGAAGTAGCGGCTGCCGGCCAGCTGCTCCCCGGGCTCCCATGCATCCTCGAAAGGATAATCCATCGTTCGAGTGTCTTGATAGCGGGCCTGGGCCCCTTGGGTGGTAAGCCGGGTCTTGGCTAGGATGCCGTCTGCCGGAAAGCTTCCGGCCTCCGCCCAGGGGCTTTCCTGGAACTCCTGCAGCACCTCTTCATACACGTCCGCAGTCTTGGCTGCCGCCAGCGCCCAGTTGTACTCAGCCTGCACTTCCCTAGCCGCCCGCTCTCTTATATACGCGGCAAAACCTGGGGCCTTGAGGTAGGCCAAGATGTTGTCGGCGAGAGACTGGGGGTTGCCGGGATATGCCCGGAGGCCATTCTGCGCATGCTTTACTACCTCCGAGAGCCCCCCGGTGTCTGACACCACCACCGGCACCCCTGCGGCCATGGCTTCCAGGGCAACTATGCCGAAAGGTTCGTAAAGGCTGGGCACCACTGCTACATCGGCACAGGCATACAGCCGGTTGCGGGTTGCATCATCGACAAAGCCGGCAAAGTAGATCTTCTGGCTGACCCCCAGCTGACGGGCCATCTCCTTCAGGGCATACTCAGCGGGGCCCTTGCCGGCGATGACGAATTTCACTTGTTCATCTTGGGCCAGCACCAAGGGGACTGCCTCCAAAAGGACATCAACACCTTTTTCATGGACCAGGCGGCCCACGAAGTAGACAATCCGTTCATTATCGGCAGCATAGAGGCGGCGGAAAGACTCTCGCTGGAAATCATCCGGTGCTGCCAAATCCGCTGCCTTGACGCCATTAGGTATTACCCGGATTTTATCCTCCGGCAGTTGAAAAATGTACTGAATTTCACCCCGCATATACCGGCTGCAGCAGATGACCTTCCACGCCTCGTAGGTAAGCCACCATTCCAGATTGCTGATATGCCGCTGCAGATCGTTGTGCAGCCCGTGATTGCGGCCAAACTCGGTGGCATGAATTGTGGCAATCAGCGGGCGCATGAGTCCGTGTTTGAGGGCCTTACCGGCATGGGCAGCCAGCCAGTCGTGGCTGTGGATAATGTCGAAGGCATATCCTTGGCGAAACAGGCCCAGTGCTGCCTCCAGCATGTTGATGTTGAGGTGGGTAACAGATTCGACAAAATCCCGGCCGGCGGGGCCATACATCTTCAAGCGGTGGACATTGACCCCCCGGAGGACCTCATTAGCCGGCGCATCAGCAGCATCACCGGTCAGCACATGGACCTCGTGTCCCATTTCCACCAATGCTTCAGATAAATCAGCCGCATGCCGGCCTAACCCGCCCACCACCTGGGGTGGATACTCCCACGATAGCATGAGCACCCTCACAGGACCGCCTCCCAACTTCTCTTATGCCCACTATCTTGCCCAGAAGGGTCAGCTGCCCTAAACAGGCAGCCAGTCCCTCCTTTGGCAGCACAGGTATATATATCTTTTCCGGTACTAACACCCTGTATGCACTCTCCACCCGCCCCTGCCGGGCAGGTGCCTGGTGATGTTTTTGGCAGC
>LFTN01000177.1:0-34627 GCA_001513495.1 Clostridiales bacterium DTU087
GCCTTCTGGTGCGAACTCCATGACAATGGGCAGGCGGGAAACGGAGTAGGCGGAATTGGAGATGCCAACGAAGGCGAAGCTGACTATGGCCAGAGCCAGCGAGGAAGGCAGCAGCGCTGAGAACGCCGCCAGCCCCATGGCAGCACAAGACAGCAGCAGATTGAGCTTGTGACCCTTGGCGTCAGCCAAGCGGCCGGCAAACAAGGACGCAAGCATCTGGCCGCCGGTCATGCTGATGGTGAAGTACCCGACGTACGCAGCGGGCAAGGTGAGGCGCTCCAGCTGATGTACTGAGAGAAAGGCGATCCCCACCTGTCCCATGAGCATGATCATAACCCCAATCACATAGCGGAAGAAATAGCGGTCATTGGCAAGAATGCCGGGAATCTGCCGCAGGTAATCACCTAGGCCGGTCACTGGCTGGCTTTCCCTTTCAGCAGGCAGCTCAAAGGTCAGATAAGCGAAGACTGCCCACCCGGCAGCGAGGAGCAGGAAGGCCCAGAAAAAGAGGAAGCCGAAATTGCTTGGGAACGGGAAGCGGTTCAAAGTCAAACTGGTGAGCCAGCCCGCGGCCAAACCGCCGATGCAGCTAAGAAAGGACCGGGCGGCAAATAGGGAGCCCCTTTGTCTTTCCGGAACGGAGCTGGCAACCAGTTCCATCCAGGCCGGTGTTCCGATTCCATCGAAGATACTGGATACAAGATAGCAGCTCAGAAAGGCAGTCAAGAGCAGCTTGGCTCGGTCAATGGGGACCAACCAGATTGAAGCAGCGATGACCACATATAAGAGGCGCTGTGTGCCTGACATGGTGAGCACATAAGGCTTTTTCCGGCTAAGCCGCTGCACATAGCGGGCACTGAAAAGCTGGGGGAGCATCCAGCCCAGGTTGTAAAGGGTGGGGGCCAGGCCGATGATCCAGGGAGAGGCGCCGAGCTCTTTGGCGAAAGTCGGTATTACAGTAGCGGGAGCGATAAAAGCCATAGCTGTAAAAAAGAACATACCGTCGATCAAGACGGCATAGTAGTTGCTGGTTTGGGCCCGGAATTGCCCGGGGCTGTTAGTCATCCGATGCTTCAAAGATATGTCCCTCCGTCTTTTCTATTTCTCCCGGCCTGATGCCGCTGTACCTGCTTGGCGGCAATGCATTAGTAGTTATTCTCTTCCAATCACCGTTAACCTCTTTGAGCTTCCCATTCACCGATTTGTCAAAACACCCTGAACTTGCAGGGGAGCTGTACCGTTCCCTCTAATATGTATGTTGAGATACGGGAAGGAGGCGGATAAGTTGAAGAAGGGGATCAATCGCTGGTCTATGCCAGGAGAGTGGCCTATCCAAAGATGCATAGAAGAGGCCAAAGCCGCCGGCTTTGAGGGCATTGAGCTGACCTTAGAGGAAACGGGAGAGCTGTCTCTGGGCAGCCGGGAAGCAGAGGTTAAGGCCATTAGAGCTGCAGCTCAGGCAGCGGGATTGGAGCTCAGGAGCCTTGCCACTGGCCTATTTTGGAGGTACCCTCTGTCGGCCAAGGATCCTCAGGTGCAGAAAAAGGCCAAGGATATTGTGATCAAGGCACTGACTGCAGCCCAGTGGCTGGGTGCCGATACCATACTGGTAGTTCCCGGTGTCGTCTCTGCCCCTCCTGGCGGGTCTGAGAGCTCCTCTTACGGGGAAGTATGGGATCGGGCACTTGGGGCACTGCGGGAGTTGGCTCCTGAAGCGGAAAAACGGTCAGTACATATCGGCATTGAAAACGTGTGGAACAAGTTTCTGCTCAGCCCCATTGAGATGAGGGAGTTTATTGACTCCATTGGGTCCGATTATGTCGGTGCTTATTTTGATGTGGGCAATGTGCTCTTATACGGCTATCCCGAAGACTGGATCAGAATCCTCGGCTCCCGGATAAAGAAAGTACACTTCAAGGATTTCCGTACATCAGTGGGCACCTTGGCTGGATTTGTCAATCTCCTGCAGGGTGATGTGAACTGGCCCGAAGTGATGGCTGCCTTCGCTGAGATCGGATACACTGATTATGCCTACGCAGAGATCGGTCCATACCGTTATCACAGTGAGGCTTTGATCGGAGATATCTCCCGGGCCATGGATTGGATCATGCAGCGGAAATGAGCAGCGGCCAGGAGCCCAACAGGCTGGGCAAATAGGAATTGATTCCTAGCACCCTTCTCCTATACCTGAATAGACTGTCGCTGTAGGAGCAAGTTCCTACCCATATGTGCAAAAGCATGAAGGAGGAGGGTTAGTGTGAGTCAAACAACTAGTTGCCCAGGTTTCAATTATACAATTAGAGCGGGCGACACATTCTTCAGGCTGGCGCAGCGGTTTGGGACTACTGTTGCTGCAATTCAGGCAGCCAATCCGGGGGTAGACCCCAATAACCTGCAGATCGGCCAGGTAATCTGTATTCCAACCGGCCCAGCACCAGGTCCTGGCCCCGGCCGGTGTCCCAACGGATTCTTGTATACTGTCCAGTCAGGTGACACATTCTTCAGGCTGGCGCAGCGGTTTGGGACTACCGTGGCTGCAATCCAGGCCGCCAACCCAGGGGTTGATCCCAACAACCTGCAGATCGGCCAGGTAATCTGCATCCCAACTGGTCCCGCACCGGGCCCCGTCCCATGTCCCAACGGATTCCTGTATACCATTCAGTCCGGTGATACGTTCTTTAGGCTGGCGCAGCGGTTCGGGACTACTGTTCAAGCCATCCAGGCCGCCAATCCGGGGGTAGATCCCAATAATTTGCAGATCGGCCAGGTAATCTGCATACCAGTCCGGCCTGCACCAGGCCCGGTTCCGCCGGTATGCCCAGGGTTCTTTTATACCATCCAGCCCGGAGACACCATCTTCCAGCTGGCAGCCCGGTTTGGTACAACGACAGCAGCGATCATTGCCGCCAACCCAGGTATTGATCCCAATAACTTGATTCCGGGTCAGCGGATCTGCATCCCAGTACAACAGCCGCCGGTATGCCAAGGGTTCTTCTACACCATCCAGCCCGGGGACACCATCTTCCAGCTGGCAGCCCGGTTTGGCACAACGCCAGCAGCCATCATTGCCGCCAACCCAGGCATTGATCCCAACAACCTGATTCCGGGTCAGCGGATCTGCATCCCAGTGCAGCAGCCGCCGGTATGCCAAGGGTTCTTCTACACTGTCCAGCCGGGAGACACCCTCTTTGAACTGGCGGCCCGATTCGGTACAACGGTAGCAGCGATCATTGCCGCCAACCCAGGCATTGATCCCAACAATTTGATTCCGGGCCAGCGGATCTGCATCCCGGTGCAGCCGCCGCCCACAGGCAGACGGTGTCTTGTCATGGCTCCGACAGACCTGGCACCCAATGCAGATGGAGTCCTGTTCTTGGATTACACAGACAATGTAGTATTGGGAACTGCCTCCAATGTTCCGGATCCCATGGAGTTCAACCAAGAAGTCTACAAACTGTGGCTGAGAGAAGTGAATACCAATAACTGGGTAGTAACGACCATGTTCAGATCGCCCCAGGATACTTGGGTGGGCCGTATAGTGCCGGCCCAGACGCTGACTGTGTTCAATGCAGCTGTTATCTCTGCAGAACAGGCAGCCAATACCGAAAGGCCGGTAGGCAGCAGAGTACTGACAGCGGTAATACCATCGACAGTAACGTAAGGACCCCCTACCGAAAGAGGCCATGTCCTTCCAGGGCATGGCCTCTTTCGGCTATATACGTCTGGACCGGGCAGGGAACCTGATTTTTCCACTCTTAGCCAGCGAGCTGCTGGACTAGATACGGCAAGCCGGCAGGATTTGCCTCGGCCAAAACGAAAAATAGGGTAAGTACGGGTTGCTTGCCCAAGGGAGGGGTTGTTTTTGGAGAAGCCGGTTACCTTGATCAGTCAGGGAGAACAGATGGTGGGAATGCTCCACTTGCCGGAGGGGAATGGACCGTTCCCGGCTGTTGCCATCTACCACGGTTTTACAGGCACCAAGGTGGAACCACACCGGATTTTTGTCAAGATGTCCCGGGCGTTAGCCCGAGAGGGAGTTGCAGCGGTACGCTTTGATTTTCGGGGCTCTGGAGACAGTGAAGGCGACTTTGCCGACATGACGGTTAGCGGGGAGATTCAAGATGCCATTAGAGTTCTAGATTTCCTTCAGGAACAGCCCCAGATCGATGGGGACAGGCTGGGAATCCTGGGACTCAGCATGGGAGGAGCCGTTGCCGCTTCGGTGGCGGGATTGGACAGGCGGGTGAAGTGTCTAGCACTATGGGCAGCTGTGGCTGTATTTGACCTTTTTGAAGGGGAAGAGGGACTCTTGCGCCAAGCCAGGGAGCAGGGCTATGCTGATATAGGCGGCAATGTTCTCAATTACAGCTTCTATGAGGATGCCCGCAAACAGGATCCTCTAAAATTGGCCGCTGGATTTAAGGGGCCGGCCTTGATCGTACATGGTGATGCTGATCCAACGGTGCCGGTTGAGCATGCCGATCTGTACTATGAGGCGGTGGGCGGGGAGAAGGAGAAATTCATTGTTGCCGGGGCAGATCATACCTTCAACCGGCATGAATGGGAGAAAGCAGTGATCGACAAGACCGCTGATTGGTTCCGCAGCAGGCTTTGAAGGGAAGGGTGAAGCTGCGCTGGCAAGGGCTCTGTGCAGTGATGTCTAGGGGCCTCCCATGACTGCAGTCCATTGCTTTGGAACGATTATAGCAGGTAATCAGTGACCACAGTATCGGTGGAACGATTGGAGCTGGTTATATGGCAAGACCCCCAAAGCCGCGGCGGGTGGAGTACATGCCGGAGGTGACGCTTTTTCGGCCTGCAGGGATACCCATGCGGCATCTAGAAGAAGTTGTACTTTCAATCGAAGAGTTGGAGGCTTTGCGGCTTAAGGACTTGGAAGGGTTGGAGCAGGAAGAGTGCGCTGCCAGCATGAATGTATCTCGTCCAACTTTCCAGAGGGTCTTGACCTCCAGCCGATATAAGGTGGCGGATGCACTGGTAAACGGCAAGGTACTCCGGGTAGAAGGAGGGCATTATCGATTAGCGGAGCGGCGGTTTCGCTGCAGGGAATGCCGGCATGAGTTTGCCGCGCCCTTTGGCACCGGTCAGAGAGGTATAGAACTCCACTGTCCGGCATGCAAGGCTCAAGCGGTACATCGAATCGATCACGGCGGGCACGGGTACGGTAGGCAGCCCTGGGGCCGGCGGTTTGAGGAACCGGAAGAAGGCAGATAGCAGCTCCGGGATTGGACTGAGCAGGGTGAAAGGTTGAGTGGGAAGTGAATGGAGTTGCTAAGGCCCGGATAGTTGTGAGGCTGACGGCCGTCTCTGCGGGCTATGGGCGGCAGCAGGTGCTTGAGCGGATAGACTTTCAGCTGCATGAAGGTGAATGCTGCGCAATCTTGGGAGAAAACGGCGCCGGCAAGACCACGTTGTTTAAGGTGATTATGGGGCTGGTTCTTCCCAGGCGGGGAGAGGTAGAGGTCCTGGGCCGGAGGATTGATTCTCCTTCAGCCCGGCAGTGGGTGAGGCGGCAGATTGGCTACGTCCCTCAGGCCCGTTCCGATGGACGCCTGCCTATTCAGGTGGAGGATGCTGTGCTGTTGGGACGGTGGGGAACTAGCTTCGCCGGCCTTAGACACCCATCGTCCCGGGACAGAAAACTGGCAAGGGAAACCCTTGAACTCTTGGGATTGGAAGGGCTGGCCAAATCTGACTGCAGGGAGCTTTCCGGCGGCCAGAAACAGCGGGTGGCCATTGCCCGGGCCATAGTCCGCAAACCCAGGCTCCTGCTCTTGGATGAGCCCACTACGTACCTTGATGTATCTGCCCGGGACAACTTGCCGGACCTATTGGCCGCCATCCGCCGGGAGTTGGGCTTGAGTATGCTGGTGATCAGTCACGATGCCGACAGCTGGCAGCAGGTAAGCGACCGGGCGGTGGTGCTGCAAGGGGGTATGCTTGTGCCTGCAGATAACTAGACTGCGCCGGGTTGGAGGTAGCTGACGTTGAGTTTCATGGAGTATATGCAGATTCCACTCTTCCAGCGGGGCATGATTGCCGCGGTTGTTACAGGAGCGACGCTGCCGCTTTTGGGAGTGGTGATTGCGACTTTGAATCTAACTGTGATCCGCTTTGCCCTCATGCATGCAGGGCTGTTGGGAGCAGCTATCGGGCTCAGCCTGGGTATGCCGCCGCTGACCGGGGCGCTGACCACCATAGGATTAGGTTCACTGCTCCTGGGCCCATGGTCAGACAGGATGAAGGTGGACACCGGCTTAACAGGTGCTTTTTTTATGACAGGGACCATGGCAGTCGCGTTTCTCCTGTTTTACAAGGCGGGAGTACCTGCCATGGAGGCCTTTGCCCTGTTTACCGGCAGCCTGCTGACGGTAACCCCCAGGGAGGTCTGGTTTGTTGCGGCTCTGGGGGCGATCATCGTGGTATGCTTCACCTTGTTCTACCGGGAAGTACAGCTAGTGCTCTACAACTACGAGCTGGCTGAAAGCCTGGGAGTTCCCGTAGGCGTCATTCGCAACAGTCTCTTGTTTTTGACGGGCTTGGCCATTGGCTTAGCCATCAGGGTGGTGGGCGCGCTGCTCATCGATGGCCTCATCTTGCTTCCAGGCCTTAGCGCCTTGAGCCTGGCCCGGGATCTGCGGTCGGCTCTGCTTCTGTCGGCCTTGTTTGGGGTCGGGTCGGCAGTTGGGGGATTTACCCTTTCCCTATTTTTTGATGTACCGACAGGCCCTACGATTACCCTTGTCGGTGTGGTGATTTTGGCGGTGATTACAGCGGTAAAGGGCCGTCTGTATGGTTAAAGAAAGAAGTAAGCAATGGGGTGATTTGACAGTGACAAGCAGGAGCAAAGTTGTGGTACTAGGAATCGTGATGGCGGTGATCTTTGGCTGGACGGCGGCAGGATGGGCGGCAGAAGAGCCGGTGGTTGTGGCATCTACCAGCTGGGTCGCTCTGATGGTAAAGGCTGCCGGGATTGATGATGTGACAATCTTGGCACCCATCGAGCTGCGGCATCCCCCTGAGTATGATTACCTGCCCAGTGACATCGCCCTGGTGACACAGGCCGATTACTTGGTTTGGGCAGGCTATGAGCCGTTCATCAAGAAGCTGGTAGAGGCGGCCAATCTTCCGGCTGAGCGGATAGTACAGACTGTGACCACCAATACTCCCGACAATCTGCGGGAGCAAACCCGCAAGCTGGCTGCTGTTTTCGGCACTGAGGATAGACAAGCCCAGTGGGAAGAAGATTTCAATGCCTTCACCGCCCGGCTTGAGCAGCGGGCCCTGGAACAGAAGACGGCAGACGTTGCCGTGTTGGTGAACTTCCATCAGCAGGCCTTTGTGAGGTGGCTGGGCTATGATGTCATCGGAGTCTTTACTCCCGATGAGATGAGTCCCGCCAAGATGGCTGAGCTGGCAAAACTGGGCCCAGCCATGGTAATTGACAATTACCATAACCCATCGGGAGAAGGAATCGCTGCCATCGCTGATGTGCCTTACGTTCAGCTGGCCAATTTCCCCAGTAAAGAACTAGACAGTTTGATGGCACTGATGGAGGATAATGCCAGGCGTCTGGGCTTAGTTGAATAACTGGCTTTGACAGGCAGATGACGCAGGGGCTCTTTGGGGCCCCTGTTTTTTGATGTTTCTGCCTTGTGCCTCCGGCTGTGACCTTTGGAGGTTGGCTGCTGGTGTACTCCACAAGGTGCCTAGTTTTGGCTGCCTATAGGGAGAATTCCTCGTAGGATAATGGAAAACCACAGAGAACTCATAGAAAGACAGGGAAGATGTTAGGAGGATGTCTAATGACAGGCAAGCAGTTGGTTCAAGCTGCGCTGGAGCATCGTCCAGTGCCGCGGCCGCCATACAGTATCAGTCTCACAGAAAGAGCACAGGCGAAAATGGCAGCATATCTCAACGACGATTCTTTTGGCACCGAGCCCATAGGGGATATTGTAGCTTCGCCGGTGATCAGAATAGAGTACGGCATCCGGGATGCAGACGGCATCTATACTGATGAGTTCGGTGTCCAATGGGACAGAAGCCAAGATCCCGACATTGGGCTGCCCAAGCCTTGCGTGACCCCAGAGAACCTAGACGATTTCCAATGGCCAGATCCCGACATAGACATCAGATTTGAACATCTGAAGGCCAACCTAGCCAAGTATCCGGATAAGTTTCATCTCATGCGTATAGACTTCAGCCTTTACGAACGGGCATGGGCCCTCAGGGGCTTGGAGGACTTCTTGACGGATATGGTGCTTAACCGATCATTTGCAGAGGCTCTGCTCCACCGGATCTTGGAGTTCAACCTAAAGGTGATTGACGCTGGCCTGACCCGGTTCCCCGAAATCGATGGAGTCTACTTCGGCGATGATTTTGGCACTCAGCGGGGGGTCATCATGGGTGAAGAGCGCTGGTGCCAAGTACTGAAGCCGGTGCTGGCCAAGCAGTATCAACGGGTAAAGGATTGGGGCAAGAAGGTCTTCATTCACTCCTGTGGAGCAGTGGCAGACCTGTTTCCCCATCTGGTACAGATCGGGGTAGACTGTTTCAACCCCTTTCAGCCGGAAGTCATGGACATTTATTCTGTCAAGAGGGAATATGCCGGCCGCCTTGCCTTCTGGGGAGGTATCAGCACTCAGCAGCTGCTTCCCTTCGGCAGCCCGGACGAGGTAAGGGCAGAACTCAAGAGGCTCAAGGAAATGGCCATGGAAGGCGGGTATATAGCGGCACCTGCCCATGACATCCCCGGGGATGCCAAGCCTGAGAACATAGAGATCCTGCTGGAGGTCTTGGGAACGGCATAAATCCTACGTGTCCCAGCCGCCGGACCACTCATCCTCTTCCTCGCTGAAGGGCAGATTTCTCAGAATATCTGGCAGCAGCGGATCATCGCCTTCTGTTAAGCCAGCGATGATCATGAGCTGACTTACTGTGACGAAGTGGAAGCCTTTGGCCTGCAGCCCGTCGATAATTCTCGGCAGGGCGTTGACAGTGTTGTGCCTGTAGCCTCCCGAGGTTCCTATAAAGCTGCCGCTGTCGTGGAAAAGGAGTATATCTCCTCCTTTGGTGTTCTTGAGGATGTGCCGTTCCAGCTGGCCGGCACTGATTTCCGCCCAGTCTCTGGAGCTGACTGACCAGAGTACAGTGGTATAGCCCAGTTCATGGGCATATCTGAGAGAGGGCTCTGAGTACATCCCCCGGGGAGGCCGAAACAGGTGTACTTCAGTGCCGGCCAGGTTTGAGATTACGTCATCGGCTTTGGCGATCTCTTGCCAGGTACTGTTTTCATCTAGGCCGTAGAGGTTCCGATGATTGTAGGTGTGGTTTCCGATATCATGGCCTTCCTCCACAATCCGCTGGACAAGATCGGGGTATCGTTCGGCGTGCCTGCCGATCATGAAAAACGTAGCAGATACGTCTTTGTCCTTGAGGATGTCCAGGATCAGAGGAGTATACAGAGGATCGGGGCCGTCGTCAAAGGTGAGGGCAATAAAGGGCAGCTCCGGGTTCCCCACCCGGAAAAGCTCCGGCTGCAGTCCAAAGCCCCGGTAGACATAACGGTTAAAGAAGAAGAAACCGGTCAAAATCATCATTACACCGATGCTGATGCTCCGGCGCAGGAGGATCCGCCGCCGGCGGAACCGCTGCTTGTCTGCTTCAGACCAAAGCTCGGCGGCAGCAGCAGTCGGTACCCTTCTCCAAGGCAGGTATGGGGCCTCATTGTACAGGATAACCATCAACCATGCCAGGGCGAATAAGATGTATAGGTCCCGGCGGTGGAGAACCCACAGCAGCGGCAAAGATGTCAGGCCCATTAGCAATATGCTGAGGCTGGCGGGGAATTTCCGTCCCTGTGTGTACCACCAGAGGGCCAGCACCATCACCAAGGTGAGGGGAGAAAGGAATCCCAACGCCGCCAGGGCAGGTACATAGCGCTGCAGGCTGTATTTGGCGGGCTTCCAGCGGGCCAGGTGGAAAGCCAAGAGGCAGACAAGCCCAGCCAGGGCTACACTCATGCCGCTGCCGATGACTAACCTGGCTGTGAGGATGGGGACTACGGCTGTAGATATGTCTAGAACAAGGAAATCTAAGGGATGGCCTGGACGGCACAGTCTGCGGCCAAAGGCACTGGAATTGCCTAATCCAGTCAGGAAGGCAATGGCCGATAGTGTGAGAAAGGTGTCTAGTCGGAACATGTTTCCTCCAAGTCCTGCCGATGTGATGGACTGCAGTGAACCACGGGGGAATGGTGCTAATTGCCCGCTTCACCCCATAGTGATATACTATCATTGCCCTGCTGAATATGTCTACGCTGAATCAGCTGCCAAAGCAGGATTCTGCAGCCAGCGGCTGTGGAAGGTTTAGCTGTGGTTTTGTGAGAGGGTGAGACCATGGAGAAATTGTATCGCTCAAAGACCGATCGAGTGCTGGGCGGTGTTGCCGGCGGCTTGAGTCAATACTTCCAGGTAGACTCGGTGATCATCAGGCTGCTCTTAGTCTTGCTGGCTTTGGCTGAGGGCAATGCGCTCCTTTTTTACCTTATTGCTTGGTTAATCATACCGGAAGAGCCGGGATTCAGTGAAGGCGGAGGCCATATTTGGGAAGCCAGCCAGCATGATCCCAGGAGCCGGCGGCGCCTATTTGGTGGTTTGCTTATCATAGCAGGATTGGTGTTTCTGGCTCGGCAGGCCTCAATTTGGATTGATCCAGTTTGGCTGGTGTCCATCGGGCTTATCGCGGCGGGGATTGCGGTATTGTTGAGAGGGCGGAGGTAATCAATGAGAGCCAGACAGCTTTGGGTTGGGATTTTGCTGATCTTGGTAGGGACCTTGGTGTTGATGAGCAACTTGGGATTTCTCACCTGGGATTTTTGGGGAGCTCTTCGGCAGCTGTGGCCTGTTCTTCTGATTTCCATTGGACTGACTATGCTCCTGGCGGAAACCCGCTGGGTGTTCCTCGGCCCCCTGTTGTTGATCGCTGCCGTATTGTTCACCGCTCTCAACCCCATGGGTTTCCTGCCATTGAATTACAACCTTCCCGGTGTACGGGGCCACATGCGGCAGTCTGCATTCTACTCTAGGATGTGGGATGCGTCCATTGCCCAAGGCGAGCTGGGGCTAAAGGTGCCCGCAGGGACTATCAACCTCATCGGTTCCGCTGACCAGCTGGTCTCCGGGAGGATATGGTATCGAGGGGGCACGCCCATCTGGGAATACCGGCAGAGGGCAGAGACAGCTGTAGTGACACTGTCATCGGGGAAGATGGGGAGATGGCTGCGCGGCAGCCAGGGTTATGAAGGGAGCATTGCTTTGGGAGTAATGGTCCCTTGGGAGATCCATCTAGAGCTGGGTGCCGGGAAACTTTCGGGAGACCTGCGGTCTGTGCCCATAACAAAATTGACTGCTGAAATCGGGGCCGGCAGCATGGACCTGACTTTGCCGGCAAAGGATATCAGAGGAGGGGTCGATATCAAAGCCGGCGCCTCCTCAGTCAGACTGCGGATTCCCCAGGGGGTAGGGCTGCGGGTCCATTTAAGCAATCCCATCGGCAGGCACAATCTCGATGCTTTGGGCCTCAGGAGGATGGGAGACTACTGGGTCAGTGATGATTATGAAACAGTGCCTTCCGCGTACGATGTAACAGTATCCCTGGGGGTAGGGAGGCTGGAGATGGAGTACATCTCGCCTTTGCCTCAGATATAGGTAGTATGACCAGCGCTGCAGGTACAGCAAAGAAGGGATAGAAATGCTCAACACGCAAATCGGAGAAGTGATTGCGGTAGAACCAGGAGGCCGCACTGTCACCGTGGAGATCAAAAGGGCAGGGGCATGTTCCCACGGCGGATGCAGTCACCAGATGTTTCAGGCTGTCGATATGAATGTCCGGGTGCGGGCAGCCAATGCTGCCAGAGCCCAGCTGGGAGATTTTGTCCAAGTCAGTTTTGAAACCAGGGGTGCACTGTGGGCAGCCTTCTTAGTCTACATTGTGCCCGTTGTGATCGGACTCGTTGTCTACGGCATAGCGGGAGCACTGGCAGCACCTTATCCAGGCATAGTCGGACTGGCCGCGGCTGCCATCACCCTATTTATCGGCCTCAAGAAGGGCGATAGGGTGGAAAGTGACTACACTGCTGTACGCCGCCTGGATCCGGACTCTATTCTGTGGGATCAGTACTCGTGTCAGAACTGTCCGTTTCATTAAACTTCCTGCTGCGGCCAAAAAGAGCCCAAACCAGCCGCTGCCAAAGACTCTGGTTTTGCACCTCGTTTAACTCGTGCTTCAACCGCTGGATCTCCATTCGGACCTTTGCTTCTTCGGTCAGCCAGCGGTCTTTGGCTTCGGCGTACATCCGTTTGATTTCTTCAAGCTCTGGCGGGGTGCGCTTGAGCTCCTGCACTGCCTCTAGAATCTGCTGGCTGTTCTTCCCTGCTGCGTCCTCAAGCAGGCGGCTCAAGTGCTGAAGACGTTCCGCTTCCAGATCCCGGACCTCATCTAATACCGCAGCAGCTGTCTGCTCCAGGGCATCTTCCATAGCTCTTAGCTGCTTGCGGGCCGCAGTTTCCATTTGCCTCTCCAAGTAGTGGGATACTTCCTGAGCCAAAGCCGCAACTGCTGGGTTAGTTGGAGTCCCAGGAGCCAGTACGGCTTCCTGCACTTCCGGCTCCAGCTGATGGGTGCCTGCCTCATTGAGCATCTCCTTGACCTGCTTAATGGAGAGGTTTTGGAAGTGGAGCAGCTGCCTTATGTACCGAAGGTCCTGAATGTCCTTGTCGCTGAAGCGGCGGTGCCCCCCAGGTGTTCTAGCGGGGCGGATAAAGTTGCTGAACTCCTCGCACCAGTACTTGATAGTCGATGGCTCGACGCCGACTTCCATTGCCGTCTCACTGAGAGTCCTGCCAGGAACCGTCATGACTACCCCCTCCTCACAACCGGAACAGGAACCGATATCGGATTGGCTGGCATCCTGATTCGGCCAAGATATTGTGCTGGGAATCCCGATAGGAAAGACACCAGGGACAATGTTCAAGAGAAATAGAAGCCAGAATTTCCTATTTAAAAGCTAGAATTCGGCAACTTCCAATAAATACCTGCTGGGTAAACAGAGATTGAGATGTTCTGAAAAGGAAGCTGTGCAAAAACTGGATGCCCCCGGTAAGAGCTAGCAGGGAATAGTTCTTATTCCTAGAAATAACGTCGTGACATTGATAAACGATGTGGAATGTTGTTGTCTGGTATTGACCGTTTTGGGGTAAGTATGGGAAAGAGTGAAAAATCATAGAAAGAGGTAGCAATGTGCACCACCGACACGAGAAGCAGTTGACTGCTAGCCATCGAGTTTTGCTGATCATTTTGTTCCTGGGTTTGCTTACAGTTGCTGTAGGATGGTTGGGTTCTTCACTCATCGGAGATTTCCGTGAATCAGTGGGCCTATTAGCTGAGGAACAGCTGGCTGCTAGGGTGGACTTGGCGATTGGCAGATTCCGGTGGGCCTTCGGCATACTGTTGGCGGCCGCGTTGGCTCTGGCCTATTATGCAGCCAGGCTGGTCCGTTTCCACTACGATCGCCCGCTGCAGGAGGCCGGCCAGGTGATTGAGCGCATGTCACAAGGCGACCTAAGCCAGCGGCTGCCTAACCACTGGCCAGGCAGGATTGGGGATGTGGCCGATGAGTTCAACAATATGGCAGAAAGGCTCCAGACTTTTACTCAACTCAGTAATAGGATGGCCTCCGGCGCATCCTTTGAGGAGATTTTCGACTATATCTACGATTCTTTCCACCAATTCCTTCCTTATGACCGCATCGGAGTGTCTTTGATCGATCCTGAGCGCCGGACTATCCGGGCAGAACGGGCCCGCTCCCGGCAGTCGGTGAAACTCTATAACGGCTATACACTGCCTTTAGAAAAGACCAGCCTGCCCCAGGTGATCGAATCGGGCAAAGCCAGGATCATCAGTGATCTCGAGGAGTATCTGAGGGAACATCCTGATTCAGAGTCAACGAGGCTGATCGTAGCTGAGGGCATGCGCTCCAGTATCACCCTGCCCCTCAAAGTCGAGAACCGGATGTTGGGAGCCCTGTTTTTCTCCAGCCAGCAGCCCAATGCCTATGACTGGAAGCATGTGGTGTTCTTGGAGTGGGCAGCTGGAAGTATCGCGCCTGCCTTGGAAAAGGGCCTCATGATCGGGGATCTGGTGCTGACAGCCATCATCGGGTTTTCGAAGCTGGCTACCTACCGGGATGTTGAAACCGGTGAACACCTGCGGCGGATGCGGAGGTATGCAGCTGCCCTGGCCAAGCAGATGAGCACCCGTCCACCCTATGATGAGCTCATCAATGAAGATTTCATCCGGGATATCTATTACTTCAGCCCGCTGCACGATATCGGCAAAATCGGAATTCCGGATCGGATTCTCCTCAAGGCCGGCAAGCTCACTCCGGAAGAGTTTGAGATCATGAAGAACCACACTTTAATCGGAGCGCAAGCGCTCCGGGAAGCAGAGGCAGAAGCCAGCCGCCTGCATTATTCCTTGTTCCAGCGGGCAATTGACATTGCTGCTTATCACCATGAGCGCTATGATGGGACAGGCTATCCCTTGGGCCTCAAAGGAGATGAGATTCCTCTATGTGCCCGGATTGTGGCTCTGGCAGACGTCTTCGATGCCCTGACTTCTCCCCGGCCCTATAAGCCGGCTTATTCCTTCAATGAAACGGTGAAGCTGATTGTGGCCGGCAAGGGAACCCAGTTTGAGCCAGGCATAGTAGACTGCTTCTTGGCCTCACTGGATGAGTTCCGAGTGATCTATGAGGCCTTCCGGGAAGCACCGATGGAAGAGGAGGCTGCTGCCCAGCTGGGGTAGGCGGATCCGGCGCAGATTTGGGGCTAGCTTTTCTGGGACGTAGGATTCCAGTGCATCATTCCAAGGCAGCTGCCTTAGCCAGTATTCGGGCGGGTGGGAGCCGATGAGCTTCAAAGTCTCCGCCAGCCTGTCTATCTCGTCATGGGTGTTGTACAGCCCGAAGCTGATGCGGACAAGGCCTGGCAGCTGCTTGATCTTCCCTGCAGCCAGGCTGTGCCGCAGCCTTGCTACATCCCTTTCCTCCAGCCCCAGCAGCCTCTGGATGTACGGCTGAGCACAGAAGCAGCCGCTGCGGACTCCGATGCCGCCGTAGAAGGCCAGATGTGCTGCCACCAGCCCATGTTCATATCCATCCACCGAAAACGACATCACTCCCAGCCGCTTGCTGTCCCGAGGCTTAGTGGAGCCGTAGAGCTTCACCCCGGAGATAGTCTTGAGTTTTGCAGCGGCATAGTCTGTTAGTGACTGTTCGTGGGCAGCGATGTTGTCCATACCCAGCTCAGCAAGGACGTCCAGGGCGGCTGCCAAGGCAATGGCACCAATCAGATTGGGAGACCCCGCTTCATCCCTGGCCGGCGGCTTAGTCCACTCTACTCCCCTGGGTGTAACCAGATTGACCGTGCCTCCGCCGACGATCTCGGGGCTGCCCTGTTCAAATACCCGGCGGGGGCCGATCAACATGCCGGTGCCAAAAGGGGCATAGAGTTTATGGCCGGAGATGGCCAGAAAATCTATATGATGGGGATCAGCGGCGGTGGAGAGGTTGATCGCCCTGTGGGCAGCAAGCTGTGCTCCATCTACCATAACCGGGATATCATAGCTGTGGGCCAGGGCAGCGATCTTGCATATATCGTTGATCCAGCCGGTGACGTTGGATGCCCCACTGACGGTAACCAGCTTGATCCGGCGGTGATACAGGGAGAGTTTTCGCGCAAAGTCGTCCTCATCTAGGGCACCGTCGTCCAGGACATCGGCCCTGATCACCCTGGCCACCCGGCGCCAAGGCAGATCATTGGAGTGGTGCTCCATCAGGGTTGTGAGGATCATATCCTCCGGCCGCAGCTGCAGCCGGGCTGCCACCAGGTTGATGGCCTCTGTTGTGTTCTTACAGAAAATGGCCACATGGTAGTCTGGATCTGCATTGAAGAAGCGGGCAATCCGCATCCGGGCTTCATCATACGCGGCTGTAGATACCAGGGACTTGTAGCCGCTGCCCCGGTGAACTCCTGAATACCAGGGAAGGAACTCAAGTACCTTGTCTAGAACCGGTCTTAGAGTTGGGGTAGTGGCGGCGTTATCGAGGTTGATGTAGCGCACCCAGCGTCCGTTGTATAAAGGGACTCTCTGGTTAATGCCAATGACCTGCTGCCGCATGGTGGAAAGAGATGCACGGCGTCTTAGAAAAGGCATAGGAACTCCCTCCCGCTTTGCTAATGTACGCCCGAGGAAGTGAGAGTGTGCAGCGGTGATACCCCGCCATACAGCCTAAATAGTACTTGATTGAAGGGAACGAGTATGGTGAATGAGAATACCCCCGGCGGCTTATCCAATGGAGCAGCGGCGGAGATTATTGCCCGGCTGAGACGTCTATATCCTGAGGCGAAGAGCGGCCTCGACTATACCACCCCCTTTGAGCTGCTGGTGGCAACCATCTTATCTGCCCAGTGTACCGATGCCAGGGTCAATAAGGTAACCGCGGTCCTGTTTGCTAAGGCCAATACTCCTAAAGGAATCCTGGCTTTGGGCAGGGAGCAGCTGGAGTCTGTGATCAAAGAGTGCGGGCTGTTTCGCAGCAAAGCTCGGCACATCATCGGTGCCTGCCAGATGCTGCTAGCTGAATATGGAGGGGAAGTGCCGGCAGATTTCGAAAGCTTGATGCGGCTGCCTGGGGTAGGCCGCAAGACCGCCAGTGTGATTCTAAGCAATGCCTTTGGGAAGCCGGCTATGCCGGTGGATACCCATGTGTTTCGGGTCAGCAACCGGCTGGGACTCACCAGGGGCAGGACTCCTAGGGAGGTGGAAGAGGGGCTCAAAGAGCTGCTTCCCCAGGAGGAATGGAATCGGGCCCACCACCTCTTGATCTGGCACGGCAGGGAGATCTGCAAAGCAAGGAACCCTCGCTGCCAGATCTGTCCTTTGAAAGATTTGTGTGCTGCCAATCAGGCAGATGGGTGATATGGATATGGGAACATACAGAAAGGCAGGAGGAGAGGCCTCCCGCCTCTATTATCTAGACCCAGCTGGGTGGACAGCTTCCGGGTCTTGACTGCCTCACGAGGCCTTGTCGTCAGAGGATGACTTTGCAGAGCTTTCTGCTGCACGGGTATCGGTGATGTAGAACCCTGAACCTTTGAAGACTATGCTTACGTTCTTGCTGACAAGGCGCTGAACATTGCCACCACAGGTCGGGCATTGGGCAAGGGGATCTGCGGTGATTCTCTGAAAAACCTCAAAACGGCCGCATTTTTCGCAGGCGTATTCGTATGTCGGCATCGTTAGCACTCTCCCTTCTGTGATGATAACTAAATTTTATATTACTCCTTCCCCGGGGTTTAATCAAGGGGCAGCGGTGTTTTTAGAGTATTGGTCACATCTAGAGGTTATTAGCCAACTAGTTTGGTAAGGAGTGGTACAGTGAGACAAAAAAAGAGCCATCAGGCTCTAGACAGCACGGCCCGCCAGCGGATCATCGGGTTTGATATCGATGGTGTCCTCACCGATGAGATGTCTGGGGGGAAAAATATCTGGCAGCGGGAGATTGAGGCCTACTTCCCCGGGATTCAGCTGCTTGAACCGGACTTTACCTTTACCGCGGCCTTTGGCCTGTCATTGGAGGAAGTAGACAGGTTTATGGAGGAAAGAGCCCCTGAGGTTTTCAGGAAGGTTAAGCCTCAGCCCGGCAGCCGAGAGCTCATTGAGTATTTGCAGGACGCGGGTTTCACCGTGCATCTGATCACTGCCCGCTTTCCTTGCTATGAGGATGTCACCAGGGAGTGGCTGGCCAGTCATGGATTTCGGCCCAATGCCCTGTGGTTTGTGAATGCCAAGGGAGCATTGTGCAGGGAGCTGGGGGTTGAGCTGTTTGTCGACGACTACTGGGAGAACTGCCTGGATGTTCGGGACCACGGTATCAAGGCTTTGCTGATGTCGGCTCCCCACAACTTAGGATGTCCAGAAGAGCAGGGCATTTGCCGTGTGGAAAACTGGGAGGAGATCAGGGCCCATGTTCGGGAATACTACGGCCTCAGCGGCTGGGAACGGGGACAGGTTTCGGGGACCTCCGCCCTGTAGCCAGCCATTTACAGCATCCGGGTTGCAGATGTATGGTATCATAGTGATGTGAAGTGGAGAGGGGAGAGCAGAGATGCATCCCATTCTATGGCAAATCGGCCCTGTAGAAATCCATGCCTATGGCTTCTTTCTGGCTGCAGCTTTTGCCGCGGGCACCTATTTTACCGCTGTACAGGCAAGGGAGAAGGGTATCTCCGTGGAGTTTGTTCTGGATCTAGCCTTGGTGGCCTATGCAGCAGCACTCATCGGTGCCCGGATCGGCTTTGTACTGCTGGAATGGCCCTACTATCGCCTGTACCCGGCTGAGATTTTGCGGGTTTCCGAAGGAGGCTTGTCTTTCCACGGCGGGCTCATCCTAGCTGTGGCGGCGGGCATCTGGTTTTGCCGCCGCAGACAGGTCAATCCTTGGCAGATGGCGGATATAGCAGCACCGGCAGTACCCTTGGGCACAGCCATCGCCAGAATGGGCTGTCTGCTCAATGGGTGCTGCTACGGCTATGTAACCGATCTGCCCATTGGCCTTCCCGCTGCCTTGGGGGATCCCAGCCCCCGACACCCAACCCAAATATATGCTGCTGTTTTGAACCTTGCTCTGTTTGCCTACCTGTATCGCAAGCGTGATCACCGGCGCTTCCCCGGCTACCTCGGCCTCATCTATCTGATTCTCTATTCTGTCCTGCGAAGTGTAGTTGAGATCTTCAGAGAAAGCGAGATATTGTTTGGCTCTATCAAGGTAGCCCAAGCTTTTAGTGTCTTGGTGATCATCGGAGCCGGCTTGGTCATATATGCAGTTGAAAACAGGCGGCAGGCCCGAAGCGGTTTCACTGAATAGATTGTTGACACCTGCTAGTTCTGTATGATATTGTCTATTATGGTAGGGGCGATTTGTGAACAAATTCACAATATATGTGTTGGCAAGTCTGCCCCCTTAGTGTTACCTGGACGTACACCCCTTTAAAACGGGGTGTATTGCAGTTCTTAGGGAAATCGTAGGGACAATTGTTACAATAGGCACAAGTTTGTTCCAAGGGGAAGGAGACGGTATAAAGTGGAAGCGGCACATAAGGGATGCTGCTGCCAGTCGCTGAGGGCGGCAGATGAGCGCTACCAGAAACTGGCAGACATTATTGCAAAATATGCCGGACAGCCTGGGGCTTTGATCCCCGTCTTGCACCAAGCGCAGGAGGTCTTTGGCTACCTGCCCCATGATGTGCAGGTGCTGATTGCGGAGGGCCTGGATGTCCCCCTGAGCGAGGTTGATGGAGTAATCACCTTCTACTCCTTGTTTACCTCCCAGCCCCGGGGTAAGTACACCATTGGAGTCTGCATGGGAACCGCCTGTTATGTGAAGGGGGCGGCGGCAGTCCTTGAGGAGCTGAAGCAGCAGCTGGGCATTGATGTCAACAACACCAGTGCCGACGGCCTGTTTACACTAGAGGTAACCAGGTGTGTCGGCGCCTGCGGGCTGGCTCCGGTGATGAACATTGGTGAAGATGTGTACGGACGCCTGAAGCCGGAGGACATCCGGGAGATACTAGACAAATACATCCAGACTGAGAGGAACGGGGCGCCGAAAGGCGACTAATTCATCCCTGTGATGATTTAAATAGAAGCAGACCGGGCTGGAGTGAAGGGGGAGCAGTTAACTATGGCGGTATATCGTTTGCACGTTTTGGTATGTGCTGGTGCTGGCTGTGTTTCGTCGAATTGTAAGGCTGTAGAGGCCGCCCTTCAGGATGAGCTGAAGAAGGCCGGCATTGCTGAAGAGGTCAAGGTTGTAGAAACAGGCTGCATCGGCACATGCGATCTGGGGCCCTTGATCGTTGTCTACCCGGAGGGTGTTTTCTATCAGCGCTTGACTCCGGATGATGCGAGAGAGATAGTAAATGAACACTTCGTTAAGGGCAGGATTGTGCAAAGGCTCTTATATAGGCCGGCTGAAGATGCAGAGCCGGTGGCCCTGACCGAAGAAATGGACTTTTTCCGCAGGCAGCATCGGATCGCTCTGAGGAATACCGGAGTCATTGATCCAGAGGTCATAGAAGAATACATAGCACGGGATGGATACGCTGCCTTGGGCAAGGTTCTCAGCAGCATGTCCCGGGAAGAAGTCATAGATGAGATCAAGCGCTCGGGACTCCGGGGCAGGGGCGGAGCAGGTTTTCCCACCGGCCGGAAGTGGGAGTTCGCCTATATGGCCCCTGGCGATGAGAAGTATGTTGTCTGCAACGCGGATGAAGGCGATCCCGGCGCGTTTATGGACCGCAGTATCCTAGAGGGTGATCCCCATTCTATCATCGAAGCCATGACCATTGCCGGCTACGCGATCGGGGCTAAGCAGGGGTTTGTCTACGTGCGGGCAGAGTACCCCCTGGCAGTAGAGCGGCTCTCCAAGGCCCTTCAGCAGGCCCGGGATTATGGCCTCTTAGGTGAGAACATCTTTGGAACTGATTTCAGTTTTGACCTCGAAATCCGGGTGGGCGCAGGAGCCTTTGTCTGTGGAGAGGAGACCGCACTGTTAACATCCATTGAAGGCAGACGAGGAGAGCCTCGTCCTCGCCCGCCCTTTCCAGCAGTGAAGGGCGTCTTCGGCAAGCCCACTCTGTTGAGCAATGTGGAGACCTATGCCAATATCTGTCCCATCATCCTCAACGGTGCAGAATGGTTTTCCGGCATCGGCACTGAAAACAGCCGGGGCACCAAGGTGTTTGCCATCGCCGGAGATATCAACAACACGGGACTAGTGGAAGTGCCCATGGGTACCACCTTGCGGGAAGTCATATTTGACATCGGCGGCGGCATTCCCAAGGGCAAGAAATTCAAAGCTGCTCAGACAGGCGGCCCCTCCGGCGGCTGCTTGACAGAGGAGCAGTTAGATATTTCCATGGATTACGAATCTCTGATCCAGGTGGGTTCCATGATGGGTTCCGGCGGCCTGATCGTCATGGATGAAAATACCTGTATGGTGGATATAGCCCGTTTTTTCCTGGACTTTACCAAGGACGAATCCTGCGGCAAATGCACGCCGTGCCGGATTGGGACTACTAGAATGCTGGAAATCCTCACTCGGCTTACCGAGGGGAAAGGGGAGGAAGGCGATATTGAGAAGTTGGAGGCCCTTGCCCTGAGCATCAAGGCCAGCTCCCTCTGCGGACTGGGCCAGTCTGCTCCCAATCCAGTGCTGAGCACGCTGCAGCATTTCCGGGAGGAATATGAAGCCCATGTTCGGGACAAACGCTGCCCAGCCGGCCAATGCCTGGCACTGATCCATTTCTTCATTGAGCCGGAGCTGTGCCGCGGGTGCGGCCTTTGCATCAAGGTGTGCCCGGTAAATGCCATCAGCGGCAGCCGGCGGGAGCCCCATATAATCGACGAAGAGCTCTGCATCAAGTGCGGGGCCTGCCAGGAAAGATGCCCGTTTGATGCCATTGTTAAGCGGTAGGTGGATAAGAGAAAGGGGCGAGGAATTAATGGTTACTCTGTCAATTGACGGGCAGGCTGTGACTGTGCCCGATGACTATACAGTGTTGGAGGCGGCTGAAGCTGCCGGCATTCATATCCCTAGGCTCTGCTATCTGAAGGGTGTCAGCCAGACCGGGAGCTGCCGGGTGTGTGTGGTGGAGATCGGCGGCCGCTTGCAGGCAGCCTGCGTATTTCCTGTCAGTGAGGGCATGGAGGTCAGGACCAATACACCCATGGTGAGGGAATCAAGGCGGACGACTGTGGAACTGCTTTTGTCCAACCACCCCCAGGATTGCCTGACTTGCCTGCGCAACCAGAACTGTGAGCTGCAAAAGCTGGCCCAGGACCTTAATATCCGGCAGATCAGCTATGAAGGGGAACGGTCCCATTTTCCCATTGACTCATCTTCCCCTTCCATACTGCGAGATCCCAATAAATGCATCTTGTGCCGGCGCTGTATCAGTGTCTGCAGCGAGATTCAAGGTGTTGACATCTTAGCGGCCCGGGAGCGGGGCTTCGATACGGTGGTGTCTCCGGCTTGGCAGGAGGCGCTGGCCAGCACTGCCTGCACAAACTGCGGCCAGTGTGTATTGGTCTGCCCAGTTGGAGCTTTAGTTGAGCAGGATGATACTGAAGAGGTGTGGGCAGCTTTGGCTGATCCCAATACTCATGTGGTCGTTCAGACAGCTCCAGCAGTTAGGGTCGCATTGGGCGAGGAGTTTGGAATGGAGCCGGGTACCATTGTCACCGGCAAGATGATCACTGCCCTGCGGCGGCTGGGATTTGATGCTGTATTTGATACAGACTTCAGTGCCGATTTGACCATCATCGAGGAAGCCAATGAGCTGCTCCAGCGTCTAGGGGAAGGCGGTAAGCTGCCCATGATCACATCCTGCAGCCCCGGCTGGATCAAGTTTATCGAGCACCAGTTCCCAGATCTGCTGTCCCACTTGTCTACCTGCAAGTCACCCCAGCAAATGTTCGGGGCTGTGGCTAAGACATATTATCCCGAGAAGGCGGGGCTGGATCCGGCCAAGATCTTCACCGTTTCTGTCATGCCGTGCACGGCTAAGAAGTTTGAGGCCCAGCGGCCGGAAATGCGAAGCAGCGGCTACCAGGATGTCGACATTGTCCTGACGGTGCGGGAACTAGCCAGGATGATCAAAGAGGCAGGTATTGATTTTGCCAATCTGCCCGATGGAGAATATGATGCGCCGATGGGCATCAGCACCGGAGCAGGGGTCATCTTCGGCGCCACCGGTGGTGTAATGGAAGCTGCACTGCGGACAGCCTATGAAGTTGTGACCGGGGAAACCCTGGCTAAGCTGGATTTCACTGAGGTCCGGGGCCTAGAGGGCATAAAAGAGTCCAGTGTGGACCTAAACGGCACCATCCTGAAAGTGGCAGTTGCCCATGGACTGGGCAATGCCCGGAAGCTGATGGAGCTAATGAAGCGGGGCCAAGCTGACTACCACTTTATCGAGATTATGGCTTGCCCGGGGGGCTGTATCGGCGGGGGAGGGCAGCCTATTCCCACCAATACCGAGATACGGGAAAAACGCATAGCGGCCATTTACGCAGCCGACCGGGATATGCCCTTGAGGAAATCCCACGAGAATCCGGCCATTAAGGTGCTCTATGAGGAGTTCTTGGGAGAGCCTCTAGGTGAGATGTCCCATAAACTGCTGCATACCAGTTATACTCCCCGGTTAAAGTATAGGACAGCAGTACCTGCTCAGGAAGAGGAACAACTGGCAGGGAATGCCTAAGCGATCTCGAACCTATCTGTTAAAACAAGAGGGGAGACTTGGGTTCGTGGAACGTGAAGCAGCCTTAGCCTTAGTTAAGAAGCATGTAAAGACAAGGAACTTGGTGAAGCATATGCTGGCGGCGGAGGCCATCATGCGCCGCTTAGCCCGGCACTTGGGCGAGGATGAGGAACTGTGGGGCCTAGCAGGCCTGCTCCATGATGTAGACTATGAAGAGACCATGGACGATCCTGAGCGTCATGCTGTTGTCGGAGCAGGACTCCTAGAATCGCTGGATGTGGATCCAGCCATCGTCCAGGCGGTGCTGGCCCACGCAGACAAGGGGCCCCGGGTATCCTTGATGGATAAGGCGCTGTATGCCGTTGATCCCTTGACCGGCCTATTGGTGGCAGCCGCTTTGGTTCACCCTGATAGGAAACTCAACTCCATTGACACTGAGTTCGTCCTGAACCGCTTCCGGGAGAAAAGCTTTGCCCGGGGAGCTGATCGGGAGATTATCAAGACCTGCAGTGAGATCGGCTTGGAACTGGAGGAGTTTATCAGCTTGGGTTTAGAGGCTGTACAAGGGATCAGCAGAGAGCTGGGCCTCTAGCTCTGAAAGGCCAATGATGGTGACATGACTGTGGGCACCGGTGCAGGAACGCTGCGCCGGTGCCCAGTTGGTTTACGGGCCGGCTCGATCAGGGTCAATCCGCAGCTGGCTGACAACCTGGATCACCCCTCTGGCGCTGCTAGCCAGGCGGATGATCTCGGCTTCTACTTCCTTGGAAGGTACTCTGCCCTTTAAATACGCGGTGCCGTCACACACCTGCACGCCCACATTGCCGCTGGAAGCGGGATGGGTATCCAACTCTTCGCTGATCTCCATTTTTACCTGCTCATCTGTGATGGCGCCATCGGTACTGATACTGACCCCATCTTCATAGCCCGAGATGCCGGGAATACTGGTCACCAACTCCCTGATATACAGCTTTTCTGCCAGGGTATCTACCACACCCTGGACCCTGGCCACTTGGTCAATGACAGTGGCCTCCAAGCCGTAGCCCCGCAAGTTCACGTCTTGCCGAAGCTTCCGCTGCAGGATACCCCGGAGCCCATCATTTGATTGAGCGGCAGCCGGTGATTTGGCCTCAGCCTCAACTTGGGGCCGCCGGGACTCCCTGGGGCGGGGGCTGCCCGGCGGGCGGTGCTGGTCCCATTGGGTTTCGGGTTCCCTAAACCGCTGCATCTCTCATCCTCCCATTTATGCTGGTATTTCTAGTCTGACCGATAGAGGGCTGCTTATGCCCTTTTAGAGGAAAGTGCAGCTGCCGATGGCGGGGATGCCAAGGTGGATGCCATGGTGGGACTGCAGCACCGCCTACTGCTTCTGCCAAGGGGGAGGTTAGCAATAAATGGTATATACAGGCCTGCTTGCCCATAAGATCAAGAGGGCCCATGCCGGCGGCGATGAATGTGTGGAGGGACAAAGAAGTGCGGAGAGTTGTCTTGGTCGGTGCTCCCAATGTGGGGAAAAGTGTGATCTTCAACCGTCTGACAGGCCGCTACGCGGTAGTCTCCAACTACCCAGGCACCACTGTGGAGGTATCCCGGGGAGAAGGGTTATTTGGGGACTTGCCGGCTGAGGTTGTCGATACCCCTGGTACTTACAGCTTGCTGCCCAGCAGTGAGGAAGAGGCTGTCACCCGGCGGCTCCTTTGGCAGGAGGAGATTGACCTTTTGCTCCACATAGTAGACACCAAGAACCTGGATCATTCCCTGTCCATGACCTTTGCCCTGCTGGAGGCGGGCTTTCCGGTGATTCTGGTGCTCAACATGTTTGACGAAGCAAAGAGGCTGGGGCTGGCTGTCGATGTCCAGGGCCTGGAGCAGCGGTTGGGCATACCCTGCATCGCTGCCATCGGGATCACCGGGTGGGGCATCCCAGAGTTGAAGCAGGCTGTAAGAGAGAGACTTGCGCAGCTTCAGGAGACTATCGGACATCCCGGCAAGAGCCGCCCCACAGCGCCCCCCTTGCCAAGCCGGTTGGTTGACTATCCGCCCCCTGTTGAGGGGCTGCTCAGAAAGTGCCCCCGGGCAGCACCCAGGGCTTATCCTTTTTCGATGAGGGCCATTGCCCTCCTTTTCCTGGCAGGAGATGAGGAGATCGCCGGCTGGCTCCGTCCCGGTGACCGCCGGGCTCTGGCGGACCTAGGCGCAGCCGTCAGCCCTCAGCACGTGATACTGGCCGCTGCTGCTGCTCGCAGGCAAGCTGGGCAGCGCCTGCTGCAAGGCATCACTTGCAGGCAGGCGGGAGTAAGCAGCAGCTGGCAGCATTGGCTGGATAGTCTAACCATAAATCCCCTAACCGGCATTCCCATCCTGGCCTTGGTTATCTACTTCCTGCTGTACAGGTTTGTTGGGCTCTTTGGTGCCGGGGTCCTGGTTGACTTTCTGGATGGCCAGATCTTTGGCAAGCTGTTTACCCCCTTTGTTAATCACTTAGTGGACCAGCTGGTGCCAAGCCCCCTGATCCAGGAGCTGCTGGCCCATGAATTCGGCATTCTCACCCTGGGGGTTAGGTACGCCGCTGCAGTGGTGTTTCCCATTGTTACGGCCTTCTTTGCGAGTCTAGCTCTCCTGGAGGACTCCGGCTATCTGCCCCGGCTGGCCTATTTGGCAGATCGAGTGTTCGGCATTGTTGGCCTCAGCGGCAGGGCTGTCATTCCGTTGACTTTGGGTTTTGGCTGCGGCACCATGGCGACTTTGCTGACCCGGACATTGGAGACCAGGCGGGAAAGGCTGATAGCCACCTTCATTTTGGCGCTGGCTGTACCGTGCTCAGCTCAGCTCGGTGTTATCCTGGCACTGCTCTCCCGGGAGCCTTTGGCTTTGGCTGTATGGGCAGCAGCTGTCGGCATGGTGGGCATTGGAGCCAGCTGGCTTGTATCCCGGCTCCTGCCAGGGCCTGCACCCAGATTTATTATGGAGCTTCCCCCTTTGCGCTGGCCGGTACTGAGCAGCGTATATGCCAAGACAAAGGCTAGGGTCAGCTGGTACTTGTCGGAAATCATGCCGCTGTTCATCTGGACTAGTGTGATGATCTGGGCGGGCCAGATAACCGGCGGGCTTCAGTGGCTGCTGGACGTCACGGCACCCCTCATGGAGCAGTTGGGGCTGCCGCCTAATATGGCCCGGGTCTTTCTCTACGGCTTCTTCCGCAGGGATTACGGTGCAGCGGGCCTTTACGATCTGCAGAGTGGGTTGACCGCTGGGCAGCTCACTGTTGCCGCTGTGACCTTGACTCTATTCGTACCGTGTATAGCGCAGCTGGTAGTGATGATCAAGGAGCGGGGCTTGTGGACAGCTCTTGCTATCCTTGCCTCCGCAGTCCCCTTGGCCTTTCTTGCCGGGATCGGTGTGAGCCGCTTGCTAACACTAGTAGGGATGATGTGAGCTATGAAAAGAAGATTGACCGAGAGGGCAATGATGCCAAGGAGCCGCATCGCGGAGAAAGCGGTACCCCTGGCTGCTTTGCCTGTGCTGCAGAGGGGGACCATCCTTGGGCTGCCGGATGATCCACTGCTTGTGCGGAGGCTGGCATCCTGCGGCCTGTTTCCCGGTGTCGAGGTGGTGGTGCAGCGGCGGATACCGGCCTTCATTATCAAGGCAGGAGCAGTGCGGATCGCCTTGGACCGGCAGACGGCTGCCGGAATCACGGTGCTTCCAGGAGGGGAAGAATAGTCTGTGGCGAAATTAGGATAGGGCCCGGGATCGTCTGACAGAATTGGGGAGAGATGGGAGTGACGGTGCATGGCCGCAAGGGACAAGGCCTCGGGACACAGGGCGCTGCTCCACGTAGCTTTGGTGAATCCCGAGATCCCTCCCAACACAGGTAATGTGGCCCGGTTGTGTGCAGCCACCGGCTGCAGCTTGAATCTTGTGCGCCCTTTGGGGTTTTTTCTCGATGATCGGCGCCTGAAGCGGGCTGGACTGGACTACTGGGATCTGCTGGAACACCACTTTTTTGACAGCATTGAAGAATTGGAAGCTGCCTATCAAGGTGCCCAGATCTACTATGTGACTACAAAAGGACGCCGGCGGTATACAGATGCGGCTTACCGCGCAGGGGATCTTCTCGTATTTGGACCCGAAACTGAAGGGCTGCCTAAGGATCTCTTGGCTGCTCATCCCGAGCGGTGTATTCGGATACCGATGCTCCCAGATGAAAGGGCTCGATCGCTAAACTTATCCAATTCGGTGGCCGTAGTCCTCTATGAAGCCCTCAGGCAGCTGGGCTTTCAGGGTCTGGTGTAATAAGGAGCAATATCTGGTCAGGAGGTGAGAGGGGCACTATTTTTGTGCTCCCGCTATGCGGATATCTTTTCTTGGACATGCATGTTTCCACGTCAAGTCTACTCAAGGTGAGTTTCTCTTTGACCCCTTTCTCAGCGGCAATCCCATGGCGACGGTGAAACCGGAGGATGTTACAGCTGATGCAATCTTGGTCACCCACGGCCACAGCGACCACTTGGGGGATGCAGTGGCAATATCCAAGCGGCTGCGGATACCGATTGTAGCTACCTTTGAATTGGCACTCTACTGCGGCAAGCAGGGAGCCCGGCCCCATGCCATGCACATCGGCGGGGATCACAATTTCCCCTTTGGATGGGTGAAGCTGACCCCGGCCTGGCATGGTTCATCGGTGGAGGAAAACGGCAAGACTATATGTACGGGCCTAGCATGTGGCTTCCTGGTGAGAAGCGAAGATAAGGTCATCTATTTCGCGGGTGACACTGGCCTGTTCGGTGATATGCAGCTGTTGGGGGATATGTACGACATAGATGTTGCCATACTGCCCATCGGAGGGAATTTTGTTATGGGGCCCGAGGATGCCGTCAGGGCTGCGAAGATGCTGCGCCCCAAGATGGTAATACCAATGCACTATGATACCTTTGACTTGATTAAGCAAGATCCCAAGGAGTTTGCCCAAAGGCTGGAGGCCTTGCGGATTGACTGCCGCATCCTCAAGCCGGGGGAATCTGTAGAGATTTAGGGGTAGATGGACGTTTGAGGACGAGTGCAGACTGATTAAGCAAGGGGCGATGGAGCCATCAAGCGGATCACAGTTAGAACTAGGAGCCGAAGTGATTTTGTTGACATAACCAGTCTTGTTGCCCAGGAAGTGAGGGCTGGCAGCATTGAAGCGGGCGTTTGCACCCTGTTTGTTCCCCATACTACAGCCGGGATCACAGTGAATGAGAATACCGATCCCGATGTGGTTCGGGATATGGAGGAGGCATTGGAAAAAGCGGTGCCTTGGCAGGGTGACTACCGGCACGCGGAAGGCAACTCGGCTGCCCATATCAAGGCCAGCCTCATGGGGTTTTCCCTGCAGATACCCATTGCTGGCGGGCGGCTGTGTCTGGGTACGTGGCAGGGGATATATCTTTGTGAGTTTGACGGGCCCCGGACCAGGGAAGTCTGGATCCAGCTTTTCGCGGGATAAGGAAACCCTTCTTGCTGCACACTAAATCCAGACTTCAACAGCCGGCAAAGGAGTGAAGATGGGGATAGGCACGGCTCTGCCAACTATCCCGCCTGGCGATGGAAAGAAGCCAACAGGTTCAACAGATCTTGGATTTCATCAACAGCCACCCGGAATCCTATGCCAGCCTGGCGGTATGCCGCCGGGCCCTGGATCCTGGACTGCCGCAAGTCGACCGCAGTATCATAGATGATTTGGCTGACTATCTCCACCAAGCCCCCGGTGATGAGATCGCGGCGTACTACTCCATCATCGGCTAGGAGGCAGCGCTGCATCGAGGGATGGAGGCTCCTGAAAAATCTGGGGAGAATCATCTGGAAGATCGTACCGAAGCACAGGTTACGGAAGACTGCCTGTGCTTTCTCTGTTTACCTGTATCCTTGTCTGGCCGCCTGTTTGGTGTTATGCTGGTAAAAGCAGGAACAACAATGATTGCGGTATAGGGAACAATGAAAGGGGTTGAATGATGGCGAAGTTGGCCTTAATTGGCGGGACAGGAGTGTACGACCCCGATCTGCTGGACAGTGTAACGGAGGAAACAGTATCGACTCCCTATGGGACGGTGGATATCTCCCTGGGCACTCTCCGGGGGGTGGAGGTTGTGTTTATGTCGAGGCATGGCCGCGGCCATACAATACCTCCCCATAGAATCAACTACCGCGGCAATATCTGGGCTTTGAAGGAGCTGGGTGTAACGAAGGTTTTGTCCACCGCGGCAGTCGGCTCTTTGAATGAAGCTATGCAGCCGGGGCACTTTGTGGCCTTGGATCAGTTCATAGATTTTACCAAAGGCCGGCCGCTGACCTTCTATGACGGCGAGGATGGAGTTGTGGTGCATACAGATTTCACCGAGCCGTACTGCACCAGCATGAGAAAGGTTATCCAGGAGGCAGCTGCTGAGCTGGATGTGAAGCTTCACCCTAGGGGATGTTATCTGTGCACAGAGGGGCCCAGGTTCGAAACACCGGCGGAGATCAATGCCTTTCGCCTGCTGGGTGCCGATGTAGTGGGGATGACCAATGTGCCGGAAGTGGTGCTGGCCAGGGAGGCAGGACTCTGCTATGCAGCTGTGGCCACCGTCACCAATTTGGCAGCCGGGATATCACCTGCGCCGATAACCCATACAGAAGTAGATGAAGTCATGGGGAGGAGTTTTAAGCGATTGGGCAGCCTGCTGATGGCGGTTTTGGGCAAGCTGGATCCGGAAAGCAGCTGCTCTTGCACTACTCCAGCTCGGGAACAGGAGGTGTGATTCGGTGGCTGACAAGGTTCGCTCCCTAGCTTGGGCTGATGGCAGCTTGCACTTGATTGACCAGACGAAGCTGCCCGCGGTTTTCGAAGTTATAGAATGCCGGCGGTGGGACGAGGTGGCTGATGCCATCCGAACAATGAAGGTGCGGGGAGCGCCGGCCATCGGTGCGGCAGCAGCCTTTGGAGTGGTCTTGGGAGCCATGGAGCACCGCGGTGATGCTCCTCTGGAGTTCACGGCTGCCATGGAGACTGTCATCAGGGAACTGGCAGGGACCCGTCCCACTGCGGTGAATCTTTTCTGGGCGCTGGAGCGGATGGAGAAGGCCTTCAAGGCCCAAGAGGACAAGCCTGTGGCTGAGATTGTTGAAGCACTCCGCTTGGAGGCTGAGGCCATTGCCGAAGAAGATGTAAAGGCCTGCTGGGCCATCGGCTCCAACGGTGCAGCACTTATCAGCAAGGGCAGCGGCGTTTTGACCATCTGCAATGCCGGAGCACTGGCTACTGTTGACTATGGCACCGCTTTGGGAGTGATCAGGGCAGCCTTTGCTCAAGGCACAGAGTTTCACGTCTATGCCGCGGAGACTAGGCCCTTCCTGCAGGGTGCCAGGCTGACTGCTTGGGAGCTGGTGCAGGAAGGGATTCCAGCTGCCTTGATTACAGATAACATGGCAGGCTGGCTGATGCAGCAGGGCAAGGTACAGCTGGTGGTTGTAGGGGCTGACAGGATCGCAGCCAACGGTGATACCGCCAACAAGATTGGGACTTATACCTTTGCAGTCTTGGCTCATCATCATGGGATTCCTTTCTATGTGGCGGCACCGCTTTCCACCATTGATCTTAACTTGGCCAGCGGCAGAGAGATTCCCATTGAGGAGCGGGCTGCAGAGGAGGTTACCCATATGCTGGGACAGAGGATAGCTCCGGAGGGAATTGGCGTGTACAATCCGGCATTTGATGTCACGCCAGCAGAACTAATTACCGGGATTATAACCGAGGCCGGCATCATTGAGCCGCCTTATGGAGAAAACTTGGCAAAGGCTTTTCAAAAGGACTGACAAGGGGCCGCTTGGGGTGCTGAGTGTTGAGCACGAGGCTCGGCGCCGGCGGGCAGCCAAAGGTGGTACGGGATGCGGATCTTAATCAGTAATGCAATGAACTTACCGGCGGCAGGCAGTCCCACAGTGGGCAGCCGGGTAGATATCGGCATCGAGGACGGCAAGATCCTCTTCATCGAGGAGCATACATCCCCGGATGCGGCGAACAGGCTGCAGCAAGGGCCTTGGGACCGGATCATAGCCGGCCGGGGGCGGTTAGCCCTGCCGGGTCTGGTCAATGCCCACACCCATCTGGGCATGACTATGCTCCGGGGATACGGAGATGATCTGCCGTTAATGGTCTGGCTGCAGGAGAGGATGTGGCCCGTTGAGGACCAGTTGAGCCCTGAGGATATCTATTGGTCTGCTCTCTTGGCCATTGGAGAGATGCTGAAAGGCGGTGTGACCACCTGTGCCGACATGTATTTCCACATGGAGGCAGCGGTTCAGGCAGCTGTTGAGACCGGCATTCGCGCCAGCTTGAGCAGGGGAATTCAAGACATCGGCGGCAGCGGACTGCGGGGGCTAGAAGAGGCTGCAGCACTGTGCCGGGAGTGGCAGGGGGCTGCCGACGGCCGCATCACCACCGCCCTAGGCCCCCATGCACCTTATACCTGCTCACCGGGGATCCTGCAGAGGGTCGCTGATGTGGCTGCCCGGCTGGATGTACCTATCCACATCCACGCGGCGGAAACCAGGGACGAAGCAGCCGAGATAGCTGCCAAGTACGGCAGGACTCCCTTGGAAATGCTGGCGGACAACGGGATCCTGGATGTGCCGGTGACAGCGGCCCACTGCGTACATCTAGAGGAAGGCGACATCTCTCTCGCTGCTGAAAAGAATGTGAAGATCATCCACTGTCCCACCAGCAACCTGAAGCTGGGCAGCGGCATTGCGCCGGTGCCCAAGATGTTAGCTGCAGGCCTTACAGTTGGACTGGGAACAGACAGCGCGGCCAGCAACAACAGGCTGGATGTGTGGCAGGAAATGCGGATGGCTGCTCTCTTGCACAAAGGCACAAATGAGGATCCAACAGCGGTGCCCGCCGGCAGGGCTCTTCAGATGGCCACCTATCTTGGAGCTGAGGCACTGCATTTGGAAAGGGTGGGGAAGCTGCTGCCGGGATGGAAAGCGGACTTGATTCTAGTGGACACCGATGGACTCCACTGGCAGCCTGATTATGAACCTATAGGCAGAGTGGTGTACGCTGGTGAGCGGGGAGATGTCTCTTTGGTGATGGTGAATGGCCGCGTATTGTATGAGAACGGCAATCTCCTGACCATTGATGAAGAACTGGTCCGGCATCAAGTTGAAAAAAGGGCCCAGCGACTCGGCCTTCTGCCTGCAGACGGGCCCAATGGCCCCTAAGGAATTTGGCGCACTAAGCAGCAGCCCTCCTGGGGAAACCCGGGAGGGCTGTTGATTGCTGCTCTTCTAAATGATGAGGCGTTTATTGCCTGCAAGCCCTATCTTAGTCCCTGCCGGCCAGCTTGGCCTTGGCCATTTCCGCACCAACCTTCAGCCGCTCTAGGGTGCGGGGGCGGCCCAAGGCTGCCAGCACTTCGTACATTCCAGGGCTTACCCTGGTGCCGGTTACAGCCACCCGGACAGGCTGGATCACATCACCCAACTTGCGGCCCACATTCTCTTGAACTTCCAAGAAAACCTGCTCAATATTGGCCTCTGTAAAGGGTTCCACCTGCATGAGTTTTTCCACCAGCATGGCAAACATGCCGGGAACATAGTCCCTGACCAGGATCTTGTCTACCGCAGCCGGATCGTACTCGATGTCATCTTCGAAGAAGTAGCGGCTGGATGGCACGAATTCTCCCAAAGTGCGGATCCTGGATTGCAGTGATACAGCAATCTTCTTAACTCGCTCCCGAACCGGGGTATCGATGGACTCGGGCAGCAGGCCCTCCTGCTGCAGGCGAGGGAGGACCAAATCCGTCAGTTCCTCGGGGTCAAGCTCCCGCAGGTAGACCCCGTTCATCCATTCCAGTTTTTTCATGTCGAAGACTGCCGGATTGCGGGAAACCCGGTCCAGGGTAAACTTCTCGATCAGCTCTTCGGGGGTGAACAGCGTGTCGGTGGCACTGTAAGACCAGCCCAAGAGAGCAAGGTAATTGACCATAGCCTTAGGCAAAAAGCCCTGATCCCGGTATTCCGTCACCGATGTGGCGCCGTGCCGCTTGCTTAGGCGGGTCTTGTCATTGCCGAGGATCATGGGCAGGTGGGCAAACTCTGGCACAGGAAAACCTAAGGCCTGATAGACCTGAATCTGCCTTGGCGTGTTGGAGATATGGTCATCACCCCGGATGACATGGGTGATCTTCATCAGATGATCATCGATGACTACAGCAAAATTGTAGGTGGGCATGCCGTCGGATTTTTGGATGACAAAATCGTCCAACATCCCGTTCTCGAAGATGATTTGACCCCGAATCAGGTCATTGACCTCGGTCGTCCCCACATCATTGGAGAGGAAGCGGATCACTGACTGGCGCCCTTCGGCCTGCAAAGCCCTTTTTTCTTCTTCAGTAAGATTAGCACAGCGCCGGTCATACTTGGGGTCCCGGCCTTCAGCCAAGGCTTGCTCTCTTCTGGCTTGGAGTTCCTCCGGCGTACAGTAGCAGTGATAGGCCTTGCCTTCATCTAGGAGTCTCTGGACATATTCCTGGTATATCTCCAAACGCTCCGATTGGAAATAGGGGCCAAAATCCCCTCCACAGCCAGGCCCCTCATCCCAGGTAAGGCCCAGCCACTCCAGCCCCTCTAGGATAGCGTTTACTGATTCTTCGGTAGAACGTTCCAGGTCGGTGTCCTCGATGCGGAGCACGAAGATGCCGCCATGATGGCGGGCATAAAGCCAGTTGAACAAGGCTGTCCTCGCTCCTCCCACATGCAGAAATCCGGTGGGGCTGGGAGCGAAGCGGGTTCTGACAGTTGCAGTACTCATTTTGCCAACTCCTCTTACTGCGATACAATGTCTCACAACTTAATGTGACCGTAGACATATTCGCCCATGCAGCAATGGCGAAAGGGCTGTTTTCGCTTATGATCTGAGAGAGTACATTCTAGAGCAGCCGCGGTAAATCCTGCCAGCATGCATCCTTTGGAACAAAACGTTAAAATTGCCCTTGACCGGCGGCATGTCTGTTGGTATACTAGGATTCGCAAGCGCCAAGTGTATGGGTACAGATGCCGAGTGCCGGGGCACAGAAACGGCTTGCAAACACTTGGACAATGTGGTATAATACAAATTGCCGCTGGGGGATCTGCTAACGGTAGGCGAGGTGACTCTGGATCACCGGGTCCAGGTTCGAATCCTGGTCCCCCAGCCAAAT